>NZ_JBHNZD010000004.1:0-219512 GCF_054960375.1 Alteromonas sp. G4i35 | reverse complement strand
GGGGGCTAATGCCCCCTTAACTTTGAAACATTAAGTGAAAGTTTGGTTTATAGGTAATTGCTTACCTATTAAAAAGTGTAAACACCTCTTAGGTAGTAGAAGCCACCGTTAATACCAATTGGTGATGTTGTCGGATACGCTGAACCGGCAATCTGTGCATAGGTGATACCACCTGCATCAGTATTGTTTTCGTCAGGGTATTCATCAAACGCGTTCTTAGCACCAACAGTTACCGTGAACTCTTCAGTGAAGTTATATGCCACTTCAAAGTCGAACGTAATTTCAGAACCTACTTTGTCAATCGGCAATGCAGAGTCTAGGTGATCTTCGAAGATGCTACCGTAGTAGTTCATTCGCGCAAGGAAGCGCCAGTCGCCATTAGTGTGGTTAGCTGTTGCACTGTAACGTACCGCTGGAAGGTTATCTTCTAGCATGCGAATACGGAAATCAGAGATATTGTCCGACGCGCGGTCAACTTCTGTAGACGTCCAGTTATATGCAAGTGAGAACTTAGTTTCACCGCCCATCATATCCATCGAATAGTTCGCTACTACGTCTACACCTTCGGTGGTGGTGTCGAAATCATTAGTAAAGAAGCTGATTTCAGAGAAGCTAGACGCATCGTTGATACCTTGCTCAAGCAGCGTGGCAATGTCTTCTTCAGTCAGCGCAATACCAGAGGCAGTACTGATACGGTCAGTCAGTTCGATGTTGTAGTAGTCTGCGGTAATGAATAGACCATTATCGAAATCGGCTACCACACCAAACGTGATACTTTCTGACTCTTCAGGCGTTAACTGCTCACCACCTTTAAGTTGAGACACTGGATCTGTCGGAGGCAGTGTTGCACGGTCAATAAGTTCACCACCTGTACCAAACGCGGTAGTTACGTTACGCACGTTGCTTTGACCAAGGGTAGGTGCTTTAAAGCCTGTTGAGAACGCACCACGGAAAGCGATGTTCTCAAGTGCTTGCCAACGGAAAGCAATCTTACCTTTCGTTGTGTCACCGAAATCAGAGAAGTCTTCATAACGTAGCGCACCGGCTAACATGAAGTTTTCAGTGATATACGCTTCTGCGTCAATGTACAGTGCGATGTTGTTGCGGGACACACGACCTTGGCTATTGGCCGCCAAGCCAGGGAAACCATTTGAGCCAATGCCAAAGCCTTGTGTCGCCAGCGGACCTATTTCATAAGAGGCAGTGTCACCTGCAAAGCTCTCATAACTTTCGTTGCGATATTGGAAACCAGTTGCCACGAATAGTGGTTCATATAAACCAACATCGAACGGCTTAGTGAAATCAATATCAAGGGTTTGCTCAGACTGCGTATAGCGACCTGGGCTAAATTCTGTAGGTGTTTCTGGACCTAAAGACGGGTTGATAGTGTTGCTAATAGCAAAGTCAACTTCGTTTTGGCCAAGGTTCAAGCTCACGTCATACGTGATATCGTGGTCAAGTTCGCCTTTCGTACCAAAGACAAGTGACATATCTGTAACCGTACCACCGAAACGAGGTGTGAAACCACCTGGCAGCATTTCGTTGAACGCCCAACAGTCAGGATTGTTCTGAACTTCGTTAATATAACGCGGGTTCTCTAGTACGTTATCACCAACTACGATGTCGGTTGGACAGTTACCTGACATATCACCGGTTAAATCACCAACAAGCAGTAGTTGCTCGCCATCGTCATTTGTACCACCGTCGTTCACACCACCACGATTGTGTGGGTTACGGAAGTAGAAACCACCTTCAACTTCACGCTCGGCGTAGTTACCAAACATGTAAGCTTCTGAGGTAGCAGAAAGCTCTATACCTGCATTAGCGAAAAGTTTGATGTCGTGTTTGATTTCAGGTGAGCCCCAAATTTGCGCAGGATCTGCTACAAAAGTGTTCCCAGCCGCTATCAATGCAGCAGCGTCGGCACGCTGTACACTTCGAGATGTGTCGTCTGCAGTACGGTATTCAGCTGAAAGGTTAATAAAGCCTTTGTCAGATAGAGGAAGACCTACGTTACCCGACATCTGAATCATGTCGCCGTCGCCTTCGTAGAAAGAGCCGTAACGGGCTTCAAACGAACCGCCTTCTGATGCATCGTTAAGTACGAAGTTAATTACACCCGCAATTGCATCAGAACCGTATTGTGCTGCTGCACCATCACGAAGTACTTCCACTTGCTTTAATGCCGCTGCTGGGATAACAGAAATATCAGGACCTTGTGCACCGTCAGAAAGACCACCACCAAGGAAAGTGATAACCGCAGAACGGTGACGACGCTTACCATTTACAAGCACAAGCGTGTGGTCTGATGCCATACCGCGAAGGTTAGCAGGACGAACAAGCGTTGAAGCATCGTTGATCGGCTGGTCGTTTACGTTAAAAGACGGAACAACAGTCTGCATCATAGATACCATATCAGTGGCACCCTGCTGCTTAAACTCTTCGTCAGAAATAATATCAATTGGCACCGCTGAGTCAGCGACCGAGCGAGGCGCTGCACGTGAACCAACTACCGCAATTTGTTCAAAATCTTCGGCCTTAGCACTCTCTTCAGCTTCTTGCGCATAAACAGGTGCAGCGGCCATTACTGAAAACGCAGCTGATGCGGCTAATACGCCACGCACGTTTTTGGTCAATAAAGACAAGGTTGTATTCATGGTGGTTTCCCGGAGTTTCTCTAAGACACCTTCAGCGTTTTAAACACATTAAAAAAATGCTCAGAGTAGTTGTTATTTTTTACCTTCAACACTGACTCATTTGCGGTCAGATGGTGTTTTTTATAGAACGCAAGATATTAAAAAACAAACCTTTTTCGACAAAATAAAAATATTTTTTCACTCCGTAGAGGATTTTAATTTCTGACCTGTCTATATAATTTTTACGGGAATAAAAGTGCGGGATTTTTGGCGGGTTTTAATAAAAAAAGCCGACTATAAGCCGGCTTTTAAATCGTTTTTTACAAACCTAAAGATTTGTACATGGAAACAAGATTTACTCTGCTTCTTTGTACTTTGCAGCCGTTTCTTTAATAAGCGGTTGAAGCTCGTTTTGTTGGAACATTTCAATAATGATATCGCAACCGCCTACAAGCTCACCTTCAACCCATAGTTGCGGGAATGTCGGCCAGTTTGCATATTTTGGTAGTTCTGCGCGGATGTCTGGGTTTTGAAGAATATCTACATAAGCAAATGGTTCGCCACATGACATCAACGCTTGCGATGCTTGTGAAGAAAAGCCACAGCTAGGTAGTTTAGGAGAACCCTTCATATACAACAAAATTGGGTTTTCTTCGATTTGCTGCTTGATTCTATCTAGCGTTGATTGATTTTCAGTATTATCCATTTGATTCCTCTGAGCACAAAAGTGTATTCCCAGTTAGATGGGAATGCATGAATGATTTATCAAGGGAAAGGGTATCATAATTTTATGTTTAATTACCCATAGCTGAATTGATCTTTTCAACCTCTGGATCGTTATCTACCCATACATTGCAATACAAATTAGTGTCACATTTTAACTTTTGAAAAAAAATTCACATTTTTGTCATTGAGTTATAGGACTTTATCCCCACATTTGGGATATGCTTTAGCGTCTAAAGCAGTATATTGAACATAGAATTAATATGCACTTATTGAACAGGCGAAGATAAGTGGGCTTTAGACTACAATACTAAACCAACATGGAGACCGTCATGGCTTTTGAATTACCAGCATTACCATACGAACAAAATGCACTAGAACCGCATATTTCTGCTGAAACGCTTGAGTACCACTATGGCAAGCACCACGCTACTTATGTAACTAAGCTTAACGGCCTAGTTGAAGGTACTGACATGGAAAACAAAAGCCTAGAAGAAATCATCAAATCTTCTGACGGCGGTGTTTTCAATAACGCAGCGCAGGTATGGAACCACACGTTCTACTGGCACTGTCTAAGCCCGAATGGCGGCGGTGAGCCAACAGGCGCGCTAGCAGAAGCTATCAACGCGAAATGGGGCTCATTTGCAGACTTCCAAGCAGCATTTAACGATAAAGCGGTTAACAACTTCGGTTCAAGCTGGACGTGGTTAGTTAAAACTGCAGACGGCAGCCTAGATATCGTTAACACAAGCAACGCGCAAACGCCTATTTCTGGCGACGACCTTACGCCAGTGCTTACTGTTGACCTTTGGGAACACGCTTACTACATCGACTACCGCAATGCGCGTCCTAAGTACCTAGAAAATTTCTGGGCGCTGGTTAACTGGGAATTCGCAAGCAGCAACTTTGCATAAGCCAAAGACTGAAGCGTTAAGCGCCTTGCGCTCTTAACAGCGTAAAGTATCAGTTATAAAAAGCCCCGCTTCCAAGCGGGGCTTTTTTTATGCACTATTGTTCATTAAGTGACACTAAATTCTTATTAAAGTTGCATTTTTCATTAGACGAAAAGATTAAAAACTATACACAATAATTACTATCGTTTTCCCAAATACCTACTAAGCTGAAATTACGGGGTTCCGTATTTAAGGGGTATTCATGGGTATTTTTGAACACTATCAAAGTCGCTATGAAGAGCGAAAACAGGAAGAGTTCACCATTGGGGAGTTCCTTGAAATTTGTAAAGAGGATCAAACCGCTTATGCAAATGCAGCAGAACGTTTGCTACAAGCTATTGGTGAGCCTGAATTAATCGACACTGCCAACGACCCGGCACTTAGCCGCATTTTCTCAAACCGCGTTATTTCTCGTTATCCAGCTTTTTCAGAATTCTATGGCATGGAAGAAGCCATAGAACAAATCGTTTCTTACCTTAAACACGCCGCACAAGGTCTTGAAGAGAAGAAACAAATTCTCTATTTGCTCGGCCCAGTGGGTGGCGGTAAATCGTCTCTGGCAGAGAGACTTAAAGAACTGATGCAACACGTACCTATTTACATGCTGAAAGGCTCGCCTGTTAACGACCATCCATTCTGTCTGTTTGATGTCAAAGAAGATGGCGACATTTTACAAAAAGAGTACGGCATTCCTAAGCGCTACTTAAAAACCATTATGTCGCCGTGGGCACGCAAACGCCTGCATGAATTCAATGGCGATATTACCCAGTTCAAGGTGGTTCGCGTTTATCCATCAGTGCTCGACCAGGTGGGTATCGCTAAAACCGAACCCGGTGACGAAAACAACCAAGATATTTCATCTTTGGTGGGTAAAGTTGATATTCGCCGCTTAGAACAATATGCACAAAACGACCCTGATGCTTACAGTTATTCAGGTTCACTATGTAAGGCCAATCAAGGCTTAATGGAATTTGTGGAGATGTTCAAAGCACCGATTAAGGTGCTGCATCCACTATTAACCGCAACTCAAGAGGGTAACTACAACCCAACAGAGGGCTTCTCTGCCCTTCCCTTCGATGGGCTTATACTTGCGCACTCAAATGAGTCTGAGTGGCAATCGTTTAGAAACAATAAGAATAACGAAGCCTTCCTAGACCGTGTCTATATAGTAAAAGTACCGTACTGTTTGCGAGTACGTGAAGAAATTAAGATCTACAAAAAGTTACTAGACAGCAGCGAGCTTAACGGCGCGCCCTGTGCGCCAGACACACTAGAGTGTTTAGCGCAGTTTACGGTGTTATCGCGCTTGAAAGAGCCAGAGAACTCCAGTCTATTTTCTAAAATGCGCGTGTATGATGGCGAGAGCCTGAAAGACACCGATCCGAAAGCCAAGTCTTATCAAGAATATCGCGACTACGCCGGTGTCGATGAAGGCATGGAAGGGTTATCCACCCGCTTTGCATTTAAGATCCTCTCTCGGGTTTTTAACTTCGATCACCAAGAAGTGGCAGCAAACCCAGTCCATTTGTTTTATGTACTAGAGCGTCAAATTGAACGGGAGCAGTTCCCTCAAGAAACCGCTGATAAGTATTTGGAGTTTTTGAAAGGCTACCTCATTCCTCGCTACGTGGAATTCATTGGTAAAGAGATTCAAACGGCTTACTTAGAATCGTATTCTGAATATGGGCAAAACCTGTTTGACCGCTATGTAACCTATGCTGATTTCTGGATCCAAGACCAAGAGTATCGCGACCCAGAAACCGGACAGCTGTTCGACAGAGCGTCACTGAATGCTGAGTTAGAAAAAACAGAGAAGCCTGCAGGAATAAGTAATCCGAAAGACTTCCGTAACGAAATCGTTAACTTTGTTTTGAGAGCCCGTGCAAATAACGGCGGCAAAAACCCAGCATGGACCAGTTACGAGAAACTTCGCACCGTGATTGAGAAGAAAATGTTTTCTAACACGGAAGACTTACTGCCGGTTATTTCTTTCAACACCAAAGGCTCTGCAGAGGAGCAGAAAAAACACGACGACTTTGTAAATCGTATGACCGAGAAGGGATATACGCAAAAACAAGTTCGGTTGCTGTGTGAATGGTACCTGCGCGTACGTAAAGCGTCTTAGCGCTAAACGCATGTGGTGCTGAAGCGCGTGTAATGCGTGCTTCAGCACGGGTATTTGTAGTTCACAACAAGACAAGCAGGTGTGTATGGCGCATTTTATTGACCGAAGGTTAAACAGCAAAGGTAAGAGTACGGTAAACCGCCAGCGCTTTATAAAGCGTTACAAACAGCAGATAAAGCGCGCTGTTTCTGATGCAGTGGGTAAACGTTCTGTTACCGATTTAGATTCTGGCGAGCAAATTAGCATTCCAGCCAGAGATATCTCTGAACCTATTTTTCATACCGGCCGCGGCGGCAGTAGAGATATTGTCCACCCCGGCAACGACCAATTCACAGCGGGTGATAAAATTGATAGGCCGCCAGGCGGCGGTGGCAAGGGCGCAGGCGAAGGCGACGCTAGCAATGAAGGCGAAGGCCAAGATGAGTTCGTATTTTCTATATCCAAAGACGAATATTTAGACCTACTTTTTGAAGATTTAGCGCTTCCCAACTTAAAGAAAAATCAATTTGATAAAGTCACCCAATACGAAACCTATCGCGCAGGTTATCAGACCGATGGCGTGCCAAGTAATTTAGATATCGTTCGCTCGCTTAAAGGCTCTGTGGCAAGGCGTATTGCCTTAAGCGGAAGTGATAGAAAGAAACTAAGAGAGCTTGAAGAAAAACTTGCCCTGCTTGTAGAAGACAAGCACGACAATACGTTAGCCATAAATGCATTAAAAGAAGAAATTGAAGCACTTAAAGCCAAAATAGCCCGAGTGCCTTTTATTGATACTTTCGATTTGCGCTTTAAGAACTATGACAAACGCCCGCTTCCCTCAAGCAAAGCCGTAATGTTTTGTTTAATGGATGTATCTGGCTCTATGGACCAAGCCACCAAAGATATGGCTAAACGGTTTTATATCTTGCTGTATCTCTTTTTGACGCGAACCTACGAAAACGTAGACGTGGTGTACATTCGTCATCACACGCAAGCGAAAGAAGTAGACGAGCACGAGTTTTTCTACTCTCAAGAAACCGGCGGCACTATTGTTTCAAGTGCATTGAAGCTAATGGATGAAGTCGTTCGCGAGCGCTACAGCGATGGAAATTGGAATATCTATGCAGCACAAGCGTCAGATGGCGATAATTGGGCTGATGACTCGCCGCAGTGTCGTGACTTGCTTACCGCTAAACTGCTACCCGCAACCCGTTACTATGCCTATATTGAAATAACCGAGAGGCAGCACCAAAGTTTGTGGCGAGAATACGAGAAAGTGGCCGCCACTCACGACAACTTTGTATGTAAGCACATACAAACACAGGCCGACATCTATCCTGTGTTCAGAGAGCTATTCAAACGCTCTGAACAAGATGCGCAGCAAGGAGCCTAATATGACAACCGACGCTATGGCAAAAGAAAACAGCAAGCCTGAAACATCAAAACGCCACTTATTAAGCGATGGGCCCGACTGGACGTTTCCACTTATCGAAGAGTATGAGCAACATATCGATCGCATCGCCAAAAAATTTAAGTTAGACACCTATCCCAATCAAATTGAGGTGATCACCGCAGAGCAGATGATGGATGCTTACGCCAGCATCGGCATGCCGCTTAACTACACGCACTGGAGCTTTGGCAAAAAGTTTATTCAAACTGAGCAACAATACCGTCGTGGACAAATGGGGCTGGCTTACGAAATCGTCATTAACTCTGACCCCTGCATTGCGTATTTAATGGAAGAGAACACCATTACCATGCAAGCGCTCGTTATGGCTCATGCGTGCTACGGTCACAACTCATTCTTCAAAGGCAACTACTTATTTAAAACCTGGACCGATGCCAGCTCTATCATCGACTACCTGGTCTTTGCTAAAAACTACATTGCTAAATGCGAACAAAAATATGGATTTGATGAAGTCGAAAATATGCTCGACTCGTGCCACGCGCTAATGAATTACGGCGTTGACCGATACAAACGCCCGCAGAAAATTTCGTTACAAGAAGAGAAAAACAGACAAGAAGAGCGCGAGGCCTACCTGCAATCGCAAGTGAACGAGCTTTGGCGCACCCTGCCAAATAGCCCGCATAGCAAACACAAAGAAAAAATTCGTTTTCCACAAGAACCGCAAGAAAACCTGCTTTATTTTATTGAAAAAAACGCACCTTTACTTGAACCTTGGCAACGTGAAATTGTGCGTATTGTACGGAAAGTTTCGCAGTATTTTTATCCGCAAAAACAAACCCAAGTAATGAATGAAGGATGGGCCTGTTTTTGGCACTATCACATTCTAAATGAGATGTATGACGAGGGTTTGGTCAGCGACCGCTTCATGATGGAGTTTTTGCACAGTCATTCAAGCGTCGTTATGCAGCCAGAGTACAACAGCCCTTATTACTCTGGCATCAATCCGTATGCGTTAGGCTTTTCCATGTTCATGGATATTAAACGGGTGTGTCAGTCTCCCACTGAAGAAGACTATAAATATCTTCCAAGTATTGCGGGAAAAGACTGGCTTGAGACCGTGCATTTCGCCATGGAAAATTTTAAAGACGAAAGTTTTATCAGTCAGTTTTTATCGCCTAAAGTTATTCGCGACTTTAAGTTATTCGCCCTTGAAGATGACACCACCAAGCCCTTTATTGCGGTGAGCGCTATTCATGACGAAATGGGTTATCAAATTATTAAAGAGAAGCTGTCTGCTCAATACAATTTGAGTAATTTAGAACCCAACATTCAGGTACATAACGTTGATGTGAGAGGCGACCGTTCGCTTACTCTTCGCTATATTCCTCAGCGAGGAATTCCGCTAGGTGATTCAAAAGATGAAGTTATGCGCCACCTGCACAGGCTGTGGAAATTTGATGTACGTTTAGAGCAAGACAATGGTGATGATGGTATTGACGTGATATCAGAGTGTAAACGTGCACCGCAGGCATAAGCCTGCGGTCAGCCCTCAGAACAAGATTTTAAGCTGCCTTTGCACTTTCCATTTCTTTTCTGGAACACAGTAACAATGACAGTGCGCCTATTGCTGCAAAAACGGCTGCGGTAACGAACGTCTCATAGGCGTTAGTGCCTTGCTGCCACTGCTGCCCTGCCATGTAGTTTCCAAATGCGCCACCTAATCCAAACGCTATACTGATGTATACCGCTTGCCCTCGGCTTTGATACGCCTTCGGCAGGAACTGGTGGATAAAATGCACCGATACTGCATGCGTTAAACCAAAGCTTAACGCATGAATAAGCTGACTCAACACAATCACCATAAAGGTATCAGCGAATGCCGCCATGACATACCAGCGAAGCCCTGTCAGTGCGATGCTCACAAACAATAAATTCCACACGCCAAACTTGCTAATCAGACGGCGGGCAATAAGAAATATCCCCACCTCGGCGAGTACCCCAAGCGCGATAAAGATGCCAGTTTGTTGGCCGCTGTAATCAAGGTCGCGCATGTAAAGTGCGAAAAATCCGTAATACGCACCAAAGCTAATTTGCAAGCACGCTGAAGCGAATATAAAGATGGCGAAAGGTTTTTGTTTGGCGTATTTCCAAATACTTCCCGCCGTAGACGTTTCAGGTGCAGCTTCTTTGGGCGCACGTATGAACAAGGTACTGATGAACAGTAACGCGAGTACGCCAATACTGGCGTGCACTGGCGTATCGGTAGAAAAAATATCTAGGGCTTTACCCACACCTACCGTCAAACAAATAAAGCCAACGCTCCCCCATAGCCTTACCTGCCCATACGTGGCATTGGTTTTCGCCACCGTGTTCATCGTGATAACTTCAAGTTGAGGCAACACCGCTGTCCAGAACATCATCATCAACCCGAAAGCCAACGTAAGCCCCCAAAAACTGGTGAAGTAAAACACCGAACTGAAAGTTAGTACGGTGAGCAAGCAGCCTAAACGCATTACGCCAATGGCATTACCCGTTTTATCGGCCACGCCAGCCCACAGGCCTGGCCCTAAAATACGCGCTAGCGTTATAACAGCAAAAAGTTCACCGATTTCGGCAGAGGAAAATCCCCGCCCATCAAGGAAGATACCTAAATAAGGCACAAGCACGCCAAGCTGACCGAAGTAAAGCCAGTAGGTGATAGCAAGAATAAAGAGGCCGGTTTTGCTGCTTGCTGGGCTCGCCGCAGTATTGTTGGCATCGTTTAGGCCATTTGGTGACAATTCACATCTCCATATGCAAAAACGCCACTAGCGCAGAACCGGCAGTGGCGAATGATAAAATTAATTAGCGCAACATGCGCTCATGCTGCGTGTATCTTTAATCCGCGTTAACGTCGCAGTCTTGGCATTGCGGTCTTGCGATTTAAAAAACTGCTATGCCTGACCCGCAATTGGTTTCGTGGTCGACTGCACACCGGCATTTTGCGCGCGGTGGCGTAGCAGATGATCCATCAATACCAGTGCCAGCATGGCTTCAGCAATAGGTACAGCACGGATACCCACACACGGGTCGTGACGACCTTTGGTGACGATATCGATTTCTTCATTGTCTTTATTGATAGTTTTACCGGGAACCGAAATACTTGAGGTCGGCTTAAGCGCCATGTGTACTTCAATATCCTGACCGGTAGAGATGCCGCCTAGCACGCCACCTGCATGATTAGATGTGAATCCTTCAGGAGTAAGCGTATCGCGGTGTTCACTGCCTTTTTGATTAATAACATCAAAACCATCACCAATTTCCACGCCTTTCACGGCGTTAATTCCCATCATGGCGTGGGCGATTTCAGCATCTAGCCTATCGAAAACAGGCTCGCCTAGGCCTACAGGCACATTCTTCGCAACAACCGATACTTTCGCGCCAATGCTGTCGCCTGACTTTTTAAGGTCTCGCATGTACTCGTCCAGCGCGTCTAGTTTAGACTCATCAGGACAGAAAAACGGGTTAGTATTGGTTACGCTGTGATCAACCTTATCTACTGTCACCGGCCCAAGCTGAGACAAATAGCCTAATACCTCAATACCGTGCACTTCTTTAAGGTACTTTTTCGCAATACCACCTGCGGCTACGCGAATAGCCGTTTCACGTGCAGACGAGCGACCACCACCGCGGTAGTCACGGCTTCCGTACTTTTGATCGTAGGTATAGTCAGCGTGGCCCGGACGAAAGCGGTCCTTGATATTGCCGTAATCTTGGCTTCGCTGATCTTTATTTTTAATCAATAAACCAATACTGGTGCCAGTAGTTTTACCTTCAAATACGCCAGATAAAATTTGTACTTCATCGTCTTCTCTTCGCGCCGTAGTATAACGAGAGGTGCCGGGCTTACGTCTGTCTAAATCGACCTGAAGATCTTCTTCAGTGATCTCAAGTCCTGGAGGGCAACCGTCTACTACACCGCCAATTGCAATGCCGTGGCTTTCACCAAACGTGGTTACAGTGAAAAGTTTTCCGAAGCTGTTACCTGACATAATTAACTATTAATCCTTACTACTAAAATACTGTACTAGTGTGTCTTTGCGCACGGCGAAAATACCTGAACCACCGTTATCGAATTCAAGCCAAATCACTTCTAACCCGGGAAACCTTTCGCTCATGTGCACTTCGCTATTTCCAACTTCAACGAATAACCAGCCACCGTCATTAAGGTAAGTTGGCGCCTCTTTAAGCATGATATCAACCAGTTCCAGACCGTCTTCACCTGCGGCAAGGGCAAGCTCAGGCTCGTGGTGATACTCTTCAGGCAAGTCAGCCATGTCCTCTGCGTCAACATAAGGCGGATTAGACACGATAAGGTCGTATTTCTGCCCTTCTAAACTTGAAAACAGGTCAGACTGGATGGGATAAACACGGTGACTAAGACCATGCTCCTGAATATTGATATCGGCCACTTCCAATGCATCTGTGCTGATATCAACGGCATCTACCTGCGCCTCTGGGTATGCATGAGCAAGCGCAATAGCAATACACGCACCGCCCGTGCACATATCAAGAATACTGTTAGGCGTAGATTCTACAAATGGCGCAAACTCTTTTTGAATAAGTTCAGCAAATGGAGAGCGAGGAATGAGCACTCGCTCGTCTACGTAGAACGGCATACCGCAGAACCAGGCTTCGTTTGTGATATAAGGTAATGGCATGCGAGTTTGCACGCGCTTTAAAACAAGCTCTGCAATTTTCTCTCGCTCGCTTTTCGTTAAGCGAGACATCATTACGCTGTCTCCAACTTGTTCCAATATAGGATGAGGCAAATGTAAGGCTTGCATAACTAGGCTTGTCGCTTCATCCCATGCATTGTCAGTACCATGACCAAAATACAAAGCCGCATCGTTAAAACGGCTGGTTGCCCATCGTGTCATATCTAACAGGGTATGCAGATCTTCAATGGCTTCTTCGAGGTAAAACTTATCGGTCATGGCGTTTGGGTACATCAAAAATTTCAAAGCTGGTATCATACCCAAACTTCATACCGATTCACATAATTAACTACGTACCGAATCTTTCTATTCGTTATAATTTAGGCGTTTTGAATCGTTAAACTCGAGTGTATTTACCCAAGCTATCGTTGATGAAAACCTTTAAAAAAGAACTCAAAGCATTGAAGAAGCAACTTTCTGAACCTCATCGCCATAAAAGTCAGGCGAGACAGGAAGGCGCCCGTAATGGAAATATGTCTACGAATACCGAGGAAGAGACCTTTTCATTTGCCGATGCAATGCAGGGGGTGACGCCTTTATCACAAGATAAAGTTGAGCCTGATAAGCAAGTTGAGTTATTTAAGAAGTCACAGCAGGTAAAAGGTAAACATCTAAAACACAGTAAGCAATTAGCGGCAAGCTTCGACTTTTCTGATATGTACCAGGCAGCGTTGCCGCAAGAAGGGCCCATGCGCTTTTGCCAAGAAGGTGAGTCTACGCATATTTTGAAGCAGCTGCGCCGCGGCGACTACTCGCCAGAAATGACTTTAGATTTACATGGCCTTACCCGAGAGATGGCAAAAGCCGAGCTTGCCGCACTTATTCACACGGCGAGAAAAGAACTGATAGATTGCGTGTGTGTAATGCATGGTTTTGGTCAGGGCGTGCTAAAAGCCGCCCTGCCCCATTACTTAGTTCAGCACCCACACGTACGTGCATTTCATCAAGCGCCCCTCGAATACGGTGGACAAGCAGCACTATTGGTACTCATCGACATACCGCTTCAAAACAACAAGCGTTAATTTGCGCCTGGACAGCCATACATGGTGACTTATTTGTCTTCATCTGCACTGTTGTGCATAAACAAATAAGTGTAATACATCATCATCGCTACAATAATGCCTATACCGAGTAGTGAGCCCCATACTACGGGGTCTTTCATCATAGTCCACAACATAAGTAATCTCCTCTTCAACTAAGTAAATAGTAGAAGAGGCGTTAGATAGAGGATGTGATCCAGATCAAATTCGATTTCTAGTCGTTAGCTGTCGGCCTAATTATTTGATCCAGGTCAACATACAGTTAATACCAATCCGCATATTTGTCGCGCCATCACAATTGGGGCTTTGCCATACTTAGTTGTAACGATTGAATATGTTCAAGTTTCCCTCATAACCAAGCAAGGCCTCCGCATTACGGCACAGCTGCTCCATCGACTCACTAACTTGTATATCAAAATTGGGAGGTGTTGCTCGAAGACTGTGTTGAAAAATTTTGGCGTTTACATGGTTCGCAAGCAAAAGAAAACCCAAACACCCATACGTTCTCAGAAAGGGAAGCCGTGAGCAAAGTTGAGATGCGGCAGTATGTGTAATCGTTAAACTTTTGTCGGGAATAGATAGAATTACCCACTTATCAAGTTTCTGACCCTCTCTTGCGATATTCCTAAACCATCCGTCGACAACGCTATCGTCGTATACATTGCTTGGTATATCAAATAGAACATTGTTGACGTTGAAAAAACGGTATTGATGCTGACTACCTACCATGGCTACCTCCTGTTATGCCTTCATTCAATTGGTAGAGTGGAGCACTGAGCAAAGATCAGTTTTGACAGGGCGAATTCGCCTAGTTAGGACTGTTATGGCTATCGTCTGGCATTATTGAACTGATTAACATTGTGGGCCTGCAGACAAGCAAGTACTTTTTCACTCAACCACAGTGTTGCCTGAGCAGTGTCGTCAAAGTATTCGAATGCTAGTGTTGAAGATTCATAAACACGAGACCAAAACTTCTTTTGCATTGCCACACCTTCTGGTTCATGAAGCACCACTGCCGTGGCGATTAGTCCCAATGCTACGGCTTTACTAACAATTTCTTGCCCAGCGTTAGTAGCCTCCATGGGCGCAAGTGCTAGACCATGCACATTTACTAAGCTTCCCCAACACGGTGTATCAATATTCTTTCTTTGTGCGCCAACCACACGCTCATACTTTTGCATGAACTCAAGATTAAACGGACCTACTAAGTCTATATGTAGAATATTTTGCTCTGCTTGAAAATGAGCGTGGACCTCTCCATGCGCACTAAACTTGTCTATATCCATACGTTCCTCCACTTGAAAAGTATAGAACAAGATTAGGGCCAGATAAATTTGTTGCATATTGAGGGATAAAATTAATTCACAAAAAGGTATTGCAAATCATTCTCATTTACACTATCTTGTAAATGCCTGTTCGACGTTGGGTAAAAAACGGTCTTGGCTTAGCGTCGCTGAGGGATAGACGCCCGTCTATCCCTCAATTTTTTTCTTCAATATATTTTTCTACTTATCTTAATCAACGTTCATAGACGCATAAAAAAAGCGACTATCACGTCGCTTTTTCTCGCTTCTTTAATTTAGCTAAACAGCTTCATAAACCAACCTTTTTGAAGATCTTCCTCGCAGGTTTTAAGTTGCGTAGCATAGCGCAGCGAGCGCGCTTTAACTTTTGACGCCACTTTCTTCAGCCACGGCTTTCTATCATAGCTTCTGCGTTTGTACCCGCCCCATCCTTCGTGATAGTTAAGGTATTGCGCGTAGGCGTCCCATTTAGAAATACCGTTCACTTTTTGCGACTTGTAAATAAACCATCCCATAAAGTCGATAGCGTCCTCGAAATCATCACGATCCGCACCACTGTTATCTGTTTCTCTCATATAGTCAGACCAGGTAGGTGTTTTCGCTTGTGAATAGCCATAAGCCGAACTAACACGCCCCCAAGGGATAAGCCCGAAGAAAACGTAATCACGCGGTGGAAGCGCATCGTGGCGGAAGGAACTTTCTTGATACATCATGGCCATTGGAACATGTATAGGCACACCCCATTTATCGCGGGCATCAGCTGCTGCATCATACCAATCGTCCTTTTCGTAGAATATTTCGCACAAATTACTGATGTCTTTAGGAGGCGTAGTTGCACACCCAGCGATAAACAGCGGAAAAAGAACGATGAGAGTTGATAAAAAAACAACCAATTTTTTGAACTTTTGGTTCATAGCTTGTCTTAACTAATGTTCTAGTAAAATGTGTGTTTCCCTGGAACCCTTCGATGCCTGACCTATGTCAGGCATTTTTTTTTGCTGGGGCCTCAGCGAAATAATCACGAATAAATGTATCAAAGTCTTTCACATCAGCAGCTTCTATTTCTTTTTGAGCAGCAAACGACACGTCAGCTTGGGCAGCAAAACCAGCAGCATCCGTATCCGTGTATTCAAAAGACTTCATCTCAGCTTGATAAGCTTGTGCCAGTTCTAAGCCCAACACGCCATTATCTTTGTCGCTTTCTAGCAAAGTAGCAAGTAGTTTACCTGACGGTGTTAGCGCCGGATCCGCCACTTTTTCAGCCTCGACGTTCACCGCTTGTGTATAACGGGACGTATCATTGGCTAAATCGAGTAATTCGGCCGCTTGCTCGAAGGACTTAAACAGAGAGGCACACCATTTGGGTAGTGAAATATTTTCTCCGCCATTTTGCAGGAGCAAATCAGGGTTTCGCCCTTCTAACACCACTTTATTCATATTCTCTTTAGCTTCTTTAAGCTGCGCTTCGTCAAGTTCTGCACTTGGCATTAGTAAGCACGCCACTAAGAAAACATCTAAGAAATCGAATTGCGTCTGTGAAATACCAATTGCCGAAAATGGATTTACATCTAGAGCGCGCACTTCAATGTAGCTGATACCGCGTCTAACCAAAGCGTCTGTTGGCTTTTCCATTGACTGAGTAGGCTGCTTAGGGCGTATAGGCGAGTACAGTTCATTTTCAATTTGAATGATGTTGCGACTTAACTGTTGATAATTGCCCTCTTCGCCTGCAGCAAACTGGCTGAACCGGGATGACGGCGTATTCATCGCATCGCGCAGCAAGGTGACATAGTTGTCTAGCTTGTTGTAACAAATCTTAAGCGACGATTGCTCTGCACTTGTGTAGCCTAAATCACTCATGCGAAGTGATGTCGCGTATGGCATGTATACCGTGCCCTTACCTACCTTTTTAAAAGGTAACGCATGCTGCTTTCCTTTTAAAAACGATCCACATAATGCAGGGGATGCACCGTACAAATAAGGAATAAGCCAACACAACCTGCGGTAGTTGCGGATAAGCCCAAAATAATCGGCTGAAGTCTGCTCTTGAGAATGTTCTTTTCCGTTCAGTTCAGCCCATAGCTTCCAAAACGTTTCGGGAAGAGAAAAGTTGAAATGCACGCCGGCAATTGCCTGCATCATACTGCCGTAGCGGTTTTTCAGACCAATGCGATATACACGCTTCATCTTGCCCACATTTGACTCACCAAAATAGGCGATGGGAATGTGCGCTTCATCATCTATAAAGCATGGCATACTTAGCGGCCATATTTGCTCTTCACCAATATTATCAATAACGAATTTATGGATATCTTTTAACTGAGAAATCGTTTTGGCAGCACTGTTTTCTGGCGGCGTAATGAATTCAAGCAACGATTCAGAAAAGTCTGTGGTGATTGAATCATGGGTTAGCGCAGATCCCAGCGGTTTAGGATGGGGTGTTTGTGCCAACGTACCGTTCGGGTTTATACGAAGGGCTTCGCGCTCAACGCCGCGCTTGATGTCTTTTAGCGCAGCGAGAAATTCGGGTGACTTAAGCGCAGCAATGCGCGCTTCAAAACGGGATGAGTCTACAGTCAAAATGGTGGTCCGTTATGTCAATATAGCCCCCTGTTATGGGGGGCAATAATGTAAATTCAACAAAAATCAATCTATCAGTTTAACGTTTCTCGGGTATTACTCTCTACTGATAACTCGATAATTGGCATCGATAGCGCGTTTAACTGAGGCAAAATTTTAGCTTTATCGCCTACTACAATAATTTGCATCTTATCAAGATTCAAATATTGCTTTGCCAAGGTATCCATCGTTTTCTTATCAATATTGTTGATAATAGCAAGCTGCTCTTCACGATAGCCTTTATCAAGACCATAGCTAAGCAATTGCCTTAAAAAGCGCGCTTTACTGGTAGGTGTTTCAAATTCAAGTGCGTCGCTTAACGTAAAGGCATTGCGCATGAACGCAATTTCTTCCTCGGTTACACCTTCAGTGCGGTAGCGATTAATCTCTTTTAAAATTTCAGCGATACCTTCACCTGTGTTAGCAGCAGTGAGGTCGGTACTTGCTTCAAACCAGCCAAGGGTTTTGCCACCAACGAAACCACTATTTGCTCCATAGGTGAAGCCTTTATCTTCTCGAAGGTTCAGATTTATGCGGCTATTAAATGCTCCCCCTAATGGGAAGTTCATAAGGCGAGACTTAAAGTGATCGCCTGTCGCATCAAAAGGTAAGCTTCTATCAACAATAAATACTACCGACTGAACCGCTTCTGGGCTATCCACTAGGAAGATTTGGTTTTCTTCGTACTTGGGAAAATCGCTGTAATCAGCAAATTCATAGGAATTCCCCTTCCACTGACCAATAAAGTCTAGTGTATTCACCATGTCTTTTTTCGGTAAGTTACCAACAACGACGATACTCGCTTTATCTGGCGAATAGTAATTGGCATAGAACGTTTTAACATCTTCCAACGTGATATTCTGCACAGTTTGCAGCGTGCCTTCATCCGGCAGGCTGACACGGTTCTCTTCACCAAACAAAACGAGGTCACGCGCGCGGCGGGCTAAGCTAGACGGCGTTTTCGCTTGTTGCTGCAAGCCTTGTACAACACGCTCTTTCATGCGGTCAAAATCTTCTTGAGTGAACGCAGGGTTGAACAGCTTTTCTTTTAATAGCGCTAAGGTTTCATCTAAATGCTTGGTTAAAGTAGACACGTAAACCTGTGAGTATCTACCTGCAGTACTAAATCGGATAGCGCTACCCAGTTTTGCAAGTTCGCTAGCTAATTCTTCATTGCTGTAATGCTTTGTAGTTTCATTCATAAGTAACGCGGTTAAGTAGGCCGTACCCGCTTTACCTTCAGGGTCTAGCAACATGCCGCCATCCATACCTAATGTAAGCGTTACCGTTGGCGTTTCGGTGCTGGTTACGCCAAGTATTTCAATGCCGTTAGCAAGTTCAGATTCCCAATAATCAGGAACTTCCACAACCGGTGCCTCACCGGCTTTCGGCATTACGCTTCTATCAAAGCTAGGGGCGGTATTGGTAGATAGGGCACTGGTAACAGCTTCATTTTCAGACACTTCTACCGTATCGATTTCAATATTTCTCACCGGACGTTCAAAGGTCTGCTCAGCCGCAGCGAGCTGAACCTGCCCTTTGGGCACCACGCTTAATACAACGCTATTGGCGTCTTTAATGTATTTATTGTAAACACGCATAACGTCTTCAGCAGTTACGGCGTTATAGCGCGCAATATCTTCGGCAATCAAATCTGGCGTTTGGTAAAAGGTTTCGTTAGCGGCGAGGGCTGACACTTTGCCAGACACACTTTGTAAGCCAAATACCGTACGCGCTTCAATTTGTCCTTTTGTACGCGCTAAATCATCTGCCGTTACACCACGTGTCTCAAACTCTTTTAGGGTTTCATTCAGTACGTTCTGGAGAGTAGAAAGTGAGGTAATTTTTGCAGGGTTAGCCAGAGCGAGTAGCTGGAATTCACAGGCAAGTTCGCGGCAAGGGTGAGACACCACGGCTTGCACCGCCATGCCTTCTTTCACTAGGTTTTTGTAAAACAGTGAGGTTTTTCCACCGCCTAAAATATCGGCCAATACGTCCAGTGGCGCTTCGTCTTCATGGCGACCATACACTGTAGGATAAGTTATTTGCAGAAGCGGAAGATGAACTTTATCTTCTAACGTTACATAACGGGTTTCGTCTAGCGTTACTGGCTGAGGCTCAGGCTCTTCTACTTTAGGTCCTGATGGGATTTCCCCAAAGTACTTGTTCACCCACGCTTTGGTTTTGGTTACGTCGATATCGCCACCAATAGTTAGGACCGCATTGTTCGGGCCATACCAGCGCTTAAAAAAGGCTTTTAGGTCATTGACGTCAACCCGGTCTAAATCTTCTACATAGCCGATAGTCATCCACGAGTATGGATGCCCTTCAGGATATAGCGCTTCACCATTAAGCTCGAAACGCAATCCATACGGCTGATTGTCCACACGCTGCGCACGCTCGTTTTTAACCGTTTCTCTTTGGTTTTCAAACTTAGTTTGGTCTACGGCTTCTAACAGATAGCCCATTCTGTCAGATTCTAGCCAAAGGACTTTCTCCAATTGGTTAGCCGGTACGGTTTCAAAATAGTTTGTGCGATCGGTATTGGTTGTGCCGTTTAAGTTACCGCCCGATTCCGTAATAACCTTAAAATGCTGCTCATCGGCAACGTGTTTTGAGCCTTGAAACATCATGTGCTCAAAAAAGTGAGCAAAACCCGATTTACCTACCTCTTCTCGCGCAGAGCCAACGTGATAGGTAACGTCAACATGAACCAGTGGGTCAGAATGGTCTTCGTGGAGAATGACGGTAAGTCCGTTTTCTAATGTGTACTTTTCGTAAGGAATAGACACGGTGTTCGACGAATCAGCTACTGTGTTTAGTTGGTTATTCGTCTTCTCTTCCTGTACGTGCTGACACGCTGTTACTACAATGACGCCTATGGTCATAACGAAGGTACGTAGGGTCAGTTTTCCTGACATGATGATTCCTTTTAAATTACTACACATTCTTCACTCTGCCTTTTCACTCTATATTCACTGAGTGGTACTTGGCTTATTGGGTGAAAACAGAGGTTGCTATCTCTATAGCGCAAGCGAATTTTCGAAGACTACCAGACTTTTTAGCGCTTTACTTGCTTCGACTTTGCTATGATTGTATTAATTTGTGTATTTCTGAAATACACTTACACTTCATAGTCTTTTGTAAAATAGGCTTTAGCCAGTTGAATTCGCTAAGTGGTACGAATGAACTGACAAACGGTTTCCATTTGGAATAAAAATAGCCCAATAGAAGTTGCGAAATAAAAAGGATAGTTGCATGGATCAGTCAACAACAGTAGTCGATATTGATTTTGGAATGTCACAGCTAAGTGGTAACAAAAAACTGTTGTTCACCTTACTTGGTAAGTTTACGGACGAATACCGTTCTCTTGATGCTGACTTGCAGGCGCATGTTGCTAAGGGTGATTTTAATGAGGCTTACTCTCTTGTTCACACACTAAAAGGCGTGACAGGAAACCTAGGGCTTTTTGCTTTGCACAATGCGAGCAAGCCTGTAGAAAGCGGCTTTAGAAACGACAAACGCGTTGCTGAACAATACCCTGCTTTTATCGCAGTACTTGATGAAACCATTGCTGCGGTTGATGCGTTGATCAAAGAGCCAGAAGTCACAGCTTCTGCCCCGGCACCGGCGAATGGAGCAGCAGCTGAGCAAGCGCGAAAACAGTTAATGACAGCGCTGAAAGCGAGCGAGTTTATCGCCCAGGACAAACTGGATGAATGGCTAGATGCCCTTGCCCTACCACAAGAAAAGCGCTCGGCTATTATCGATGCGGTAGACGAACTTGACTATGAAGAAGCCATTTCAGAGTTAGAAAATAGCTAGTGCAGCCGATCCCCGTTCTCTTTGAAAATACAGACCTCATTATTGTTAACAAGCCTATTGGCATTGCTATGCACGATGCCACCAGTGAGGCAGATGTTAGAGAAAATATTGCCGAAAACGGCGAACCAGAAAAAATAGACGGCATTGTAACCCGATTAAAAAAGCAGTTAGCCGTAACAGAACTGCATCTATGCCACCGCTTAGATACGGGCACGTCGGGCTGCTTGTGTCTTGCTAAAAATGCAGCTGTAGCCGGAGAAATTGGCGAGCTTTTCTCATCACGACGTGTGAGCAAATACTACTTGGCGCTAAGTGATCACAAGCCTAAAAAGAAACAAGGCATGATAATGGGCGATATGAAAAATCGTCGAGGCGGCCAGCGGATTTTGCTAAAAACCACAGAAAACCCGGCTATCACTCAGTTTTTCAGTAGCGCGGCTAAGCCCGGTACCCGAGGGTTTATCGTTAAGCCTCACTCGGGGAAAACCCATCAAATTCGTGTGGCGCTTAAAAGCATTGGCGCACCTATTTTGGGTGATACACTTTATGGGGGTGAGACATCAGACAGGCTGTATCTTCATGCATGGCATTTGCGCCTACCTTTGTCTTCTGGTGAATTATCGGTTACTGCACCTTTCGATACAGGTGAAGTCATAAACGAAGCCGATGTGCAGACTTGGTACAATGGGCTTAATGCGCCTGGGACTTATCCATGGCCTTCCCTGCCCGCACGCTTTTTGCCGGTGTGCTAGGGGAAAACGCGAACGGCCTAATAGGTGCTAACCTAATAGGTGCTAATAGTCATAAGAAAATAGAAGCTACTTTGAATGTTTAATAGGTGCTAATGGGTAAACTACATATAGTTGGCGGCGGTGCCATAGGAAGCCTCATTGCTGCAAGCGCCCAGAAAAATGGCGTGCCGTATGACTGCTACCCCAGAGACATGAAAACCATGCCCTCTTGCGCACACTGGCAAAACGGCCAAACCACTGCGCTAAAACCTGCGAAGCCTTCACCTATCGTGTTACCTAAAAGTGATGTGCTGATAATCCCCTTAAAAGTATATCAACTTAAAGCAGCTCTATTGCAATGGCTTCCCTTTCTCACACAACAACCTACCGTTGTGCTGCTTCACAACGGTATGGGCGGACTTGAGATCGCAAGAGATCTACTTGGCGGCGATTATCCGTTGCTTCTTGCTACAACCAGTCATGGCGCGTTAAAAGTAAGCGCGTCGAGCGGCGATTTTCATGTTAAGTATACTGGCGTTGGCGCAACGCAAATTGGTACGCCTAATGTAGATAAGCCATCACCTCAAACATTGGCCGCCCTTTCACAAATAGCGCCACAGCTAGCCAGCGCAATTGCGACGTTAGACAACGCACTTCCGCCGGTGCAATACCAAAGTAATATTTTAAAAGCATTGTGGGCAAAGCTTTCCGTTAATGCCGTGATTAACCCACTAACGGCGCTTCACAATATTCAAAATAAGCACATTGCCAATCCTGAATTTGAACAAAGCCGTATCGCAATTTGCAATGAGTTTACTCAAGTAGCGGATGCTTACGGGCTAGATTTTGATGCAAAATCAGTTCATGAAAATGTGCTGTCTGTAGCCAAGGCGACCGGAGAAAACTACTCAAGTATGCATCAGGATGTGGCCCACGGTAGACAAACAGAAATAGACGCCATCAACGGTTACATCGTAAATATGGCAACAAAAAAGGGTATTCCCGTTCCCGAGAATACCCTCTTAGTAGAGCGTGTTAAGGCGCTCAGCCTTTAGGCAAAGCGCAGACTTACTTATTACATAAGCAGGTCGACGCTATTTTTTATTATTCTTGTTCACCCGCTTCTTGCGCGTCTTTTGGCGCCTGAGGCTTCATGTGTGGGAACAAGATAACATCTTTAATTGTTGAGCTATCAGTAAATAGCATAGCTAGACGGTCAATCCCGATACCTTCACCTGCTGTTGGCGGCAAACCATATTCAAGCGCGCGAATATAATCGTCGTCAAAGTGCATGGCTTCATCATCGCCTGCATCTTTTTCTTCAACCTGCTTTGCAAAACGTTCTGCCTGATCTTCTGGGTCGTTAAGCTCGCTAAAGCCATTCGCTAATTCACGTCCACCTACAAAGAACTCGAAGCGGTCGGTAATGAATGGGTTGTTGTCGTTACGGCGCGCAAGCGGCGATACTTCCCACGGATATTCTGTAATAAACGTAGGTTGGATAAGCTTCTCTTCTGCTGTTGCTTCGAAGATTTCGCAAAGGTACTTACCCGCACCCCAAATGCCATCAACTTCAGGCTCTTTAATGTGAAGCTGTTTTGCCATTGCTTTAAGCGCGTCAAGGTTCGCCTCTGGGTCGCGAATAGCTTCTTCGTTAGCTTCTGGCCAGTACTTAAGAATAGCTTCACCCATGCTTAAGCGGTCAAACGGCTTACCAAAATCGTATTCAACTTCAGACGTTACGTTACCTTCAGCGTCTTTGGTTGTGTTTTTGATGATGCTTGTACCAAGAATATCTTCTGCCAGCGTGCGCAGCATATCTTCAGTAAGGTTCATCAGGTCATTGTAGTCTGCATACGCTTGGTAGAATTCAAGCATAGTAAACTCTGGGTTGTGACGGGTTGATAAGCCTTCGTTACGGAAGTTACGGTTAATTTCGAACACACGCTCAAAACCACCAACCACTAGGCGCTTAAGGTAAAGCTCTGGCGCAATACGTAAGTACATATCAATATCTAGCGCATTGTGGTGAGTTACAAACGGCTTCGCCGTCGCGCCACCAGGAATAACCTGTAGCATTGGCGTTTCTACTTCTAAGTAGTCACGCTTAGTCAGATAGTTACGAATTCCGTTTACGATCTTGCTACGGATCATGAACGTTTTGCGCGTTTGTTCACTTGTGATCAAATCTACGTAGCGCTGGCGATATTTCGTTTCTTGGTCGCTCAAGCCGTGGAATTTTTCTGGCAATGGACGAAGTGCTTTGGTTAGCAACTCGTATTGCTCCATGTTCACGTAAAGGTCGCCTTTACCTGACTTATGTAGGTCACCCGCCACGCCAATAATGTCACCAATATCCAGTGCACCATATTTTGCTTTAAGCGCTTTTTGCGTGTCTTTATCTGCGTATGCCTGAATACGGCCAGTCATATCTTGGAGCAGCATGAAAGGGCCACGCTTTGCCATAATACGGCCAGCGATGCTTACTTTGTTACCCTGCTCTTTTAGCGTTTCTTTGTCGAATTCACCGAACTTAGCTTGAAGCTCATCCGCATAGTTTTCGCGACGGAAGCTGTTTGGGAAACCGTTTGCACGGCACTGCTCGCGAATAGCGCTTAGCTTTGCACGGCGCTCTGCAATCAATTTGTTATCGTCTGTTTGTTGGTCAGTCATAACCTTTCACTTCGTTGTTCGGTTTACAGCCCAGATTTCAGGCTGGCTTCAATAAATTTGTCCAAGTCGCCATCTAGCACGGCTTGAGTGTTGCGTGTTTCCACGCCAGTGCGCAAATCTTTAATGCGAGAGTCGTCCAAAACATAAGAGCGTATTTGGCTTCCCCAGCCGATATCTGACTTGCTGTCTTCCATCGCTTGTTTTTCGGCGTTTTGTTTTTGCAGTTCAAACTCATAAAGTTTGGCTTTTAACTGCTTCATCGCCTGATCTTTGTTTTTGTGCTGCGAGCGGTCGTTCTGACACTGCACCACAATGCCCGTAGGTTCATGGGTAATACGTACTGCTGAATCCGTTCTGTTTACGTGCTGACCACCCGCGCCCGATGCGCGATAGGTGTCTATACGTAAATCAGACGGGTTGATTTCAATATCGATGTCGTCATCAATTTCAGGATATACAAACGCAGATGAAAACGACGTATGACGGCGGTTGCCCGAGTCAAACGGCGATTTACGAACTAAGCGATGTACGCCGGTTTCTGTGCGCAGCCAGCCAAACGCATATTCGCCCTGAACGCGCAACGTAGCACTTTTAATGCCCGCAACTTCGCCTTCCGACACTTCAATAAGTTCCGTTTTAAAACCGTGCGCTTCGCCCCAACGCAAATACATGCGCAGCAGCATATTGGCCCAATCTTGCGCTTCTGTACCACCAGAGCCCGACTGAATATCAATATAGCAGTCGTTTTCGTCGTTAGGACCAGAAAACATGCGGCGAAACTCAAGCACTTCTAGCTGCTCAATTAAGCCTTCAAGCTCACTTTGGGCCTCAACGAAGGTATCTTCATCTTCGGCTTCAACAGCCAATTCAACAAGACCTTCAACGTCTTCAGTTCCCTGATCGAGCTTGTGGATCGTCTCTACGATTTGCTCCAAGGCCACTTTTTCTTTGCCAAGGGCCTGCGCTCTGTCTGGCTCGTTCCAAACGTCAGGACTTTCTAACTCTCGGCTAACTTCTTCTAAACGCTCTGACTTTGCATCAAAGTCAAAGATACCCCCTAAGCGCTTCAGTGCGCTCGCGGATATCTTTTATCGCATTCATAACGGGGTTTATTTCAAACATAGTCCGCTTATTTCGTTAAAAATTTAAGACCGCGGATAGTACCGAATTTGAAGGAATTTTGATAGGGGTTGGCGCAAATATTGCGACACTGAGCTTGTGCTAATTTTCGTATGGATTTTAAGCACCTTCGTTGAAGCGAGTATTTTCACCGTTCAATGGCGCGCACATACTGTTGGGTAGGCTGTCTTAACCCATACAAATAGAGTAAACGTTTTTAAAGGCAGCCTACAGCTGCACTAGTTTGGAGCATTATTGCTTAGTGTCGCGTGCGTTTAGAGTGCGAATTGTTTGGAAAATCTTTTAGGAAAAGTATGTCGTTCAATAATTTGTCTTATGCCGTTATCGGCGTACTTCTCGGTCTTTTTGTATTGGCCTTGGGCCAACTCGTCGATTGCCAGAACCTTGCGGGGGCAACGATGGCGTTGCAGTGCCCCAACGGCACGCCCATTTCTAAATTGTGGCTTGCCACGTCAATGTTAATAGCGGGAAGCGGAATTTTCACTTGGCTATATCGCAATCGTAAATATTAACCGTAACGTGCAGAAATGACTCGGTGAGTATCAACGGTGTTAACACATCACTGCGTATAACTGTTACGTAATGAGTCTAACTGCTGACTGACGAAAGTAAGATTTAGAACAAACAACATGTTTTAAGTGCTGTTCGTTCTGGTAAAAAAGAGCCATGCTCATTTTTAATGGATTGCCCCTTTTTCCTGAGCAAAGTGTTTTTTACACACCCGCTGGAATTTCCGGCTATTTAGCAAAAGAATAATCTGTGTAGCCCTTCTCACCACCACCAAATAACGTATCGGGGTTGTGCTCATTCAGCGGTACATTATTCGCCAGTCTGTAGGTTAAATCTGGGTTCGCCACGAAAGGTCGACCAAAACCAATCATATCTGCCCATCCTTCAGTTAAAGCTTTTTCGGCACGCTCTGTGTCGTACTTTCCGGCATAAATAAGCAGACCGCTATAGGCTTCACGAATAGCCATCTTGAATGATATTGGCATTTGCGGCGCATCATCCCAGTCGGCTTCAGCAATATGCATATAGCCAATCTTGAATCTATTAAGCATGGAAGCAATAGCAAGATAGGTCTCTTCGGGATTGTCGTCGACCGTCCCGTTTAATGTTGTTAGGGGCGCCAAACGTACACCTACTTTATCAGCGCCAATTTCCTCAGACACAGCCTGCACCACTTCTTTCAAGAATCGAATACGGTTCTGTACACTTCCGCCGTATTCATCAGTTCTTGTATTACTTTGAGAATCAATAAACTGGTTAAGCAAGTAACCATTAGCCGAATGCAACTCAATGCCATCAAATCCGGCATCTACGGCATTGCGCGCCGCAACGCGATACTCTTCCACCACGGCTTTTATATCTTCAATGCTCATTTCTCGGGGCATGACCGACTCAACAAAGCCAGGGTTGCCGCCTTCATCAACAAATACTTTTACGCCTTTTGCTTGAATCGCCGATGCGCTAATTGGCTGCTGCCCCTCTGTATTTGAAGGATGGGATACGCGGCCCACGTGCCAAAGTTGCGCAAACATCACACCACCCGCTTCATGGACTTTATCTGTTACCAACTTCCAGCCATCGATTTGCGCCTTGGTATAAATACCCGGCGTCCACGCATAACCCTTACCGAGTGCCGAAATTTGTGTGCCTTCACTCACAATAATCCCTGCACTTGTGCGCTGAGCGTAATATTCAGCCATAAGGGTGTTGGGCACATCTCCCGGCTGCGTTGAGCGGGAGCGGGTCATTGGCGGCATAACAACCCGATTGTTCAGCGTTTTTCCAGACAGCGATAGGGTTTCAAATAATTTCATAATACAGTCCTTTAAACTTTATTCTTGCAATTTACACGTTTAGATAACGGTAAATATAAGGCCCTATAGCTGGCTTAGAACCCGTACTTTTAGCAAAGCACTTTTGCATTTTTCACAAAAGTACCGGTGTATTTCGACGACGTTATCCCAAATTTCATGCATCTCCTCTTGACGCAGAAAAAATTAA
Source organism: Alteromonas sp. G4i35 (assembly GCF_054960375.1). Classification (NCBI taxonomy): domain Bacteria; kingdom Pseudomonadati; phylum Pseudomonadota; class Gammaproteobacteria; order Alteromonadales; family Alteromonadaceae; genus Alteromonas; species Alteromonas sp. G4i35. The sequence continues at coordinate 191,589 of NZ_JBHNZD010000004.1, read as the reverse complement.
GCTTACACTTGTGCGCTGAGTTAGCGTACAAGTGTAAGCTAAAATATTTTCATCCTTTTTGTATTTAAGATATTCCGACGAAATACAGGTGTGATTTCTACATTGAGACTATTACTAGATAAATTCACTGATCGCATTTTTCACCATGCCTCTTGGAAGGGCTACTGGGAAGTGCTGATGCAGCAAGTTAGACCCGCGTGGCGCGATGGGTATTTCAGAGCTAGGGTCGTGACCGTAAAAAAACTGAGCACGGATATGCTCGAGGTGTTACTTATACCAGAGAGGTCTTGGCCAACGCATGTTGCAGGGCAACATATCGCAATAACCATAGAAATTAATGGCAGGCTCACCACTCGCGTGTTTACCATAGCGAGTGGTGCTAACACCCGACAAAAAGAAAAGCAGATTCGTCTTGTAACCAAGGTTAAAGCTCAGGGCGCATTAACACCTTATCTTCACTCTTGTGTGCCTAATCAATGGGTAAATATCTCAGCCCCTATGGGGGAATTTATCTGGCCGAAGGTTGAAAAGCCCCTACTTATGATAGCGGGCGGCTCGGGTATAACTCCTTTCATTGCCATGCTTGACGATGCCGTCAACAACGCGCAGCTAAACCATACACCGGTACACTTACTTTATTTTGCTAAGCCAGACGAGCATGTATTACTCAATGAATTATCAGCGTTCAGTCAGCGCTGTGAGCACTTCACCTATGATATTTTGAGCAAGCAAAAAGACGGAGACGTAGAAGCGCATTTGTGTAACTTTGCCAATGCACACTGGTTAGTGTGTGGTCCACATGCCATGTTCGAGCAAGTTGAAAGTTATGCAAAAGCGATCAACGTGCCTGTTTCGAGCGAGCACTTCGCTGCGCTTCCTGTGGTGAGCAACACCAGCCTTACCGAAATCGAAACCTTTTCCCTGGTACACAATGGCCAATCTTTGGCTATCGACAATCAGCAAACCCTACTTATACAACTTCAGCAAGCAGAACAACCTGTGACTTATGGCTGTGGCATGGGAATTTGTCATCAATGCCAATGTGTTAAGAAACGGGGCGTAGTGAGAGATACCCGCACGGGTGAGCTTTCAGATAGCGCAGAGCAACTTATTCAGCTGTGTGTATCACAAGCCGTTACTGATTTGGAGATTCAACTATGAACACCAGCGTTGCAATAGACAACCAACACCGTGAAGAAGCCATCGAACAGGCGCATTCTCCGATAAGTGAAACCAAAGCTATTCGGTCAACGAGCACTAAAGAGAAACCGAACTACGAGTTACTTGCCGCTCAGCTTGATGAAATTAAAGCTGACATTAAACGAAAAGTGGGTGCTGAAGATGCGGCCTATATCCGACGTATTATTCTTGTTCAGCGAATTTGCGAGTGGAGCGGACGGATACTTTTAATGTTGGGGTTCATTCAACCGCTGCTCTGGGTTGCCGGCGTATTGAGTTTAGCTACAGCAAAAATTCTCGATAATATGGAAATAGGCCACAACGTGATGCACGGCCAGTACGATTGGATGAACGACAAACACATTAATTCGAAAGGCTATGAGTGGGATATTGCCTGCGATGGTGCGAGCTGGAATCGCGTTCACAATTATGAGCATCACACGTATACCAATATTATTGGAAAAGACAGAGACTTTGGCTACGGCTTGCTTCGCCTGTCTAACGATTTTAGATGGCGTGTTAAAAACCTATGGCAGTTTGCGACTTACATCGTACTTAGTGTTTTATTTCAGTGGGGTGTGTCGTATCACGAAATGGCCGCTGAGCGGGTCTTTTTTGGAAAAAAGAAGGACAACCGTAAGAACCAAGTTACCCATAATGAACTTAAGAAACGCTTTTTTAGCAAAGGTGCACGTCAGTTAGTAAAAGATTATGTTCTATTTCCTTTGTTAGCTGGGCCGTTATTTTTATGGGTATTTACCGGCAACCTTATCGCCAATTTGCTACGCAATTTATGGACATCTACTATTATCTTTTGCGGCCATTTCACTGGCGACGTGGAAACGTTTAAACAAGAAGATTGTGTTAATGAAACCCGAGGGCAATGGTACTACCGACAAGCGCTGGGCTCATCGAACATAAAGGGCGGAAACCTGTTTCACGTGCTTACCGGGCATTTAAGCTTTCAAATTGAGCACCACCTGTTTCCAGATATCCCAGCCAGACGCTACCGAGAGATGGCGCCCAAGGTAAAAGCCGTACTCGAAGAACACGGCATGCACTACAACACTGGCGGCTTTTTAAAACAATACGCCAGCGTGTTAAAGCGCATTATTCGCTACTCTTTCCCTTAACCAGTTGAAACCCTAACCAGCCGGCCATGGCGCTAGCGCTGGTTAGGCACGTACCCCACGCCCAATCAATCAACATGATAAACAAAGTAAAACCTTCAATAATGCTGTACGCCGTTAAGTTGTAGGCGCCATAACTGGCCAACCCTAGAAGCGCGCCATCGATCCCTGCATAAAGTAACGACTTATCTCTGTTCGCCACCACAGCAAGTACAAACACCACACATCCATACATGAGGTAAAAAACCACCCAAGGCCACGTGATAAATTGACTTCTAAGCAGAGGAGCCATTTCACTTTGATACCAGCCATCCGCAATAACGCCAAGCCACAAGAAGTCGAGCACACCAAAACACACAAAGATTGCAATTAACGACACGACGATGTTTTTCGCAAAGCGAATGATGTTGGAAAGCATGGAACCTATCCCTGTAAATAAGCAAATTGCGGATGCAAGTGATTTAAAATATGAATACGCAAGTGTTGCACAATAAGCGCATCACTTGAATGATAATTCAAGGTAATGCGCATGGGATGGTAATTCACTTAGCTTTTAAATACTCAGCTTTTCATTTTCGCAGCAAGTGTTGCACGCAGAGTTGCAGTTGGACGACCAAGTAGTGATGATAAGGTGCCGCTGTTATCTTGGAGCCACCCCGAGGCGGCGTAATGCTCTGAATCTGCTAATGCTGCTGCCATACCTTCAGGCAGCCCAGCTTTAATGAGTGCTTCTCTATAAGCGCTCTCATCCATGTCTAAAAAACCAATATCTTCGCCGGTAATTTCAGATAGGGTGGAAGCATACTCCATTAGTGTAAAGCCCGTGTCGCCAGCAAGCTCATAAATTTTGCCTGTTTGATTTTGCGATGATAGAAGAACGGCCACTGCGGCGTCTGCATAATCTTGTCGGCTAGCGGTAGACAAAACTCCCTGCTTTGCAGCGCCTGCCACCGCTCCCAACTGCAGTACGCTGTCTACATTATCGGTGTAATTTTCCGTGTACCACCCATTTCGAAGAAACACGAAAGGCGCTGACACATTTTTAAAGTAAGCCTCGGTTTGTTTATGTTCTTGCGCTAACAGCAAAGGAGACGTATCTGCTTTCAACAAACTGGTATAAGCAATGAGGCTAACGTTTTGTGCCATAGCTGCATCTATTACCGCTTTGTGCTGCTCAAAGCGTTTCCCAAACTCTGTACCTGATATTAGCAACAACTTCTCAACACCCTCAAAAGCTGACTTAAGCGTTTCCGGGTTATTATAGTCGGCCTGCCGTACTACTACTCCCAACTGCTTTAATGCGTGTGCGTTATCAGGGTTGCGCACTAGTGCAACAATTGTGTTTGCCTTCTCTGTATTAAGCAGTGTTTGAATAACTTTTTGACCTAATTGTCCGTTAGCGCCGGTTACTGCAATCATAATCTATCCTCTATCAATTAAATGAGTACTGGTTGAACACAGAGGTGATTATGTGCGTGAAACACTGTTATGATAAGTAGACACATACAGAACGAATTGTTACGAATATGAGTACAATTAACTATTCACATCTTAAGGCACTCGCCATATTTGCCAGCGTAGTAGAATGTGGAAGCTTTGCGGAAGCTGCCCGCCGTTTAGGCACCAGTCGATCTAGAGTTAGCGAGCAAGTGGCAGGTTTAGAAGCATCTCTTGACGTGCGATTACTGCAAAGAACTACTCGACAGCTCATGCTTACTGACGAGGGAAATGCTGTATTTTCCCATGCGAAAAAGTGCCACGAGATTTTGCATGGTATTGATGAAGAGCTGCGTCAAACAGCGCCAAAAGGAAGAGTATCAATAACAGTCACCAACGACATTGCACACAAGTTTTTATTACCGTTGCTGCCTGAGTTCAAGCGCCGCTATCCTGAAATAGATTTACACATAGTGAGCAGTGACGATAAGCTCGACCTTATCGCTCAGAATATTGATGTAGGAATTCGAATTGGTTTGCCACGAGACGACTCGCTCGTCGGTAGGGTCTTATATCAAGAACAATTCGCCTTATATGCTAGCCCTGATTATCTCAAAAAATATGGTGAACCTAAGACTATTGCAGAACTTAATAATCATACCTGGATTTTGCTATCTCAGTTAAATTCACGAATCATGCATTACCTAATGCTGGACAACACACCAATCGACATTACACCCAAACATTACGAGCTGTGTAATTCTCCTCAACTTGTTCAAGAAATGGTCAAAGCAGGGTTGGGAATATCTACGCTGCTACCTTCAACTGTGCAAAAAGAAGTCGCATCTAACGAACTGGTACGAATTTTCCCTTCACTTGGAAGTGAAACCTTGTTGTTTACCTTGGTTTATCCTTCTCGTAAGCATGTGCCAAGCCGTACCCGAGCACTTATTGACTATCTGGTTGAGACTTGTCGCTTCGGCAATGCCGCTTCTTTTTGACGTAAAATGCATAACGTAATGAGTGTTGCTTGTAACGATACGCTCGTTATGAAGTTTGCATACCGAAATGCTTTACTTAAAACTTACACTGGGTGCTGCAACTAAAGAGGCGTTTGAATCTCAAAGTGACGTGGTTCAAATAAGCGTTAAATAAAATGAATAAAACACTATTAGTAATAACGACCTCTTTGATTGTCAGTGCGTGCGCTCATAGGCCACCACCTTTAGACATGGATGAAATATTTTTTGAAACGAAGATCAAGCAAGACGGTACCAAGCTCTTCGCCTTTAGCATTCCGTTAATGCAGCATCGTGACAGTGCCAAAGGTGGCGGTAAAGGCGGCCGTGGTCAGGGAGGCGAACGAAGTGGTCGTGGCGGTCGCCAAGGACAGGAAAATCGCGAAGGCTCGTCACATAGCAGCGATAGAATGACTGAGCAACTTTATACATCTCTAGATGAGAAACTGGATGAGACCGGTTACTGCCAAACGGGCTTTCTAGAAATAGATACACACCAAACCGAAGATAGGCTTCACCTATTAGGTGAGTGCAATGAAACGGCGAGCGAACTGGACAAAATCGAGTTCCCCAACGTTAATTAACCCGCGTTGTTGTGAAGCGCATTGCCGATGGCGTGCGCTTCATTCAACGTTCGTTTGCTAAACAACCTCTTAGTCAACACACAAGGTATGCTCCACAACGCCGTTAGACACATAGGCTCTACAGCCGAATAAGTCCGTACTTTCTAAACACACGCCGCGCGCCTTTTCTCCCGCTTCCATATTATTGTTTTTCGTAACACAAGCCACTTCGCACTCGCTGCTGTCATTACACGCATTACCGGCATCGTTTGCTGGTAGCACACAAGCATGCGCCTGCTGTCGGCCTACTTTCTTCCAGTTACCACCGTGTTTATCGCACACTTTTTCAGACTCAATGGAATAGGCCTGCTGCACCAAAGGCAAAGAGGTATCAACAACTTGCTCTAATTTTTCGACGTCTTCAACACTCGCGATTGGCTCATCAATAGGTTCTGGGGGCTGAGCGCCACAAGCAGACAACGCTGCACACACGCCTGCTATTAACCAGATCCTAAAACGCTTCTGTGCTCTACTGCTTGCTTGTTTCATTTTTTCTCTCAATTTATTTTACTTTTTAAACCACTACTATTTAAGCCCCACATTACTTAAGACCTAATTTATTAAGACCGCTGCTACTTATGACAACCGCTATTAGATAAGTTCTTATTTTGTCGATAAATCCTTATTTGCTTATTGCGCTATGCCTAATAAATTATCAAACCTATGAAATTTTAGTGCTACCTCGACGGGTCTCTACATACACTTCGCAAAACTAGCAGTATTTACGGACGCTTTATGACACTAAACCAAACCGAAAACATGGTCACCGCATTGCTCACTTTTAGCTTCGCAGTTCTTGGCCTAACATTTTTATTGGGTGCAAACCCCAATGCACTTATCGCTACATTTAATTTCTACTCGTTAGACACTGTGTTGAGCGAGAGTGCCCTTGGTGCTTTTTCAGGTATCGCATTGCTGTTACTACCGTTAATGACCATTGCAGCACGTTTTAGCCTTGTTTCAGCAAAAGCAGTAACAATATATGCCGCTTTTGTAACTGCCGTTCCATTGCTGACGTTATTATCACCAACAAGATGGATGGCCGATTTAGGGGGCTTCCCGATTATTGGCAGCGGTCAAGGCATCATCAAGTACTTCGCAGTATTACCGCTTTTCCTATTCTTGTTTTATCGCGAAAAATTTTCGCACAGGCAACTGACATACCTCAACTTTGCTCCTGTAGCCATGGTCTTATTATGGATAGGAGGCATGAAGTTTTTCGAGTTTGAAGCTAATGCAATTGTGGGGCTAGTTGAAACATCACCGTTTATGTCGTGGCTATATGCTGTGTTTAGCGTTCAAGGGGCATCGAATGTAATTGGTGGGTTTGATGTCCTCTTTGCATTGCTATTGGGTGCGGGCATCTTTTCTAAGAACAAGCCGGTGATCATTGCGAGCGGACTGGCTTGTTTATCGGTTTTTCTGATGACACAAACGTTTTTGTTTACTGTGCCGGATACCTTTAACAGCACGACTATCGTCAACCGCCTAGGTCAGTTCGTTATTAAAGACCTTTGGTTTGTCGCTAATCTTGCTGTGGTGGCTTACTTTACGCTGTTCGAGGCAGTTTCACGAGATCGCGAAGAAGCGCAGTTGGGCCAATCGCCACAGTAAGGCTTTACGGCAAAGTCAGGTTAAAGATGTTGTAGTAATTAACCACTACCCCACTTATCGTTTATTCGAAAATGGTCACTTGGTTGCGGCCATTTTCTTTTGCAGTGTAAAGTGCTTGGTCGGCATGGGTTAACATTCTGTCGTGATCTCTCGCGCTATCTGCACTTGCTACACCAATACTGATTGTGACTTTCAGCGTTTGCGCTATAAAACTGAAATCATGTGCTGCCACGATTTTTCGAACATGATCCATAGCTACCCTTGCATTTACCAAGTCATATTCAGGTAACAACACAGTAAACTCTTCGCCGCCCCACCTTGCACATTTAGCATAATGCGGAACTTCGCGATTTAATATACGGGCCACCTCAGTAATGACTTTATCCCCTACTAAGTGAGAGTACTGATCATTTACCTGTTTGAAATGGTCAATATCGATAACGGCAAGACATAGAGGAGATTGTTTCGCTTTAGCCTCTTCAAAATATTGTACAAGCCAGCGGTCGAATGCTCGTCTATTTGCAATACCGGTTAGATCATCGTGAGTTGCTTGGAACTCGAACCGCTTGGTTTGTAATTCTAGTGATCTGGTTTGTTCATCGACCCTTTGTTTTAAAATCATTTCTGATTTTTTCAAGTGATGAAAACGTACTTTATAAAGTGCATAGATAACAAAACAGAAGAAAAGAAAAACCGAGAATTTAAAAGCAAATGTCTGATAAATACTGGGTAACACGCGAATAGAAAATGGTGACGTAATCTCTTGCCAGGGACCACCAATATAACGAGCACGTACTTTAAACTGATAACGACCAGGTGCTAAATTAGTGTATTCAGTCATTCTAAATTGATGACGGTTAACCCAATCTTGGTCATATCCTACTAACATAGCCTGATACTCTATACGCGAAGGCATAGCGAAACCCAACCCTGCATACTGAAACGCAACTCGCGTGGTTAACGGTGTTACGTCTACTTCCCTTTTATCCGTATCAAATTGCTGGTCAGCACCGTCCAGTAGTACCGCCTCTATACTTACCGGAATAGGGAATTCACTCAACATGGCAAGGTTTGCAGGCGTTACTGTGGCAAGCCCTTTCGCAGTAGGAAGCCAAACATTTCCGTCTACATCGACAAACTGAGATGGCTGTGACCCACCATTGATTTGAATACTCGCCAGGCCATTTTCTTCCTTAAAATGCTCAAATTCCAATAATGCACTTGGATGTGTCAGACACTCCTTAAGACTTGATAGTGAAGTGAGAATGACCCCTTGGTTTGAACTTAGCCATACACCGCTGTTGTGATCTATACCGATCGAAAACAGTTTATCTACGGGAAGCCCCTGCGACTTTTCGATTACACTAAGTGCCTTAGTAGCATTGTCAAAATACGCAAGGCCTCGATCGGTTGTAATCCAAGTTCCCTTTTCAACAACGCTAAAACTGAACGCGTGCTGCGCATCTGAATGTTCAGGAAACGAAACTACGTGCACAATACCCTGTTGGATATAGGCGAGCCCTATCCCTGTAGCAATCCAGATTCGTCCTTCACGATCTTCTGCCAAGCCCATCGAAAAATGGGCAGGTAGCCCATTTTGTTCATTGAAATGGCTTAGCTTTCCATCTGGCGTTTGTTGAACTACACCTTGCGCCGTGGCATACCAAACACTGTTATCACTCGCTAAAAGAATGGCCCTTACTTCATTACTCGGTAACCCTAAATGTCTATTGAGGTACGGAGTAAGTTGGTCGTTTTCATATCGCAGCACACCTTTTGTGTAGGTGCCAACTAACGTTACCTCTTCAGTTACCGCTGCCAAACTCAGTACAGAAAAAGCTTCACCCGTAGTAAGCGATGCGCTGGAAAACGCATCATTGGAAAATATATCTAATCCAGCACTTCCACCTGATAAAAGTTTGCCATCAGACGTTTGCAAAACAGTTCGCAAAAAGTCTCCACTCATTCCTTGGCTTTGCGAGAATGTGGTAAATAGCGCACGACGCAGCCTAAACAAACCACCATTAGTGCCAATCCAGATATTTTTTTCCAAATCTTCAAGCAGTGAAAAAACGCGGTTATTGGGAAGACCTGCTGTCGCATCCAGTTTTTCTAGGCCTAAGTCACTTAGACGATAAAGGCCATGATTGATGGTGCCTACCCAAATGCTATTTTGATGATCAAGCAAAATACTACTAATTGATTTGTCGGCAAGTGAGCTGTGAAGTAGCGCAAAGGTACCGTTTTTTTGCTGCCAAACACCGTGTTCTGTGCCAACTAAAACACGTTTTTTGCTATCAAGAGCGAGAGTAAATGATGGACCAGAGAGTATGTTGTGGTCGGGTACAGCTAGCTGAAATTTATCGTTTATGTATTTGAACAAGCCTTGATTTGTTGCAAACCAGATTACGCCAAATCCGTCTTCGATTATGCGGTAAGCACTCGAATTTACAATGTATTCTTTTTGCGTGCCGTCAGGCGTTCTCATTGCAATCCCCGTGTCTTCCAGCGCAAACCACAACACGTTATTACTGTCTCTGAATGCATGATTAACCATTGAAGACAGGGGCGCTTGAGCATGCCACTGCTCTGCGATAAGCGACGTTACACCGCCTCGGTTTCCTGCCACAAGTAGCTCGTCGCGCGGCTTGTTGTAATACAAGCTTCGAATGCCGGAGTCTGGTAATCCTGTTTGCGCGCCGCGGGTAAATACAGTGAACTGCTGACCATTAAACCGAGCAACACCTTCCCAAGTACCCGCCCATAGATACCCATTGGACGTTTGTGCTAATGCGTGAATACTATTGTGAGGAAGCCCGTCTTTCGTTCCCCACGATTGAGGGAAATACCGGTTGAGCGGCATGAGCTGAGAAGACTCTACCGAAAAGCCATCTATGGGTATCACCCACAGCAAACACATCACAAAAGTGAGAGACACAAACTTCAATGGCTTCTCGGTACGTTATTAGATAGACGGTGTAATAATACCTCTATCTATTAACTAACACAAAAATTGTGGTTTTTAGTTATCATCGGTCAACGACAAGCTAATCCAAACTAACCTGTGATCTGAGCTGGCTTCACGGTCTTTAACTAATCGATATAGGTCACTGGTTTTTGCAGGCCAGAAAACGCCAGCATCGTTCACATCGAAGCCAAATCGAGATGGCAAAACATAGTCAGCTCTGGCTCCCCAATAGGCAGTAAAGCGGTTACTAAACTCTGCACCTGACGCGCCTGCACCGCCTGCGCTTGTTGGAATGATGTCATTATTAACTAACGGGTGCTCGGTCAACTGTTCAATAACACCCTCGCGATGTTTATCTCCAATATCCGCCGCATTAAAATCACCAACGAGTACAAAACGCGCGTTCTCTGACAGGCTGACTTTCTCGCCATTATCATCGTAGATGTAGGCTCCTTTATCCGGAGAAAGGTAATCTGCCATAAGCCTAATTTCGTCAAAGTTGCGCTTGCCGTTGCGGTCCTCGCTCCCATCGAAATTGGGTGGTGTTGGATGCATAGCAAGTATGTGTACGGTTTTACCTCCTACTTTCACCGGCACATCCCAGTGAGACTTAGAACTCAACCTTAGCGCGGCCCACTCTTCTACGTCGTACCATGGCTTGCCCTTATCAGTACTTCCGCTCTCATCGGGAATAATAGGAACCTGTGGATGAGGCATGTGATGCCATTTAAACGTCTGAAAGGTGCGAATACCATCAACATCAATAGGGTATTTTGACAAAAGCGCCATGCCATATTGCCCGGGATAAAGCCCAAAACCATATGCATCGCCACCAAAACCTTCTGCTTTGCCATTGTTATCTAAGTCGAATTTCGTGGGCTCCCCTGTGTTGACTGTGGCCACATACGTATACGGGTAATCCACAGGCTCAAGGCCGTCTTGTGAAACATTCAGGTAGTTCTTAACAAATGCTTCTACCCCTTTACGCTTATCTGCAATGTAGTCAAATTCGTTCAACATTAATATATCGGGGTTAACGCGTTGAATAATTTCAGCAATGTTTTTAACTTGGCTATGCTCACCCGTTGAAAGAACGTGTTGAAGTACCTGATCGCTTGGCTTCATACCCAACGCTTTGTAGTTAGTGGCTTCCATACTTACATTAAACGTTGCGACTTTGAGCATTTGCTCTTCTTGCGAGCTAGCCAGGGTAGATACAAATAATGCGGGTAAAAAAGCTATTGCACAGAGAAGCGCCCTATTTTTCATGTTGTTACCTGTAAGTAAAAGCGAAGTGCAAAGATAGCAACTTTAGCGGCTTATCTGAACTTTTTTGTTTTATTAAAGACCGTTGTATCAACAAGATGGTCATGCTCTCGCCCTTACATAAAAACGGAATTTATTTTCATAAATGAGACCCATTAAAGAAATATTTTTTACTATAAAGCACTAATACTAAAATAATAGAATCAAATACTCGCTCTTAACTGATATTCTATATTTTGTTTTATACAGCTAGCGTCAAGCGAACTACGCTTAACGTTTCACATTTTGGGTGAATGAGAGAAAGTTATGAAAAGCTGGGTTTCAAAAGCGATCAATATTATCAATGCAGATTATCAACGTTCGGCTGATACGCACTTAATCAAATTAGAGCAGATCGCTTTTAGAGATATTGATATCTACCTTAAAGATGAAAGCACCCATCCAACAGGCAGCCTAAAGCACCGTCTAGCCCGGTCCCTTTTTCTGTACGCCCTTTGTAATGGAAAAATTGTAGAAGGAACTACTGTGGTTGAAGCCTCGTCAGGCAGCACAGCGGTGTCTGAAGCTTATTTTGCTAAAATGATTGGCGTTCCGTTTGTTGCGGTTATGCCTAAATCTACCGCCCAAAGTAAAATCGCGCTTATTGAGCGATATGGCGGGCAGTGTCACTTTGTAGATTGCCCTACGCAAATGCACAGCGAAGCAACCAAAGTAGCTCACGAGCTTAATGGCTACTTTATGGATCAGTTCCTTTTCGCAGAGCGCGCTACAGATTGGCGTGGCAATAACAATATTGCTGAGAGCATCTTTGAGCAAATGAAAGCCGAGCCCCACCCTATTCCACACACCGTGGTTATGAGTGCAGGTACAGGTGGAACATCAGCCACCATAGGGCGTTACATTCGCTACAAAGGTCTCTCTTCTCAGCTTGTCGTGGTAGATCCAGAATTCAGTGTGTTTTTTGATAGCTTCAAAAACAACGATCATACACTTACTGCTACCCGTGGTAGCCGCATAGAAGGGATAGGACGCCCTAAAGTGGAAGCCTCTTTTCAACATGACGTAATAGATGACATGATTGCCGTTCCCGATGCCGCCAGTATTGCAACCATGCATTGGTTAAACAACACCATGGGAATTAAAGCTGGCCCTTCTACCGGCACTAACTTATGGGGCGCATTAAGTATTGCTGAACAAATGAAGCAGCGAGGAGAAGTGGGATCGATCGTAACGCTTATGTGCGACAGCGGAGAGCGGTATGGTGAAACTTACTATAATGCTGGTTGGGTAGAAAAGACCATTGGCTCACTCGCTGAATACACCACCAGACTAGAGGCCATCGGAGCCCCTGCTTAAATAGCCTGTTTCTGCTGTTTAAAGTGCTGGGGCGTTATGTATCGCGCAGCACTTTATTCAAAGCGTTTATCTCTATACATTGGCGATATACTTCTCATTGATAAAGCGCACAAAATTATGATCAAAATAAAAAACGTTGTTAGCTGTACAGTTGCATTCGTCACAGCGTTTGCTGCACACACTGCCTTTGCTACCAGTACATCGACTGTTGAAATTGCAAACACAAGCAACACTAGTACTAACCAAACCGCAGACGCGACCGCCAACGCTGACGACCCTAACAACAATTACGAAAGCGTTTTTGCTAACCTCGCGCTTCATTGTATTCATCAAGAGTTTCCAAATGTAGTGAAACACATGATGAATAACGGCGATGACGTTAAGGCACCCAATCAACTATACCCTTCATTTTATGGTTGTTTAGACTGGCACTCGTCGGTTCATGGCCATTGGCTTTTAGTAAGAATGCTAAACACTGCGCAAGATGCAGTGGATAAGGATGAGATCATTGAAAAGCTCAACATCAGCTTCACGCCTAAAAATATCCAAGGTGAATTGACGAGCCTTAAGCGTGAAAACAATGCCTCATTTGAACGCCCCTATGGTCTTGCTTGGTTCCTGCAGCTAACCGCTGAACTACGTCAATCTTCCCTTCCTGAAGCAACAAAATGGCTAAATACTTTACGTCCTCTCGAGGACGAAATTGTAGCCAGAGTAAGCGCATGGTTACCCAAATTAGCTTACCCAATCCGTACGGGTGAGCATAGCCAAACCGCCTTTGCTTTTGGCTTAATGTTGGATTGGGCGAAAACAGCAGGTAATAAGGAGTTTGAAGCGCTGTTAACGTCCAGGGTGAAAGACTACTATCAGGACGATACACAGTGCCCTCTTGCCTACGAGCCTTCGGGACAAGATTTCTTATCACCGTGTTTGGCCGAAGCTGATTTAATGCGAAGAGTGATGTCTAAAAAGGACTATAGCCAATGGCTTTCAGCGTTCTTTACAAGCCTCACAGCTAGAACATCAAATTGGCTAGCTCCCGCTACAGTGACTGACAAGACGGATGGTAAACTCGCTCACCTAGACGGGCTGAACATCAGCCGAGCGTGGATGATAGAAGGCATAATGCAAGCTTTGCCTGAAGGTGACAAACGCTTACCTGTGCTTAAGAAAGCATTAAGTTCACATCGTGAGGCCGGGCTCAACGCGGTGTTTGGTGACATGCACTATATGGGCAGCCATTGGCTTGGCAGCTTTGCCAGCTACTTAGAAACACAGCGCGGTTTGAATTAACTTATATCCTACTAAAGTGTGAGATGAATGAGCACTAAAGTGCTATTCGTCTCACACGCCTACCGTGGCATGCTCATTCTATGGTGATATGAATAAAGCGCAGCTATGGAAATTTTACTTGTTGATGATCACGCAATAGTGAGAGAAGGCTTTTCTACACTGTTATCTTCGGTACTCGAAGGCGCTGTCGTCACCAATGCAAAAAATGCGCAGCAAGCCACAAATGCACTTCGTGCCAACCACTTCGACCTCATTATTTTAGACATTAATTTAGGAACCACCAGCGGACTCACGCTGGCGGAATATATTGTTCAGCGCTGGGAGCACGCAAAAGTACTTATGTTCAGCATGTTCGATGATATTTCCATCATCGATAGAGCTATGAAACTAGGGGCAATGGGCTATGTTAGTAAACAAAGTGAACCTGATGTACTGATAAGCGCGGTGACATCTATCATTAAAGGCCGCCGTTATTTAGAACACAATACTGCCATTGAGCTCGCTACATTCAACCTGTCACATTCCGGAGGCAACTTAACAGATCTGACACAAAGAGAGTTGGATATATTCCTTGGTATAGCGAACGGGCTTTGCCGAAAACAGGTCGCTGAAAGCCTCAACATTTCTGAAAAGACGGTCTCAAACGTTATCACCCAGCTCAAGCGAAAACTTGAGCTACAGACAAATGCCGAGTTTGTTCACCTTGCCATAAAGCAGGGTTATATCAAAATTGCCAGCTAAACAAGCGCCACTAAACAAGGTCGGGAAAACTTCCCTGTACTTTCGTATCTTTTTTATACCCCTTTGGTACTAACTTTGTCTCATGACAAAGATACCTCATGTAAATCAATATATTAGCGTTTTCATTACACTTCAATCTAAGGGAATTTTTCCCGTATTTTGAAGGACGGAATCCGTTTATCAGGGCCTCTACTTAGTTACATACTGTTAACACAACATCAAGGTAACAGTGGAAATAAAACTATGGCTAAGTTCTATTCAAAGGCTTCATTGGCCTTAAGCGTAATTATTGGTTTAGGTACGAGTTCACATTTATATGCGGACGATGGCGTGACATGGGCAGACATTGAAAATGATGCCAAGACGCCTGAGAACGTGCTGATGTATGGTATGGGTCCAGAAGCTCAGCGTTACAGCGGACTTGATCAAATCAACAAAGAAAATGTACACATGCTATCTCCGGCTTGGGTGATGAGTTTTGGTGATGAAAAGCAACGGGGTCAAGAGTCCCAAGCAATCGTGTACGACGGTATTGTCTATGTAACCGGTAGCTACTCCCGTATCTACGCCTATGAGGCAAAAACAGGTAAGAAGTTGTGGGACTACGCCCACCGCCTTCCAGAAGGGATTCGACCGTGTTGTGACGTGGTAAATCGCGGCGCAGCAATTTATGGTGACTTAGTCTTTTTCGGTACGCTGGATGCTGGCGTTGTTGCCCTTGACCGGCTAACGGGCAAAGTAAAATGGAAGAAGCGCTTTGAAGACTATCGTGCAGGCTACACCATGACGGGGGCACCTACGATTGTTAAAGACCAAAAGTCAGGAAAGGTCATGCTTATTCACGGTTCATCAGGTGATGAGTTTGGTGTTGTAGGAAAACTGTTTGCACGCGATCCTGAAACCGGTGAAGAGATTTGGATGCGTCCATTTGTTGAAGGACACATGGGCAGATTAAATGGAAAAGACAGCACACCTACTGGTGGTTCATACGAAGTGACAACGTGGCCAAAGGATGAAAACGGCGAAATGGTCGAGGCATGGCACCACGGTGGTGGCGCACCATGGCAGAGTGCAAGCTTCGATGTTGAAACTAACACCATCATTATTGGTGCAGGTAACCCCGCACCTTGGAATACATGGAAACGCACCGCCAAAGGCGGCGATCCAAGAGATTGGGATAACCTTTATACTTCCGGACAAGTGGGTGTAGATGCAACCACTGGTGAGGTTAAGTGGTTCTATCAACATACACCTAACGACGCATGGGATTTCTCTGGCAACAATGAACTTGTTCTATTTGACTATTACGATAATGGAAAGCTCATAAAAGCGACGGCTCATGCAGACAGAAATGGCTTTTTCTATGTAGTTAACAGACAAAACGGTGAATTCATCAGAGGATTTCCCTTTGTAGATAATATTACGTGGGCCACACACATAGACCCTGACACGGGTCGCCCAGTTGAAGTAGACGGACAGCGCCCGCCACTACCTGAGCCGGGTGAAAAACGAGGAAAGTCAATAGAGGTATCGCCTCCATTCTTGGGCGGGAAGAACTGGAACCCGATGGCCTACAGCCAGAATACCGGCTGGTTCTATATGGGCGCAAACCACTGGAAAGAAGACTACTGGACGGAAGAAGTGACCTATAAGAAAGGTGCCGCTTACCTAGGACAGGGTTTTAGAATTAAGCGCATGTATGACGACCACGTGGGCGTACTTCGTGCCGTAGACCCCATTTCAGGTGAAATTAAATGGACGCACAAAGAGAAACTTCCTATGTGGGCTGGAGTTCTGGCGACGAAAGGCGGACTCATTATTACCGGAACAGGCGATGGCTATGTCAAAGCTTTCGATGAGGAAACCGGTGAAGAACTTTGGAAGTTCCAAACGGGCTCGGGCATCATTTCATGCCCTATAACCTGGGAAGAGGATGGTGAGCAATACATTGGCTTAGCGTCAGGGTATGGTGGTGCAGTACCGCTATGGGGAGGAGATATGGCTGAACTCACCAAACCTGTCGCGCAAGGTGGTTCGTTCTGGGTATTTAAACTTCCTAATCACAATAAAAAGCAAAACGTAGCTAAACAATAGCTTTATCTTTGCAACAAACCAAACCGAGAGGCGGTGAAAACGCCTCTCGGCATTAAGGAGCTCTCATGCGCTTACGTTTTCAAGCAACCAAACAACTCCCCATATTATTAGTTGTCCTATATTCAGCAACTGCCAGTGCCATTCCCGATTTCGAAGATGACGTGGAAATTATCAACGGATGTGAAATAAAACCAAAGACAGTGTGTAGCGACACAGACTTAAGCGGTGCTGATTTGAGCCATGCAAATTTGCACGGAGCAGTATTCACCAACGTTAAGTTCAACAAAACAGATTTAAGGCACGCCAACTTAAGCTATGCGACGTTTAAGAAAAGTAACCTAGATCACGCTGATTTAGCTACCGCCAACTTAAAACACGCAGATTTACGCAGCTCAAAAGTTCGCAACGCTAACTTAGAAGGCGTAGATGGCTGGGCGCTTTTCGGTCAAGGGGTTGATTTCACTAACTCCAACTTTTCAGGTGCTAACCTGGACCAAGCGCGTTTATCAGGTGCGACAATGGTAAACACCAACTTACGTGCCGCACGCTTAGAGCGGGTTTGGATGAACAAAGCAAACTTTGAAGGTGCTTCACTGATTAACGCCAATATTCAGGAAGCAAAACTGAACGATGCAAGTTTGTATCGAGCGAACCTAACCGGCACGCGCATCCACTACGCAACATTTCAGGGCACTTTCATGGACGAATGTATAAACTGTCCTATTAACTGGTAACTGTGATTGGGTGGAAAGAAAACATTGAGCCGTTCGATATAGCCAGCGCCCATTACCTTCACTAACACCCATTCATACTTACTTTCTTAATATCCCCACTTTTGCTCCCATTCATCTAAAGAAGGGGGACATTCAGAGAAAAGCGTTGGGTAGTTCTCATACTTTTGCATTGAAGACTTATACACTGGTTGACTAACTTGATAGTAGCTCGGTGTTTGGAACAAAGGCGAACTATTACTTTCTAAGGTCTTAGCCTCCCCTTCTGTCAGCCCTGAAAACTGATATATGGACGCTATAGAAGATTCAGGGTCAGCAACAACATCTTCATATTTAATGCTTATTGCTCTGTCCCTTAAAATTGGCTCCATTTTTTCCCAGCACGTGAAGACTTTATTATAAGCCTCAGCGAATTGCTCAACGGTGTACAAGTTTATTTCCTCGAACTGTAAACAACTCAACGCAACTGCCTTCGGGTTACGTAGGCAACAAAGTACTTTTGCGTTAGGAAATAAGGTCAACATTGCAGGTAAATAAGGGAAGTTAAGCGGCATCTTATCTACGATGAGTTTATTGCTGTCAACACTAGGAGAATAAGCCGTTAAATGCTCAAGATAGTCATTTGCCAAAGCGTCTAGTTCACTTTGGTTTGTCCGCTTTATATCACCCGTCTCAGGGTCAACAATCTCGCGTTCAACCATCTGGTTATAAAAGGTTTCGACAGCATCTGTTTCTTCTAATAACTCAACATTCGCATTTTTAAGTAACAAACTTTCTATCAATGTCGTTCCCGAACGAGGAAATCCAACAATAAAGAGAATGTTTGTGCTGTTACTTGACGTGTTAACGATAGGAGAAGGTGATACATCAAAACCATTGAGCATGACGCCAGAGGACAAATCTGCGAATTTACTGGAATGAAGGTTATTCACGTTATGTGCGATAAACCTGATGACCTCTTCGGCATCGCTAAAACGCTTGAGCTTTTCAAGGGTTCTAATCTTCTGGTAAAGATGAGGAAGGCTTTTGGGTTGTTTTACTAAGAAGTGCTCGTTAATTCGCAGCCCCTCTTCAAACTCTCCTTTTGCGAAGGCCAACAGCGAACGTTTTAACTCGTGTTGCTCCTTGTCGCCCTCAGCTTGAATTAATTGAATTTTGCCAAGAAACTTCTCAGCTTCAGCTAGCTCACGCCTGTTTTCGTTAATATTAAAGGCCAGCTCTAGTAACTGAATGTTATCGGTGTTTTCAAACTTTCTATTGAGGACATCAAGGTTGTCTTTAGTGGCATTGAGTAGCCAAGAAACATAGTCTAAGTACGTCAGTAACTCTTCTTTATCCGATGAATCAGCGAGGGAAAGTGATTTTTCAAGATGACGCTTTGCATGAACGTAACGCTTCGACTCCAATGCTGACAACGCCAAAAAATAGTGGATCGAATAAGAATCTGAGTACGTTGAACTTAGCATATTACTCTGCTTAGCTAATTCTCCTCTCGAATGAATTCTGTAACAGGCTTCTGTATACAGTTCAGCGCTAAGTTTATCGCTTAGATGAAGACCCTCTCTTTTAATATGCGCGACCAACTGAGACCATTTTTCCTGCTGATAAAGACACTTACTCAGGCTTTGTCCGTACTGAATATTTTTAGGATTTTTTGCTATTGCTTTTTCATATGCTAACTGTGCTTCTTCATATCGGCCAAGCTCAGACATTAAATTTCCAAGTGCATGAAAAGCAACGTGGTAGTTTGGGTTAATTGCTATCGCTTTTGAAAGCTGCTTTTGTGCGTCATCAAACCGCTCAGCTTCTTTTAGCAATAGACCATAATTATACGCCACATCAGTGTTTTGAGGATAATCAGACTGAAGGCTTTCAAATATTTCAAACGACGTAGTAAATTCAGCAACCTTTCCTAGTGCCGTAGCATATACCATTTTTGCCATTGGATGCTGCTCATAGACAGGAGAAAGCGTCGATATGACTCGGCTAAATTCACCGGCACCGAACGCCTGCATTGCTTGATTTATTATTTCTTGAGTAAGTTTCATGAATATTTTATTTTTGGAGATATGTGCGTCTGTAGCAGATTTTGCAGTAATGATTTGTCTATAGTAACACGCTAAAAGTTGAATTTAAGCACCCTCAACTAACCGTGCACAAAACTAAAACCTCGAACATTCACCGAAGACTAGCCACGTGTAGATACTGCAATTACAAGGTGGCCAGTCTTTATTTAGTAGGCTTCAAATTTGATTACCTACTTTCAGCTATTTTACTTTGGCGGCAAGCTCGGCAGTTTCTTTACCCAAATTTTTAAGCTGCTTAATCGTCTTTTCATCCGTAATTGCGCCATCTTCCATAAGCGTATTTACCTTCGCAATAGCCTTTTGGTTCGGCAGCACCATAGTACCTAGATTTTCAAGTAACATTCTCAGTACCACCAGCACGCGCATGCCGCCTAGCCCACCAGCAGACGCAGCCATAATTCCAGCCACCTTACCGCGATATGCTTGTAATGGCTTTTCGCCTTCCCCCATGCGCGATGCCCAGTCGATGGCATTCTTTAGCAGTGCGGGATAGCTTGAGTTGTATTCTGGTGAAGCAATAAGAAAACCATCATGGCTCATTAGCAATTCTTTGAACGCCTGTGCTTTTTCAGGCATACCAAACTCGGCTTCCTCATCTTCATTAAACAACGGCATTTGAAAGTCAGCGAGGTCTATAACGGTAACCTCTGCGCCAGCTTCACGTGCGCCCTCTGCGGCAACTTTCATAATAGCTTGGTTGAATGAACCTTTACGGGTACTACCTGCAAATGCAAGGATCTTAGTCATTTGAGTTTCCTGTCGTTAATTTAAGTAGTGTTCTAGTTGTCTGATTTATAGGAAGCTATCGCCCTATCGGTTCTAATCGAAATGTTATACCACTGTACCTGCGGTTACACGCCGCGATTACGAACATTTTAAGTCTCGCTGAGTACGCAATAATCTATGCCCACTGGTATAACGATCACGATTAGCGCAAACGAGCGTTGTAGGGTTGACGCTTATGTTTCGCATAAAAAAAGGCTGACAATCAATGTCAGCCTCTTTGTTATCAATATGTATGTTGTACCGCGAACACTACATTTTTTCTAGTGTTTCGATGCCAAGTAGGGTTAATCCTTGCTCTAGCGTCTTGGCAACCAGAGCTGACAACGCTAGACGGCTATCGCGTACGGCTGGCTCAATACCGTCTTTTAACATCGGGCACGCTTCGTAGAATGACATAAATGCTGAAGCCACATCATAGAGGTAAGTACACAGTACATGAGGCGTGGCTTCACGAGATACTGTACCAATCACCTCTTCAAACTGCATAAGTAATACAGCTAGCGCGTGCTCTTGTTTCTCAGCAATATTGATATCTACTGGCATGGTGGCCATATCCACGCCCGCTTTTCTGAACAAGCTTTTCACACGGGTATAGGCGTACTGAAGGTAAGGCGCAGTGTTACCTTCAAAACTTAGCATGGAGTCCCAGTTAAACATGTAATCAGTTGTGCGGTTTTTAGATAGGTCAGCGTATTTCACAGCGCCAATACCCACCTTGTGAGCGACTTCTTTAAGCTCGTCTTCGCTTAAATCGTTGTCGCGCTCAGCAATGAGTTTACCCGCACGCTCAACGGCTTCATCAAGCAATTCAACCAGTTTAACCGTGCCGCCAGTACGAGTTTTAAATGGCTTACCGTCACTGCCTAGCATCATACCAAACGGGCAATGCTCGTAAGTTTGCTCTTCTTTCATGAAGCCTGCTTTACGGCCCACAATTTCAGTTTGCTTGAAGTGCAGCGCTTGACGAGCGTCAGTGAGAATAAGCGTACGGTCAGCGTTTAACTTGCCGCTGCGATAGCGCATTGCCGCAAGGTCTGTCGTTGCGTATAAATAGCCGCCGCCAGACTTTTGAACGATGTAAACCGCAGGATTACCTTCTTTATCAGCAAGCTCAGGTATAAACACCACCTGCGCACCTTGGTCTTCTACTGCAAGGCCTTTCGTTTTAAGGTCGCTGATTACGTTGGCTAAATCGTCGTTGTAAGCCGACTCACCCATAATATCTTTACGGGTCAGGCTTACGTTTAGCTTGTCGTACACTTCTTCTGAGTGAGCAATAGACACGTCAATGAACTTTTCCCATAGCGCCAGACACTGAGCGTCACCGCCCTGCAGCTTAACTACGTATTCACGGGCGCGGTCGGCAAAACCTTCTTCTTCGTCAAAGCGTACTTTGGCTTCGCGGTAAAAGTCTTCTAGATCAGAGAGCGCAGTTTCAGCCACTTCATCTTGTAGCTTGTCTGAAAGGTGCGCAAGCAACATGCCGAACTGTGTGCCCCAGTCGCCCATGTGATTTTGACGAATAACGTTGTGGCCCAAGAACTCAAGCACTTTAACCACAGCATCGCCGATGATAGTAGTACGCAGGTGGCCCACGTGCATTTCTTTGGCCAGGTTAGGCGATGAGTAATCAACAACAATGTTTTGTTCTTTTGACTTAGCAATACCTAAACGTGGGTCGGTTAGCGACAACTCACACTGATTAGACAGCCATTCGTCATTTAAATGAACGTTGATAAAACCAGGGCCCGCCACTTCTAGCTTGCTGGCAATATCGTCGAGCTTTACAGTCTCAACAATTTTCTCTGCAATATCGCGCGGCTTTTGCTTAAGCTGCTTGGCTAGCGCCATCGCGCCGTTAAACTGATACTCACCAAATTCAGGTCGAGCGCTGCGCGAAACTGGCACTGGCGCATTTTCTACGCCCATTTCTTGTAGAGCTTCAGTGAAACGGTTAACTAATAGTGCATGTATATTCATAATATATTGTGTCTTTGTTTAATCTTTATTAGCTTAATTTTCGCGCGTGTTCTTGAACTGAATATCAGGGTAGCGCTCTTGCGCTAGCTGTAAATTCACCATAGTAGGTGCGATGTACGTCAAGTTATCGCCGCCATCTAGTGCAAGATTTTGCTCACCTTTACGGCGGAATTCATCAAGCTTCTTCTCATTGTCAGAGTAAACCCAGCGGGCAGTGCTCACGTTAATATGCTCATAAAGCGCGTCTACGTTGTATTCGGCTTTTAATCGCGCGACTACCACGTCAAACTGAAGCACACCTACTGCGCCCACAATCAAATCGTTGTTGGCAAGCGGTCTAAACACCTGTACCGCCCCTTCCTCAGAAAGCTGGATCAGTCCTTTAAGCAGTTGCTTTTGCTTAAGCGGATCTTTCAAGCGGATGCGTTTAAATAGCTCAGGCGCAAAGTTTGGAATACCCGTAAAGCGGTAGTTATCGCCTGACGTGAAGGTGTCCCCTATGCGAATGGTTCCGTGGTTGTGCAAGCCGATGATATCGCCGGCATAGGCTTCTTCTAGCAATGAACGGTCACCAGCCAAGAAGGTCAATGCATCCGAAATACGCACATCTTTACCTAATCGGCTGTTGCGCATTTTCATGCCTTTTTCGTACTTGCCCGACACAATACGACAGAATGCGATGCGGTCACGGTGTTTCGGGTCCATGTTGGCCTGAATCTTAAATACAAAGCCACTGAACTTACCGTCGGTACTTTCGATAGTCCCTTCTTCGGTTTCGCGGCCAAGTGGCGCAGGTGCCCACTCAACCAAACCGTCAAGCATATGATCAACACCGAAGTTACCTAATGCTGTACCGAAAAATACTGGCGTTAACTGGCCTTCCAAGAAAAGCTCTTGTTCAAATTCGTTAGATGCACCGCGTACAAGCTCAAGCTCGTCACGCAAGGTTTCAGCGAGGTCACTTCCTACCGCAGTATCTAACTCAGGGTTATCTAACCCTTTGATGATGCGCACGTCTTGGATAGTGTGACCCTGGCCGCTTTGATACAAAATAGTTTCGTCGCGGTGAAGGTGATATACACCTTTAAAGCTCTTACCACAGCCAATTGGCCAAGTAATTGGTGCACACAGGATATCAAGCTCGGTTTCTACTTCATCGAGCAGTTCCATAGGATCGCGAATATCACGGTCAAGCTTGTTCATGAAAGTCACAATCGGCGTATCGCGCAAACGGGTGACTTCCATAAGTTTACGGGTTCGGTCTTCTACACCTTTCGCTGCGTCGATAACCATAAGGCATGAGTCAACCGCCGTCAGTGTTCGATAGGTATCTTCAGAAAAGTCTTCGTGCCCCGGAGTATCCAGCAGGTTTACTAAGTGATCGCTATATGGAAACTGCATGACCGAGGTGGTTACCGAGATACCACGCTCTTTTTCCATTTCCATCCAGTCAGATTTAGCATGCTGACCTGACTTTTTACCTTTAACGGTACCGGCAGTTTGCAGGGCGCGTCCGAATAACAATACTTTTTCGGTAATCGTGGTTTTACCCGCATCCGGGTGCGATATGATTGCGAACGTACGTCGCTTTTTAATCTCTTCTAGAAGCTTCTTATCTGACATCAACACTTATCTTCGTTATCTATTATCCCTGTAAATCAATTACTTACAGGCGCGTTTCATAACGGATAAGCAATGCTTTTCCGCGCAAATTCAGTATTGCGGTAAAACGCTTGATACGGCTTGGTAATTAATTGCGCGGATTTTAGCATTTTACTGCACGTAACAGTAGAGCGAAATTACATACTCCCTACCGCTTAATTTGCTATGCGACCACTCACTGCTTTTTTTCATGCATACACACTTTCACATCGTTAACCTATTTCAAACATTGTTGTACACACCGTTTACAACACAAGTGACAGACCCTTTTTATAAACCCTATTTATAAAAATAAGGACAACGCCCTGTGATATTGTTTCTAATTTGCGTAGCCGCGCTTATTGCTGGCTACTTTATATATGGCGCCTTTGTTGAGAAGGTATTTGGCGTCACACCAGCACGCCCCACTCCTGCACATAGCCAAAAAGACGGCGTAGACTTTGTTCCCATGTCTACACCGAAGGTGTATCTCGTTCAGCTTCTGAACATTGCTGGCGTAGGCCCTATATTTGGTCCTATTATGGGTGCACTATATGGCCCAGCTGCCATGCTTTGGATTGTATTAGGGTGCATTTTTGCCGGCGCTGTTCACGACTATTTTTCAGGCATGCTGTCAGTTCGCAACAATGGCGAATCTGTGCCTAGCTTATCTGGCCGTTATTTGGGCCGAGGCGCTAAGCACTTTATGAACTTGTTCGCTATTGTGCTGCTTCTACTGGTAGGTGTAGTTTTTGTCTCAGCGCCCGCAGGCATGATCACAAACCTCGTTAATGATCAGACATCATGGCATGTTGAAGTTGGCACCATGGTCGCCATTATTTTTGCCTACTATATTTTGGCTACCATTGTTCCTGTAGATAAAATTATTGGTCGCTTTTATCCGTTTTTCGGAGCCCTTCTTATTTTCATGTCGGTGGGATTATTAGCCGCTGCCAGCTATTCTGACCAGCACTCGATACTTAGCCAATTCACGGCAAGCGATATGCTGACGAATTTGAATCCTAACGATATGCCTCTTTGGCCGGCGCTCTTTATCACTATTGCTTGTGGCGCTATCTCTGGATTTCATGCCACCCAGTCCCCACTTATGGCTCGCTGTATGGAGAACGAGAAGAACGGGCGTTTTGTGTTTTTTGGTGCGATGATAGGTGAAGGTGTGATTGCCCTTATCTGGTGTGCCATTGCCCTTTCTTACTTCGACAATTTAGAAGGACTATCGGCAGCTATTACCAATGGTGGCCCTGGAAACGTTGTCTATGCCTCATCATTCGGTCTTTTAGGTGTTGTTGGTGGCGTACTGGCCTTTCTTGGCGTGGTTATTCTTCCTATTACGTCTGGCGACACCGCATTTCGCTCAAGTCGTCTTATCATGGCCGAGTACTTTAACGTTGAACAAAAAGGTATACGTAACCGCTTGTTCATGGCCGCCCCATTGTTTGTGCTTGGCGGTATTCTTACCCAAGTCGATTTCGGCGTAATTTGGCGCTACTTCGGATTTGCCAACCAAGCAACAGCCGTCATGATGCTGTGGACCGCGTCTGCATACTTATTAAGACATAATAAACTGCACTGGATAACTACGGTACCAGCAATATTTATGACGGCCGTTTGCGTTACCTTTATTCTAAACAACGACACCTTGGGTTTCGGTATGGCGATGAATGTATCGACAACCATCGGGCTTATCGCATCGCTAATCACCACGGTTTACGTCATTCGAATTTCCAAGGGGAAAGGTGAAGCGCCGCTTGAGCCATCATCTGTGAATGTTGAAAAACCTTCCCAACCGGTAGACGCGTAACTACCTACACTAAACACGTGTAATATGATGAGCCGCCCTTTATATAGGGCGGCTATTTATTTTGTACTTTTGACATGGGTTATAATGAGGCTCATTTTTAATCGGCGGTAATATTGGCAAGCATGGAACTCATACTTTCGCTACTTCAACAAATGTGTGTGTATCTTGTGCTCGCATATATGCTGAGTAAGACACCGCTTTTTCTTCCTATTCTCAGCATTTCTTCTCATCGCAAACACCGGTACTTGGTGTATGTAGTTTTTTCTTCCTTTTGTATTCTGGGCACGTATTTTGGTCTGCAAATAGACGACGCCATTGCCAATACCAGAGCCATTGGGGCAGTTATAGGAGGATTACTAGGCGGTCCAGTAGTTGGGTTTGCCGTAGGATTGACCGGCGGCCTTCATCGTTATTCATTGGGTGGTTTTACTGATGTTGCCTGCGCTATTTCCACCACGCTGGAAGGTCTTATCGGCGGCCTCATGCACGTTTACTATGTTCGACAGAACAAAAGTCTAGATCTTTTTAACCCATGGAAAGTTGGTGTCATTACCTTTGTAGCAGAGTTGTTTCAGATGGCTATCCTGCTTACCGTTGCTGAGCCTTTTGAAAAGTCTTACGCACTGGTCAGCGCTATAGCCGCACCTATGGTTATTGCAAATTCTGTGGGGGCCGCACTTTTTATCAGTATCTTATCTGACAAAAAAACGATTTTTGAAAAGTACTCTGCCACTTTTTCACGACGTGCACTATCCATAGCAGATCGCTCAGTGGGCGTGCTCACATCTGGATTCACCCCAGTTAATGCAGAAAAAGTAGCACGTATTATCTATGAAGAAACGAATGTTGGTGCGGTAGCGATTACTGATAAGGAAAAGATTCTGGCGTTTATCGGAACGGGTGCCGATCATCACCTACCAAACACCCCCATATCGTCATCAAGTACGATGGAGTCACTGAACAATAACAAAATAGTCCATTTAGATGGCGCTGAGCGCCCTTATCAGTGCACATTAAACAAAAATTGTCCGCTGGGTTCAGTGTTGATTATTCCACTTCACTCAGGCTCTGAGGTGGTAGGTACCATTAAGCTTTACGAACCCAAACGGAAGTTTATGTCGACGGTTACCCTGTCAATGGCAGAAGGTATCGCTCAATTACTGTCTAGTCAGATTGTTTACGGCGCGTATCAGCAGCAAAAAGATCTGCTCTCACAGTCTGAAATCAAGCTGCTACATGCACAGGTCAACCCTCATTTCCTATTTAACGCGCTCAATACGATTAGCGCTATTATTCGTCGCGATCCCAAAAGGGCTAGAGAGCTCGTGCTAAGCTTGTCACGCTTTTTTAGAATAAACCTAAAGCAAAACACCGCGGTGGTGACACTAAAAGAAGAGATCGACCACGTTAATGCTTATCTGGCAATCGAGAAGGCGCGTTTTGCCGAACGCCTGCAGGTTGCCATCAAATGTGACGATGCTGCCATGTCAGCGCTTCTACCAAGTTTTACGTTACAGCCACTGGTAGAGAACGCGGTTAAACACGGTATCGCCCAACGAATAGAGGGTGGGCATTTAACTTTGAATGTACGATGTACAACAGATAACCACATTCACATTCTCGTTGAAGATAATGCTGGCTTGTACAAACCCAAAAAAGAGCAACACGCAGGTTTAGGGATGGATATTGTAGATAAACGACTTATTCATCAGTTTGGTCAACAAGCAGGCCTGGTGATCGAATGTCGAACTAACCAGTTCACTCGGATGTCCTTTTCCATTCCACACACTCATTACCATTCTCATCAGGGCTAACAATGACTAAGAACTCAGCATTTCGCGCGCTTGTTATTGACGACGAACCGCTCGCCAGAGAGGAGCTTTGCCAGTTACTCAACGAAACCAATGAAGTACATGTCTTAGGGGAAGCCGCGAACGCAATAGAGGGGTTGGCATTAATTAAACAACACCGTCCGGATGTGATATTTCTTGATATAGAAATGCCCCAGCTCTCTGGCCTCGATATGCTGGCTATGCTTGATTTAGACACCATGCCTTATGTTGTGCTGGTCACCGCATTTGAACAGTATGCTCTTCAGGCATTTGAAGATAACGCGTTTGATTACTTGCTCAAACCTGTGGAACCAGAGCGGCTTGATAAAACACTTGCCAGGCTTAAAAAGAGAACTCAGCCCCAAACTGACATTGACGCCATTGCCTCCTCCACGTTAGTACATATTCCTTGCGTAGGTCATCAGCGCATATTACTTCTACCCGAATCTGATATTCAGTTTGCTTACAGCGATGTGGCGGGCGTACATGTTAGATCGCTAGAACAACAAGCAGACACGCAGCTCACTTTGAAAATCTTAGAAGAGAGAACCGCGCTTGTTCGGTGTCACCGGCAATACTTGGTGAGGTTATCATGCGTTGCGGAAATTAAACTCTTGGATAATGGCCTTGCTACGCTTCTAATGAAGACGGGAGATTCAGTTCCCGTGAGCCGTCGATATCTCAAAAAGCTAAAGTCGTTATTAACGCTTTAATCACACCACAAAGGCTGTATTAACTTAAAAAGGACTGAGAGAGTATGCCTAATTTTCAGGCACCGTAAGACAAATAGCCACATTTTCCTGCTCGATGGAGAGCCTTCACCCGTTCAATTCACGCTCAACTTGCAAAATCTCTTTCTCATCTCAATGGCATTTACTTAGCATGCTAAACAAATAAAATAGTTAGCATGCTAAGTAAATCAACGGTTTTTACATGTCATTTTCAGAACCTATGCCACTTCAACTTATTGCGCTTTTTGCCCGCACTGCGCAAAAGTGCAGAAGAACTGTCACTGAATCGGTCGCTCATCTCGATCTTACAGAGTCTAGATGGCGCGTAATGATTCACATGTCATTACTTGGTGAGGGCTGTACGCAACAGATGGTGGCTGAAAGCTTGGAAATAGAAATGCCTAGCTTAACTCGCACAATTAAACAGCTCGAAACTACCGGGTTAATCAAACGCGTTACCGATACTAACGACAAACGAAGTCGCTTACTTTACTTCACAGATATGGGCAAAGGTCGAATGAATGATATCGAAAGTACATTGATGGCGCTGCGAGATGAAGTGTACGCAGGAGTATCTGAAGAAGAGTTACGCATTATGGCTAAATGTGTTCAAAAAATTGAAGTTAATGCCGCAAAATTATTGGAGTCACTTAAGTGAGTCAACGAACACCAGATCAGGAATTTGCTAGGTATATAAAGCTGGCTTTAGTCGCTTTTGCCATCTGTTTTATCTACTTTATTATTGCAGATATACGCATGCCAATGACACCACAGGCGAGAGTCTATCATCAGGTCACGCAAATCTCTCCTCAGATAAATGGGCCGATAAATGAGGTACTTGTCAAAAATAACCAAACCGTCAAGGAAGGGCAGGTTTTATTTGTTATAGATGAGACACCTTACCTAATTGCCCTTGAAAAGGCGCAAATTGATTTGGCAAATGTGGAGTTAGAGAATGCTCAGATAGATGCGAAAGCGGAAGCGATTAGAGCCAAAATAGACGCTGCATCGGCGGTTTACGACGAACGCAATAGTGAATTTCAACGACTCAATTCCTTAGTTCAAACTAAAGCGGTATCTCAACAAAACGTGGACAAAGCGTACGCGCAACTTAAAAGCGCTGAAGCTGAAATTAGTGCGCTTGAAGCCGATCTAAACCAGCAAGTTGTTGCAAGAGGTAAGCAAGGTGACAAAAACCTAAAATATCTAGAAGCGGTAAATGCGGTTAAACGGGCAGAGTTGAACTTAGCCTATACCAAAATTAAAGCACCGCATGACGGCATAATGGCAAACATGCAGGTAACTCAAGGCACTTATGCTAAACAAAGTACGCCCCTTGCCTCAGTTGTCGATAACACGCTAGATGTGGTTGCAGATTTTCGAGAGAAATCACTCGCCAATGTAAAAGAAGGCATTCGCGCTAACGTCGTTTTTGATGCACTACCGGGCAAAGTATTTGAAGCTAAAGTGGAAGAATTTGAAGCTGGTGTAAGCGACGGACAACTTGCCGCCAACGGCACCCTTGCAAGCGTTGAAAAGTCGAATCGATGGGTACGAGATGCACAGCGCCAACGTGTCCACATTAAGCTTGAAGAACAAGAAATATCGTTAAGCCACCTCACCAGTGGCGCTCGCGCTACCGTGCAGATAGTTCCAGACAACCCTATTGAAAGTGTGGCAGCGAACATTCAGATTCACTTTATAAGCCTGCTGCACTTCATTTATTAGACTTAAGTTATGGATTCACAGCTAAGTAAAAATGATGTCCAGCAGATGCTTAGGATCGCCTCCGGCGCCACGTTGGGCTTTGCTATATCGAAAGCGCTGGATTGGCCTAATCCGATATTTTTTACCTTGTACCCTATTTTGTTGCTTGGACTGGTAGCCGTTTTAAATGGTCACATTATTCGACAATTTCTTGCCGCAACTATCTTTCCGGCGGCGGCTGTTTTAGTGGTATACGGCTTGTTCGGAAGCCACCCATTGCTGATCACGCCGCTAATCGCCATCACTTTCGCTTTTCTGTTTTGGCAAATGAGTAAAGGTACGCTGTATTTATTCGGTGCGTTTTCCCTTGTAGGACTTTCGCTGCAGCTACACTTTGCCAGCTACAGCAGCGATGGAATAGATATCTACGCATTAGTGATATCAAACATCGGTGCAATTCAGTTGGCATTGATAATTGCATTCGCTTTGCATATTGTTTTTCCCGATGAGGAGCCGCGCACGCCTTTACCCAAAGCGGCAAAAGATAAAGCAAGTATTCGCCACGAAGTCATATTATGCACCACTGTCGCCACGCTATCGTTTGCTGTATTTCAAACCTTCGACTTAGTAGATTCGATATCAGCACAAGCAGCAAGTGTATTGATTCTTTTTCCACTGTGTTGGAAAGGAGCCACATTGAGTGGCTGGCAGCGAGCGCTGGGCACGCTAATTGGATGTAATCTTGCCCTGCTCGCCCAGCTCATTTTGCTCAACTACAGTGACACGTTGTTTTTCGCAAGTTTCAGCTTATGGATATTGGTATTTTTCATCAGCCGCCAGCATGTGCTTAGCGGTGGTGGTGCTGGCACTGGCTTTGGCGTACTTACCACATTTGGCATTTTGTACGGCCAGTCACTCTCTCCACAACAGGATATTATTTATAGTGCGCTGTATCGCTTTTCATCGGTAGTCGTAGCTATTGCACTTAGCCTGTGCGTTATTTATGTAGTACACAGTCTACTTAACAAATTCCAGCCTACACGACACCACACGTTTACTTAAAAGACCTGTAGTTATAACGCTTACTGGTTAAAATTTGTGGACGAAAAGTTGATTTGCTACTTCTAGGGCCTGTTGACCTTTGGTGTACAAATTTTGGTCTAAATGGAAGCATTTTAATCGCGAAACAGTCCTGCAAGCCTAGCGGGCTAAGTTAAAGGACTGTGACAAAGAGTAAAAGGCTTCCATAACGACCCCTTCGGGCAGCGCCTTTGTGCCATCTATACTGCGTTGAATGTTCTCGATTTAGAACCACTAAACCGTCAAACATTCGCCTTGTCTAGATGGCACACAGACCGCTGCAAAAATGTACAACAAAGGTCAACAGACCCTTGAAATGTACTGACCCAATAAAAAAGGCTTCGACGATATCGTCGAAGCCTTTAGGCGAGCAGAGGAAGCCTTTAGATCGCTAAGGATAGAGAAGGACCTTAATCATTCCGGCTTTATGAAACCGCAACCACTGCCTTTCGTTTGTCTTCTTTTGAAAATTGCAGCGCGTTGTTCAAATTATCGAATTCAAACACGTTAGGTATTTCGACAACCAACATTTGCGCAGCAACTTGCTCAAGTAGAGCCTCACCGTCTTTCACCAAACGCTGCCACTGTGACAAATCGCCATAATCATGCAGCGCACCGAGCGCTATCTCATGATAAGAAATAGTACGCGTAAAAGGCGCATCAACAGGCACTTCAATACGACCTAGAATACTCACTACGTGACCATTTGCTTCAAGAAGCGGTACAAGTGACGCCGCATAGTCTGGCCCGTTCGCGTCGAAAAGTGCGTAAAATGTTTGTCCTTCAGGTTTAACGCGATGGATGGCTTTTACGCCCATCTCATCGGCTTGCTCTTGCGAAAAGCTCCCTGAGATAACATGTACATTAAAACCGGCCTGAGAAAGCATTTGCGCCAGCAATTTGTTAACGGCGCCCATACCGCTGACTAACACGTCAGCCCCTTTTCGGACCGGCACTTTACTAAACGCTTGCCAGGCAGTAAGCATTGGACATGGCAACGCAGCAGCTAGTGCAAAATCAACGCTTTCCGGCACGACCATTACACGGCTAGCATACACTTCACTATGATCGGCAAAACTTCCGTTTTCACCTAGACTATGATGGTAAGCCACACGCTTACCCAATAGATTGTTATCAACGCCCTCACCTACAGCGACAACAACACCCGCACCGTCCACACCGGGAATGTGCCCTTTTTCCCAGTCGCGCGGGTTATCATCGATAAACTTCCAGTCAACTGGGTTAATGCCAATAGCATAGTTGCGCACGACAATACGCCCTGCCTTCGGCTCAGAAAACTCGCGCACCTGTTTTACCAGCGATGCGCCAGCTTGTTCAAATTGCCAAACGTTAGCTTGCATAAAAGCTCCTTAACACAGTGATTTTTCCGATTAGTCCCACGCAGGTGAAAAATCTGGGTTAGCTTGACGGTCGCCACAATCTAGCGCGTCAATCTTTGCGATATCGTCAGCGCTCAAGGTAAGTTCAAGCGCTTTGAAATTGGTTTCCAGGTTCTTGCGTTTAGTCGACGATGGAATAGTGACTAAACCATGGGCCAGCTCCCAGGCTACCACTACCTCAGCAGTGCTCACACCATGCTTATCTGCAATTGCGATGATGGTCTCGTCTTTTAGCACTTTACCAACAGCAAACGGCATATATCCTGTTACTGTGATACCGTGTTTCTCACACGCTGCACGCACTTTTTCATTAGTAAGATAAGGGTGTACCTCTACCTGATTCGTGGAAATAACGCCCTCGCCCAAGATACTCACCGCTTCTTCAATTTGTGCCACGGTAAAGTTAGAAATACCAACTTCTTTTGTGAGTCCCAGTTCCTTAACGCGCAGCAATTCACCTAGGTACTCTTCCATGCTTTCGCCGTTTTCCGGTGACGGCCAATGAATAAGTAGCAGGTCAACGTACGACAGTTGAAGCTTTTCCAAACTCTCTTTTACGCTATCCACAAAGCTTGCTTTATTCAGCTTGTCATTCCACACCTTGGTGGTGACATAAAGGTCTTCACGTGCAACAAGATTGTTTGCAATAGCGTCTTTAATAGCGCGACCTACCGCTTCTTCATTGCCGTAAATTTGCGCCGTATCAATGTGACGGAAACCCACTTCAAGTGCCATTGTCACGCTGTTATAGGCTTCATCGTCTTTTAAGCGAAACGTGCCTACACCTAGCGAAGGAATTTTAGATTGTGACTGATTTACATTCGGCATGATGCCTCCTTGTTGGTTCCGTTATTTATGAAAGTGAGGTAATACGTTGTCAGCAATACGCTGCATCGCGCCTTCTACTGGTTGCGTATTACGTCTGAAGTGCAGGCCAATATGATCAACCCCCGCGTCTTTCATTGCATTGAGTTCTTTGATAAGCCCATTTACACCAGTTTCAACCCCGAATCGGTGGCGTTTTATGGGCGCTTCATCGTCTTCAACCAAATTAAGATGAATAAAGCTAACGTACGGCTTGTTGCCCGCGACATTTCGCCATAGTTCTACGCGCTTTGCATGGTCGTTCGGTGTACCTGGATACGCCAACCAACCGTCCATATTTTCTCCAACCCACTGAGGGCTTTGCTGAGCGAGCCCTGCAACGTACAAAGGCGGCGTGGTTGAGCGCGGTAACAGCGACATGCCAGGCTTAAGGGAATTCTCACCGTGCTTTACAATTTCCAGTGACTGCCTGAATTGCTCGCCGCGACTGTCAAAATCGACATCGAACAACGGATACTCAACCGGTCTATCCCCACTGGCTACACCGAGTATAAGGCGGTCGTTACTTAGCTGCTGCACCGTTGCTGCCGCCTTTTTAACAAGCCATGGCTGCCTAAGAGGCAAAACAACAGCGGCTGTGCCTAATAGAATATTGTCTGTAATACCCGCTAAATAGCCCAGGTAAGTGAAGGTTTCGAAAACCTGAGCTGCATCACCAAAGCTAGGGTCGTAAACCGGTACATCTCGTACCCACGCTGCTTTAAACCCTAGTTTGTCGGCTAATTGAATACGGCTGTGATGCTCGGTCATATCAGGTACGCCGAATGGCGTACCTTTTGTGGCGTCGAAATGCGCCCAGTCGTTATCTAGCGGAAGCTCTACACCTACTGAGAACGTATGTTGTGCAAGCTTATCAAAGGTATTTGTCGTCATTATGACCTCCCTACGCGCTCGTTGTGCTATTCGCCGTATTCGCAGTACTGAGTGCGCGCTTGTCTAAGTAGCCGCTGTAACGTGTAACAAGTAACGCTGCCACAGAAATAATTGCGCCAATCCATGCGGTATCAGATAACTGCATGCCGTCTACAATTGCACCTCCCAGAATTGAACCCACTGCTATGCCAATGTTAAATGCCGCGATATTTAAACCTGACGCCACATCAACAGCATTAGGGGTAAACTTCTCTGCTAATTGAACAACGTACACCTGAAGTCCTGGAACATTGCCAAAGGCGAAGGCGCCCCACACTAAAACGGTGATCACTGCGGCAACTTTACTGCCCATGGTAAACGTCAGGGCAAACAAGATGACTGCAAGGGCTGAAAAGATGATAGTTAACGCGCGGATTGGGCCTTTTTTGTCAGCAAGCTTGCCGCCATAAATATTGCCTACCGCGACAGATACACCGTAAACAAGCATAATTAAGCTGATAGCTGAGGGCGCAAACCCCGCCTCTTCCTGCAATATAGGAGCGAGATAGGTGAATGCCGTAAATGTGCCGCCATAGCCTAATATCGTCATTAGATACACTAATACCAGACGAGGCTGAACCAACACCTTCATTTGTTCACTCAAGGTGGCCGGTTTACTTTGTTTAAGGTTGTTCGGTACCAGCAACGCACTGCCAATTAGCGCAAGTGTGCCAAGCGCAGAAACCACAAGGAAGGTTGCTCTCCAACCGAAGTTTTGACCAATCCAGGTACCCAAAGGTACGCCAGTAACTAAGGCTACGGTTAAGCCCGTAAACATTATGGCAATAGCACTGGCTTCTTTTTCTTTCGCCACTAGCCCTGTAGCAATAGTTGACCCTATGGAAAAGAACACACCGTGCGCTAAGCCTGTCAAAATGCGAGCTAAAATTAAGCTCTCGTAGCTAGGCGCTTGCCAAGCAAGAATATTACCAGCCACAAATAGCGCCATTAAGCTAAGCAGAACATGCTTTCTATTCCACTTTCCCGTAAGGGCGGTAAGAACCGGTGCGCCAACGGCAACACCAACGGCGTACAAGCTTACCAGTAAGCCTGCGCTCGGTAACGTAACGCCAAGATCAGTAGCAATGGTGGGGACAAGCCCCACTATCACGAACTCTGTTGTGCCAATAGCAAACGCACTTAACGTTAACGCAAATAATGCAATAGGCATTTCAATTATCCTCAAAAAGTAATTAACGAGATGGCTTGATTAACAACGCCACCATTGGCTTCTAGAACGAACAACTACACCGTTTTTTGAAAGCCATTAATAAAGTGCGTACAGTTTGACGATAAATTTATTTGCAAAAAACAGCACTAATGACAAAATACTTTTGCGATATTTGAAAATATAAGGTGTGCGATGCCAGTCTCATCAAAAACTGAAGATTTAGAAGCGTTCCTAACCGTTGTGGATACAGGTAGTTTTTCCAGTGCTGCCAATCTACTCAATCAGCAGGTTGCAAAAGTTAGTAGAGCAGTTACTCGTCTTGAAGATGGCTTAGATGTAACTCTATTGAATCGCACTACCAGACGGCTGGAATTAACAGAAGAAGGTGAGCTTTTCCTGCAATATGCCAGAGACGGGCTAAATATATTAGAAAAAGGTGAAGAAGCATTACGGCTATTAAAGCGGGCTCCTTCTGGAAAACTTCGGGTTGATGCTGCGAGCCCGTTTGTGTTCCACCAGCTAGCGCCGTTAGTGGGTGAATTTCGAGAAGCATTTCCTGACATAACACTCGATATCACCAGTCACGACAGCATTATCGACCTGTTGGAACATAAAACCGATATCGCAATACGTATTGGTGATTTAAGCGACTCTAACTTGCACGCTAGACGTTTAGGAAAAAGTAAGCTGCATATTGTGGCAAGCCCACAGTATCTTGAAAAATATCCCATATCTGAAGGTGAGGATGGAATTAGCACGCTAAACAAACACAAACTGATTGGCTTTAGCGACTCACCAAGTCTAAATAAATGGCCGCTCAAGCAAGATATTAACTTGCAGTACAGTCTTCGTGCGTCAAGCGGCGAAACTATTCGCCAGCTGTGCTTGGCAGGTCAAGGTATCGCGTTACTTTCTCACTTTATGGTACACAAAGATATCAGTGCAGGCTCGCTGGTAGCGCTATTTCGTGACGACATCGTCAGCCCAAACCGCAGAGAGTCGGTACAAGCGGTATACTATAAAAATAGCGCGGTATCGTCTCGTATCTCTGCGTTTTTAGATTTTATACAGCCTCGACTAACTCTTTAACTTACCTTTATTTCGCGTGGCCTTTACCTAATATTTTTTTAAGTGTGCTTTGGGGGAGGCCATTTACTATTAGCGCGGCTATCATCAATATTGCGCCGGCCATAACCATAGGCAGCAGCGTTTCTTTAAGCAATATCACAGAGCTTACATAACCCACTATCGGCGTAAGTGTACTAATAAGTACAATTTTATCTGGTGGCAATTTAGGCCCCGCTGCTACCATAAGCCCAAAGCCGAGACCCGTTGCCACTGGCCCAATGTACGCCAATAGTAACCAATCGCTTATATCGTAAGCCCCAAAATTAGGTGTTGGTTCAACTATCAGTGCAATAGCAAGCATGGCGAAACCTGCGATGGTAAACTGCCAGAAGACAGCTTCAATGACGCTTCCCTTCCACTTATGAAAAGACACTCTTCGAATAGCGACCGCCCACAATGCAGATGCCAGCAACATACCAAAGAGCGGTAGCCATGCGCCCGGTTGTCCCGAAGCAAATAAAATCATTGCACAGCCAATGGTAGATATACCGGTTAGAATTAATCGCTTAGAAGGCGGACGTTGCCGATACCATAGAGTGTCGATAAGCAGCATCCAAAGCGGTGTAGTGTAAATAAGAATACTGGCCGTGCCGGCAGGAATAAACTGCAGTGAGACAGTAATAAGCCCCATTGATAGGATAAACTGGAAAAAGGCAACGACAAACACCACCGAGCGATCTTTACGATTGAGCACCG
Source organism: Alteromonas sp. G4i35 (assembly GCF_054960375.1). Classification (NCBI taxonomy): domain Bacteria; kingdom Pseudomonadati; phylum Pseudomonadota; class Gammaproteobacteria; order Alteromonadales; family Alteromonadaceae; genus Alteromonas; species Alteromonas sp. G4i35. The sequence goes on along the minus strand of NZ_JBHNZD010000004.1, from coordinate 154,280 downwards.
GTAAACGTTTTTTGGTGATAAGTACAAACAGCGCGAGTACCGGAAGGCTTAACAAGAAGCGCAAGCACACCATCCATACAGGCCCTACAATCTCAAGCCCTAACTTCATGCCTGGCCAGTTAAGCCCTAAACACAACACCGCAACCAAAAGCATTTTAATGCCTTTTGATTGCTCTTTTTCCGCCACCGATGATGAAGACATGCGTTTTAAAAAATCCAATTACACGAACTGCGTTAAGAGAAGTTTCTACCGCCTGGTAAGCTGAATGTAGGCGGAGAATTTTGTGGGCGCAAATATAAGTGAATTAGCAAGGGATTAAAACCTTCCTGACCGTGTAAACACGCCAATTTATCGACCAAATGGTCAACTTTTTAAAACCTTGTGGAAACTTTGCTATACGGGTGGTTAATCACTGATAAACACTTTGACTTACAGGTACAATGCAACAGACAGCAGCTTCCGCTCACCTCTTTCTATTTTGCTTACGCTGTGCATGTACTTATCTGGCCGAAAAAAGTAAATGCGGTTAAAGAGATTAAAGATGACTTTCTCTGCCCAAAATTGACCGCCGCGCTTCGGCTTTTTTAGTACTACATTAAATTTAAAGTAACGCCCGCTGCCCATAGGGTCATTATGTTCTAACACGCTATGACCCTCTTTGTAGGTAACCACATTTATAGCAAATCGTTTTGATGAGATTAAAGCCTTGTTGAGCACTTTAGCCATGCTATTTCTACCTTGATTGATGGGGACGTGTTCTAATTTAAACACGCACGGCTATGGTCTGGAAGCGTATGCTGAGTTCAGATAATGCTTTGATATACGCGAAACGTATATGCCTAGGAATACAAACACTAGGGCCTGTTGACCTTTGTTGTACATTTTTGCAGCGGTCTGTGTGCCATCTAGACAAGGCGAATGTTTGACGGTTTAGTGGTTCTAAATCGAGAACATTCAACGCAGTATAGATGGCACAAAGGCGCTGCCCGAAGGGGTCGTTATGGAAGCCTTTTACTTTTTGTCACAGTCCTTTAACTTAGCCCGCTAGGCTTGCAGGACTGTTTCGCGATTAAAAGGCTTCCATTTAGACCAAAATTCGTACACCAAAGGTCAACAGGCCCTAGGCTAAGGTGGGATTTGTCCACTTCATGATTTTAGCGTTTTCTTTTTGTGCGCTGTTTCCATTACTCTTGTCATGCCCGTCATCATTATTTTTTACGGTGTAATAATTTTTGCGGGTTTCTATATGCTGAAACCCCGAGCTCTCATAAAGCGCAATAGCAGTATGGTTACTTTCACGCACTTCTAGCCACATTTCACGCATTGCATTTTTTACCGATGTCTCAATGACAAAATCAACTAAAGCGCGACCTACCCCCTTGCCTCTTGCGCCACTGTCTACCGCAATATCCATCAGCGTAGCTTCATCAACGACTTCAAGCATAATGGCATAGCCAACAATCTTGTCATTTTCAAAGGCAAACACCCCGTAATAGGGTTCCGTGAAACAATCCGCGAAGGTACTTAGTTTCCAAGGCGACACTTGTGCCTCTTGATGGATAGCATGCGCAAGTTCAATGTGCTCGTTAAAGCCTTGTGGCGGTACGATTGTTAACTTCATCGACGCGACTACTGGCCGTTAGCTGAATGGTTTAATTCGCGTGCTGCGCTGATAAGCTGCGCCCACAGCTCCCGTTTTTGCACAGCTGTGAGTTTAAGCGGTGTGGCTGGCAATATAATGGCCGTTTCGGTTACCGATAGCGTACGGCCAATCATTATGGTGCTAGCCCACTGTGACGGTATACCCAACTGAACACAGGCTAGCTGCAAGTCCTTCAGCCATTGCTGTGATTTTGCTTTCTGTTCGGCACTTAACGGGATACCTTCAGGCGATACCGGCCCTTTTGCGCCAATAGACTTTGTTAAAGACTCTTGCGAGGCAACCGCATTGTCGTAAGACGGCGAAGTGTTGTGTGACTGTGAAGCACCTGTTTCGGTTTGCCCTACTTTCCCTTCATTGTGCGATGCGCCAAGCGTGGAAAGTTTTGCTGCCCCGCCGTCTTTAGGCTTAGCCTTATCTTTCGCGCTACTGCCAACATTTGCTCTCAACTGAGCAAGCCGTGATTGCTTTTCTTCTTGAGATATTGGCGTTGAAGGCGGCTTATTGGTTTGAGCGCTTTGGCTGTAGGGTAACTGTGTCGATGAACTATTTGTACTGCCGACGTTGCGTTGTGCTGCATTGGCGTTGTTTTGTTTCGCTTGGTCTTCCTGCTTTAGCTCAGTGTAGGCGTCTTTGGTGATCCAAACAGGGATCCCCATTTCCTGTAAAACCGCCTGCTGATATGAAGTAAGAGACATTGCGTAAAAACACCTAACGTGAATAGTTCATTATATTTGTTTAGTTTACTAAAGTTGCAGGCTTGGTTGAATAACTATCGCGTTCTTTTGCTTGGATTGTACTTGCTCTTTAATGCTCAAGCGCTAATTCATAAGCGTTGATTCTTAAGTATTATTCGCGAATTTATAATGCCTAGCCCTTGGTATAAGAGGAAATAAAACAGCTGCAGCAAATTAAGCACTAGCAACAGAAACCAATAAAATTTAAGAAGAATTTAACAAAGAAACGATTTAGGATTTGAACGTAAACGTTCACAAGAAGAGAAAGTGGCAGGGGTGGAGGGACTCGAACCCCCAACCATCGGTTTTGGAGACCGCTGTTCTACCAATTCGAACTACACCCCTAGCGCGCTGTGCATTATACGGATGACATTAAAAAGGTAAAGCCTTTTTATCACTACCATGCACTGCATGCTTAATTAACACGCAATGCGCTGTTTTTTCAATCGAATAACACCAAATAGGCTTTATCCATCACCTGTGTTTTGTCTTATTGCTCGCTTTTAAACCGACTTCTATGCAGCGTCACTTTTAAATGCGGAGCAGTTTATGACAATTAGACCTTATTGGCGTTAAGCGCAGCAAACCACAGGTCATTAGTGATAGCGACAATCTCGGTGTGCAGATCAAATTTCGCTATCGCGTCGTGCTCATCGATATTCATTAGCGTGGCGTAATGCTTAACGAGCTCTCTACTTTCATTGATTTCAAGTTTATTGATAAGGCAGCAACTTGCTAAATCGAAGTAGCGGTTTCCCATGGCGGCATATTCCCAATCAATAATTTTGAGTGAGTTATCTGCGCTCAGTAATAAGTGATTAGTTAGCAAGTCATTATGACATAACACATAGTCGTCATCGTATTGTTCACTTTTTATTACTTGTTTCCGCAATGATTGGGCTTTTAGATAAAGCTCACTGCTCATATCGAGCTGTGCAACGTTAATATAATGCTGCCATCTTGATGCTAAATCTAATGGCCTAGCGGTAATGGGCAAAGAATGAATACGAGCGAGGGTGTTGGCCAGCTCAAGCATTGAAAGCGTCGCACTTTCACTGTGCTCTAGCCACTGCTCAACCCAGATGGTTTCATCATCGCTTAACCATATAGGTTGCGGCGCTACTCCCAACCTATAAAGCTGTTGCTGCAAAGCAAATTGGTGCGCACGATTAACCCCACTAAAGTCATCATCGCCCATCCATTTCACCGCTAAGTCGACAGGGTTATGATCCGACTTTGGTTGCCCACTACTTTGAAGGTTATTTGCAATCAAGGGGAACTGACTATCTGCGAGCTCTTGAACGCGGTAAACGTGATTTACCGCTCCAGCAGGGTGTGACGAAATTTTCGCACTATCGCTAAGATTAAGCGCCTTTTGCAGCGTGGCGATGATATCCAACCTGTTCACCTTGTTTTTTATATTGTACTAGCCACTGGTAATACCCAAATACCGCAAAACCAACATAGCCTAAGAACAGGCAAGCAGATAATGCATAACCCACTTGCAGGTATAAATAGGCGGACGCTAAATTGATGAAAAACCAATAAACCCAGTTTTGCAGGATTTTATGCGCCACCATAAATGTTGTGACTACACTCAATAAATTAATGCTCGCATCTAATAGTAGGTACTCACTATTGAACTGTGAGCCTGCCACCTCAGACAGAACCCAAGCGAGCAATAACATACTCGGCACAATGAGCAAATGAGCCCAGAACGGCCAATGAAGCACTGGCTTAACATCGCCATCTTCCGCCCCTTTCGACCACTGATGATAACCGTATCCCGCCATTATCATATAAAAGAAGTTAAGCGCAGACTGAAATGGCAAAGTCACCTGCCAAAATAGCCAGGTGTAAATTGCGGTACTCACAAAAGCGCACAGCCAACACCAGCTGTTCTGTTTTGCGGCTAACAGCACATAGGCAATAGCGAGGACAACCGCTACCCACTCTAAAAGCGAAGTAGCGGCAATTTGTGAGGTAAACTCAGAAAAAAAGTTAGCCATTAAGATGATTTTCTAGATTGCATGGCATCAAAGTTTAAAAACTTAGCAACGAAAATAGCCTGCCCCACTTCTTCATGGGTCCTTTGCATTTCTTCGCCAAGTACTTTCATAACCACGCCATAGTCACCTGTAACCTGCGTGCTGGTTGAGCTTGTTGAAACTGCAATATCACTATAGCTATTTAACCTATCAATGAAATCTTGAATAGGTGGAATGTATTCGTTAACCAATGGGTACAACGACAGTTCAACCATAACTTGCATGTCTGTTTCCTTTTATTTTAAAACGCGTACTTAACAGTAACGCCAAACTGACGACCGTTACCTATTTGGTAATATGGCTCATCGAAGGCATACTCATCGCGAGGGTCGTTGCTGAAACCACCGAATCCACGGGTGTAAAACTCACGATCAAAGGCATTTTGTACCCACAGTGATGTCTGCCAATCACCGTGTAACACCACAATCTCCGAATTAACCAGCGTAGTACTTGGCGAGGTTACATCATGGCCGTCAGAAAAACGGTATTCGCTTTTGTAATCTACATCTACACGCCAAAGCATGTTATCTGTAAGTGCGTACTCACTATACAGGTTTGCTGTCCACTTAGGTGATTGAGCCTGTCTTTGCTCAGACACTTCAGTACCGTCTGCAAGCGTATACCCTTCAAAGGTAGCGCTTAGGTAACCAACACTTGCATCAAGCTGCCATGCTTCACTAGCAATCCAGCTAAGCTCCAGCTCGGCTCCTTTGTTTGTTCCTAAATCAGCATTATCAATAATATCTACGAACCCTGCCGTACCGTCATCACGAGTGATAACGTCAAAATCGCTCACCTGAGTATCTTTTCTATCCATATAGAAAATTGCAGCGCGAGCAATTAGGTCAGGCGTAAGTAATGGGCCCTTAACGCCTACTTCGTAGTTCCAGTTATACTCTTCGTCGAAGAATCGCTGATTGTCATTCACGCGGCTGTCGGGGTTAAAGCCTGCCCCTTTATATCCGCGTGAAATACTGCCGTAATAGAAGTGATCGCCCTGTGTATACTGAAGCGCGACTTTCCCGCCTACCATGGTGGTGTCGAACGCGCGAGTGAGCTGGTTGTTATCAGCGTAATCAAAATCGTAGTTTTCGACTCTTAACCCTGCTACAAGTACTAAATTTTCGTTCAAACGACTTTCAGTCTGAGCATATATAGCGGTCGTCGTAGGCGTGTATTCACTGGCAAAGTCACTATCCAAATAAGTGTACTGACGCAGCAGCTTTTCTTCCGTGCTTTTATAAAATACGCCTATTGTCCAGTCAGTCATACCATCAAAAAGTGCGGCACTGTCAGATGACACGAAACGCATCTCTCCGGTCTGTGTTTCTACATCGCGATAATAGGCGTCAAAAGACGTATAACCCCACGGGTGAAACCCTGTGAATGTCCAGTCTTCATCGTATCCATAAGCAATATTGTGAGAAGCATGGGTGGCAATTAGAATAAAGTCGCCCGCTGCTGTATTGGTTGTAGAGCGCGCGCTAACAGCGTGGGTTTGGTGTTCGTCAAATCCAGGTTCATCAGACAGCGTTTTGTTGTCATTGTCTAGCGAGAATGCATCGTAACCGTTATCGATATCGTACCAGCGATAAGTAAGCGCTAGTGTGGTTCGCTCATCTACACTGCCTTCAACGGCAAAGCGCAGTGCGGTTTCATCGATATTCGCGGTATCGCTTCTATTTAAGAACGTATTTTCTACAAAGCCATCACTGCGATTATGAACCAGCGCAACACGATAGCCCCAATCCGTGTTGATATCATCACCAGTGGCGCCTTCAATACGGTAACTCTCTTTGTTCCCAATGCGGGCTTCAACGTAGTCTGGGGCGTCGCTACCCACGTCATTACTGGAGAGTTTAACCGCTCCGGCCAATGCACCTGTGCCGTATAAGGTAGCCTGAGGTCCGCGATATACCTCTAGTTGTTTAGTATCAAAAATAAGACCTGCCGCAGCAAGGCCTGAAAAATCAAATTCATCGACGATAAAGCTTACAGAAGGATTGATAGGCTCGGCGAACTGACTACGCTCTCCAATACCGCGAATTTGCACGAAGCGGCCGCGAGACGCACCAGCTGCAAAGTTTACGTTTGGAATACTGTTTAGCACACTGTCGATATGGCTCGGCTGTCTACTGCGAAGACGCTCTTGATCTAAAATGGTCGCGCTAGCACTTAACTGGTCGAGTGTAGTTTGACGAAAATCACCAGATACGATGACGCGCTCAATATCTGATGGCGTGCTATCTGAAGTGTTACTTACATTGGTTTGTTGCGCATAGGCCGCAACGGAACTAGCAAGCAGTGAAAGTGTGAAAAGTGTTTTATACATGGGATCTCTTATTCTTATTTAAGAAAAAAGATCCGGGTCTAACGGCAGGTGATAAGGCTATATTGTGAACCATCCCTACGCCGGTATTATCCGGATCAGGTTTAAGGGTTCCCACGAATGTGGATCTCAGACCGAAAACGGACACCCCTTGGTATAGTGTTGCGCTGCTAAAACTAGCAAACTCAACTTCTGCGACGGAGTCTACCAGTTCGATACACGCCGTCAAGCAGATAAGACGTTAAGCTAACGTAAGGTTTTATATATGATATAAGGCGTTGAAAGCTTAGGGCTATTCAGCGTCAATATTCATATTTAGGCGACGTACTTCATCGTCAGTTTGTGCTTTTAAACCTTCCAACGTTTTGCCGTGTGCGGTTGGTTGACGCGTATCAGGGTCAACCTTTACGAAAACGATATCGTCTGCAAAACAGATGGTTTTCTTGGTTGCTTTGTTGCGTACCAAGCAGCTTACGGTAATAGACGTACGGCCTACAGCTTTAGTTTCTAGACCAAACTCTACGATATCACCCTGCATAGCCGGTGATTCGAAACTAATTTCACCAATATGCTTAGTTACCAAGCAATTAGTTTCTAGCTGACAAATAGCCCAAATTGCAGCTTCTTCGTCTATCCATTCTAACGCGCGGCCACCGAACAAAGAATTGGCGTAATTAAGGTCGTTTGGCATAACTAGACGCCGAGAAAGAAAGCGCATTCGAATTCCTCATAATAAATCGCTACTATAGCGTTAGATTATACCGAAAAAACTGATTCATGGCGCTAACTCAATTACGCGAATGGCTATTAGCCCCCTACTTTGAAAATAGCGGCGAAAATGGCTGCAAAAAAAGCTCTCACGCTTCACACTTATCAAACGTGACTTGCCCGCTTCACCGGAGAATGCTTGTAATATCTGGCAATGATGATTTTTGTGAAGCTGCCATACGTAGCGTTCAAGCCTTTGTAGATGAAGTTTCATCTATAAGCGTTGTGAATTTTGCTGGCGATACACTTAAGGGAAAGAACCGCAAACAAGTACTGGGGAGCGAATGTGACATTGCCACATTAGACTGTCGCGATTCATTCAAACCTGGCGACGTGATGGCAGTGGCGGGGATCGTTAAACGCAGTGGTTGTTTAATACTTATTTGCCCTGCATTGAGTGAATGGGTCAACAATATTTCGGTCTCGTTCCTGTCGGAGGGGTTTACGCTTACACAAAGTCGATACCTCGAACGCTTTATAAAGCACCTGCGTAACAACGACTACGTGGCATTTCACACTGAAGAAAAAACCACGCTTCCAGATACGGCTATGTACCGTATTAGCGAAGGCTTAACATCAAACGTCTATAGAGGCTCACTATTTAAATCAGAAGAGCAAGAGCAGGCATACAGTCGTTTATATCAAGCACACTCACTTAATAAACTAAACGCGCTAATTACTGCCCCAAGAGGCAGAGGCAAGTCATCATTATTAGGTATATTCATTGAAAGCCTAATCAGACAGGGTAAAAATGTACTATTAACCAGTGAACGCTTCGATAATGTGAAGAACGTACTTTCACGTATTCAACAACAAGAAATAGCCGGTGTCAGAACACAACAACCATCCACCGCTAACATTCGAACACAACTAAGCCTTGGTGATAAGAATAAGACAACGACATTAGGCAGTGTAAAATGGGTGCCCCCTGACAGTACCTTGTTATATTCCACAGAAGATGAAAAGTATGACGTTGTAATTGTTGATGAAGCGGCTTCAATCCCCCTCCCGGATGTATACCGGATTATAGCAAACCACAAGCAGTGGGTGCTTAGTACTACGCTTTTGGGTTATGAAGGCTCAGGCAGCGGCTTTATTCACAAACTCATCCCTAGTTTACCGCCATCAGCTATCCATTTAAGACTATCAACGCCGTTACGATGGTTCGAACATGATCCCATTGAAGCATTTTTCAATACGACTTGTTTATTTGAGGACAGAGATGCGGCGCGCAATATTGGCGAGATTAATTTCAAAAACAGTATTAATGCATCGATAGATTACGATTTTTCCATAAGTTCGTTTAAAAGCATTTCCGAAGAATCGCTTCAGCAAATAATGTCGCTACTTTCATTAGCCCATTATCAAACTACGCCCGATGATTTTATGCGCTTGATGGATAGCCCGGATGTACTTGTTGCCATACTTAAATTCAACGACAACGTGATAGGTGCTGCAATCATAAATACTGAAGGTAGCGACTACCTGAACGATACCGCATTGGGGATTGCGTCTGGAAAGCGTCGTCCTAAAGGGCATTTAGGTGCACAGCGACTTGCTCTGTTGTCTGCTGATGCAAAAACAGCAACGTTTAGATATTGGCGTATTAACCGTATTGCCGTCGATACGCTTGCGCAGAGTAAGGGTATGGGCAGTTACTTGCTACAAAGAGTTAGTGATGAAGCCAAGAAGCAAAGTATTGACGCTATCTGTACTTCTTATGGAACGACACTTAAGTTAGACAGCTTTTGGACAAGAAATGGATTTGAGATTGTAGACTATGGGCGAAAGCCTAATAAAGCCAGTGGCGAAACCAGTGCACTAGCGTTATATCCTCATTCCAACAGAGCAAAAAAACTGCTTTCTGAATTGGTAGCGCTAAAAGAGAGCTTTAAATTCGATAACCAGTTAGACAACGTGCCCATTAGCATACTGACAATCTATGTAGAAAAGTTAGTACATTTTACCCAAGGCACACGCACTTTAGATGATGTTTGGCCGATATTACATAAAATTGCGCGTTATGCAGAGACTCAGCCTACACCAAGCGCAAATACTCAACTGAACAAGCCAAATAACACAATACTGTATACGCTATGGCGTCTTGTTGAAATCATTAACACGAAGCGCTTTCTCAGAAAAGTACTTGCACATTCAGATATGAATGCGAAGCAACTTGTTTCTACATTCAACGAAGAAAACCTAAAAGCAAGTGGGTTAAAAGAAGTCACTATTATTATAAGAGAAGCACTTCTGCCTGCTTTCAAATAATAGAAAGTCTGTAGCCTGAAAGTACAAATAATCAGCTTGGCGTAGAGCCACTATACCTGCGTTAACAAGCCGCGATTACGAACATTTTAATTCTAGCTGAGTGGGTAATGACCTATGCGGACTGGTGTTAAAGCCCTATAAATAAAATCCCATTCGAGAAAAGCTCACTTACTAAATTAAGGGCAAAAAAAAGCCTCCCAAAGGGAGGCTTTTTTGCTAAAACCACATATTAGATACTAATACCGCGGTTCTTCGCTTTTTCCTTGATATAAGGTTCCCACGCTGCAGCGTTGCGGCGTAGAGAGCGATCTTTCTTAGCTTCTTGTACGTGCTTGTAAGCAGACTTGAAGTTACCTGCGTAGAAGTTCGCTTCCATTAACGTGAAGTGAATCTTCTCAGGGTCTTCAGCACCACGCTCTAGAGCATTCTCTAGTGCTTTAATAGCGCCTTTGTAGTCTTCCGCTACAAGTAAAAGTGTACCTTGCTTACGATAATGCTCAGGGTCTGAACTCTTAGCAGCAGCTTGTGCATACAAGTCGGCAGCTGTTTTGAAGTTCTTTGCCTGGTGATAAGCATTAGCTACGTTTGCTAACATATCGGCATCATTTTTTAGCAAGCCTTCTTTCACGTGCTTTTCAAGCAACTTGGCCGCCTTGTAAGGCATACCGTTACTTTGATAAAGCTGAGCAAGCGTCTTTATTTCTGACTCTTTCTCTAGATAGCCCTGCATATAAGCAAGTTCTAGAGTTGAAAGACCTTTCTTATAGTCTTCAACTAAGATGTAGAAAAAGCCAAGACGTGACCACCAAGTTTTTTCCTGAGGGAAAGTTCTAACAAGATCTTCCGCCACAGCTACCGTTTCAGGGTACATCTTACGCTCGTAGTAAGAAGTTAGCTTTAATACATACGGGTTTTTGTTTGGCTCTTCATACAAAGCAATCGCTTTGTCTGCTGGCTCAACCATCTTCGCTAGTTGCTTAGATTCAAAGTAAGCCTGTGCCAAACGCGTATATACGTCTGCGTCTTCTTTACACGTGAAGTCCATCCACTTGTTATACCATTTAATGGCATCAGTGTACTTCTCTTCCTGCATGCTCAAATCACCTAGTAATTTAAGTGTTTGAGAGTGTTCAAGGTCGTTTAGAACTTTTGGTTCAACTGATTCAACCAAATACCCTAAAGCTTTACCACCTTGACCTTCTTGCGCAGCAAGTAAGTTACCAATAAAACGCTTTACGTAAGCTCTATCGAAATCGTCAGATGCGTCGATTTCGTAAAGTACGTTTAGTGCTTCATTAACTTGGTCTTCATTGTAGAACTCAAAAGCTTTCTGAACTTTTTTACCGGTACGCTCACCTACAAGCGTTGTTTTTCCTTTCTCATATCCAGGACAAACAACAGGTGCTGACTGCGCTAGGGCAGCGGGTGCTGAAAGCACCGCACCTGCGCCTAGCACTAAAGCAACGGCTGACATTTTGAATGTACGTTTCATCATGATCATTGCTCCAGTTTAAAGTCTAGCTGTACGAACATGCCAGGTTGTTTAACTGGCTTGCCATCAACGATCTTAGGCTTGTATTTCCACTTACGTAGAGCACGACGTGCTTCACGGTCGAATACGCGCTTAGGTTCAGCTTCGATAACTTCGATATCTTCAACACCACCAACTTCGTTGATAGTGAAAGACAGTCTTACCCAACCTTCACGGCCGTCACGGGCTGCATCAGGTGGATATTTCGGGTCGATACGAACGATAGGTGTTGCTTCACCATCACGCTGCATTGCACCAACACCACCGATGTTTACACCAACACCACCTGTGTCGATAGCTGGAATAGCTAAGCTAAAGCCATCTGCATCAGGTTCCGCTGTTTCCGGCTCTACTTGCTCCATTTTAGGAGGCTGTGGAGGCGGAGGTGGCGGTGGTGGTGGAACACGAGTACGCGTCTGCGTCTGGTCGTCTGGTTCCTGCATTACAATATCGATAACCGGTGCAGGCGGTACTTCGTCTGCTGGTCTAGATGAATTTTCAATCAACTTGGCCATTAGAACGAAAAGGGCAAATGCAACACCAGCACCTAAAAGTATAGATACAATTATACGTAACATCTTATCCCCTTGCCGCTACCGAGACTCGGTTAACGCCAGCGGCTTTAACCTGATCCATAATCTCAACTACTAAACCATGCTTCGCTTTTACGTCAGCTTGAATGATTACGTAGTCAGTAGGCTGCTCGGTAAGCAGTCTTTCAATATTCGCTCTTACGCTGTCCGGCGCAACTTCACGCTTATCTAGCCATACATTTCCGTCTTCAGTTACGGCGATGAAAATGTTTGCATTTTTGTGAAGAATCGCCTGGCTCGCATCTGGCTTGTTGACTTCGATCCCTGCTTCTTTAACGAAAACAGTGGTAACGATAAAGAAGATCAGCATGATAAACACGATATCCAACATGGGCGTCATGTCGATCTGTGCATCTTCTTCCTCGGTTCTGACTTTTCGAGCCATAATCTCTCTCTCTAATGATGTGGCAGGCTATCAACTAGCCCTTCTCTTGCCAGCTTCACTTTCGCTTCAAGACGTGAACTGATGAACAGTCCAGATAGCGCGGCTACCATTCCCGCCATTGTCGGGATCGTTGCCATAGAGATACCAGCTGCCATTAGACGAGCGTTGCTGGTGCCCTGTGTTGCCATTGTCTCGAAAACACTGATCATACCGGTTACTGTTCCAAGTAGACCGATTAGTGGACACATTGCAATAATGGTTCTGATAATCAGCATTCTAGCGTTAAGGTCGTCTGACGCTTGAGAAATCCACGCGTCACGGATTCTATGCGCATACCATGATGTGGTATCTGCTCGGGCATCCCAATTCGCGATGATGTTTTTCTTCACCTTTGGGAAGACCGAGGTTAAATACCAGTAACGCTCAATCATTAAAACCCACATGAGAAAGAGCGCGGCAGCAACGAAGTATAGTACGTCACCGCCGGTAGCGATAAAGTCCCTGACCGATTCGAATAATCCAATCAGGTAATTCATATTACGCTTTCTCCGACTCTGAGTGAGCAGCTACGATACCCGCAGTTTGCTCATCAAGAATGTGGATGATTGACTTGCTACGAGAAGCTACGATGCTGTGAGTAAGGATTAGAGGCAGAGCCGCGATAATACCTTGAGCAGTAGTTACAAGAGCCATAGAGATACTTCCTGCCATCATACGTGGGTCACCTGTACCGAATAGTGTGATGGTTTGGAATGTCTCGATCATACCTAGTACTGTACCTAGTAGACCTAGTAGAGGAGCAATCGCTGCGAAGATCTTGATAACGTTGATGCCGCTTTCAATTTTTGGAAGCTCGCGAAGAATCGCTTCATCAAGTTTAAGCTCAAGGTTTTCTGCATCAGCAGTCTTGTTCTCTTGGTAAACTTTAAGGATACGACCTAGTGGGTTACCTTCTGAAGGATTGTTTACGTTCTTAAGCTGTGAACGCATTTTTCCACCAGTGATCGTTAGTGTGATCATTTTGTAGATACCAATTAGTAGGCCAATCGCAAGCATAATTGTGATTGTGTAACCAACTGGACCACCAGCATGATAACGCTCAGACATTGTCGCTTTTTGCTTCAATAGACCAAGGATTGCACCTTGAGAAGGGTCAGCAAAGAAAGGAACAATACCAGAAGTAGCGCCGATTAGTTCGTCAGCAGAAGCTACAAAGTGACCATCTGGTTGACGACCAAGAGGCTGAACAACTTCAGCTTCAGCGTCATACGCTAGGTAACCAGCTTCACCAACAAGGTTGAAAGTACCAACACGAACAACTTCTTGCTGTGAAGAACCGCCGTCAAGGTTAACAACTTCTGTAGTGAACTTAACTACTTCACCGCCTTCAGTCATTTCTTTCTGAAGAGCAAACCATAGGTCTTCAAGTTCTTTAATGTTTGGAAGACCTTTAGAGTCTTCTGACATTTCAGCAAGGAACTGACCACGGCCAGGGAATTGTGCACTTACGATTGATGTAGAGATACGGCCGTAAGCTTCAGAAGATGCTTGACGTACCACACCGAACATTTCACCAAGTGTACCTGTAGCTTGGTCTAGCTCAGCAGCTTTCTCGTTTAATGTAACTTCGTTGTCTGAGAATTGCTTCTGTAGACGGTCACCACGAGCTTGTTCAGCTTTAAGTTCTGCTTGTGCTTTGCGAAGAAGTGCTTGCTTGTCAGCACGTGCTGATTGGAACTCAGCTTCGCGTTGCTTATCTAGGCGAGCTTCAGAAACGCGGTTCTGTTGAACCTGGTCTAGAAGGTCTTTCAGGCTCTTTGCTTCCTGAGCCTGCGCTCCGGTTGCTGCAACTGCAACTGTCGCAGCGGCTAAAAGAGATTTGAATACTGGTTTCATTAACAATTACTCCGCTGCGCTAATTGGTAGTTTAATCAGATCCGCAGGAATGACGTTGTTAGCCATTTTAACTGCGTCAACAACTGAAGACAGATACTCGTCACCCAGTTTTTCCCATGCGCGGCTTTCGTTGTTCCATACCCATGCGTGAGTTTGGTCTAGAGAAAGTGCAACTAGCGCCGTACGACCTAGGTTAAAGAAGTCAACAGTAACTTCTGTGCCTGCGTCGTCGATAGTACCTTGGTAAGAGTTGATCTTAGTACCGTATTCAACTTCTACTAGGTAAGCTTCTAGTACCTGACGGAACTGTTCTGAAACAGTTACGTTAGAGTTAGCCATAAGGTCGCGAAGACGCTCAACACGCTGTAGACGCTCGTCTAAGTGAATTGGACGGTCTAGCTTGATGAACTGCTCTAGGCTGTCGATCATGCGGAACATAAGAGGAACGATGCCCTGCTTAGTTTGTTCGATGCTGTCGATCTGACGTTGTAATGAATCGATACCGCGTTGCTGGTCTGCAACTAGGCTTGCGATGTAATCGTTGTAGATTTTAAGGTTTTCTGTCTCATCTACTGTTTGACGATACTCAACAAGTAGTTCTTGAGACTGTTCAAACAACGTATTGATTTTTTCTTGAGATTTCGCTGCAGCCGCGTGGATTTTCGCTTCTTCTTTATGAAGATCTTCAAGCGTATCTGCAGAGACTGCGCTACCTGTTAGTGCGAATGCACCCATAACAGTAGAAGCAATAAGAGTTCTCTTGCTCATTTTGGACATAGTTCCCAACCAAATTTCTTATTTGAATCCTCGCCGATAGGAAAATATTCGGGCAAGGGGCGTATAAAACTTTCACAATTTTGTTTCAGGAATGTAGCGCCGACGTCAATTGTCAGTACTACGAACGTATTATACTCACATGGAATGTTACGTTTAGTCAAGTAACACACTGTTTACACCTAGTAGATTTCATTCCGTCTGCCTAATTTGTGTTCATTCGCAGTGCAGATTTCATTCCAAAATAATGACATCAAACAAGAATGGAGCATAACTGACACCTTAATCGATTAACTAATAATCAATTACCAAGTTTATTTAACAATTTATCAGCGCGCATTTCTGTCTACTCGCAAAAATTAGATATGATTTTTAACCTAGATGTTACTTGCTATTAAAAGAAGGGCTAATCGTATAAACTTCATGAAAAATCCAAAATACAGACGAGTATGCAATGACATTCACGCCAACTCACCACATTACGATTGAGAACAAACCCCTGTGGATCTTCGACGACCTTTGTACTCAGGCAGAAGCGGAGAGCTTATTCAAAGGTTTACAAGTAAGTGCATTCAAGCGAGACGAAATTGCTAGACCTGATACACAAGAATATCGGCATTGGGCAGTGAATCTAACATCTGAGCAAATTAGAACCCTCCCCGTATACCACAGAGCGATTGAGGCCATTCGCGGTATTACAAAACAAGATTTTAGTGCTTATAGAGGATATGTGAATCACGCATCGTATGGAGATATGCTTTTTACGCACACAGATTGTGCACCTGATGCGAATGAGTTCACTGTTTTGGTTTATATTGCACCTGAATGGGACATTGAGTGGGGAGGAGAAACGTTGTTCTATGACAACAACGACGATTGCTTATTCGCGTGCACACCAAAACCTGCTCGTGTTGCAATTTTCCATGGTGCGATCAAACACGTCGGTAGACCGCCCAATAGAATTTGTTACACGCCCCGCTACACCCTGGCGTTTAAGCTAGAAAAAGTGTAACTACGTTTAGTTTTCGTTTGGAATAATATCGAAGGCAACGGTTAATCTGTGTTCATCAGTGGTAAAAGCGTTAGTACCGTGCCACATGTATGATGGAAACAGAACGACCGTCCCCCCTTCGGGTTTGACTGCATAATCCCCTTCAAATCGTTGATTCGCAATATCAGCCCTACCAAACATCAACCAGCCTTGCCCACCCGTATCAACGGCTTTAGGCACATCCACATAGTAAACGCCGCTTAACCATCCTTCTGGATGGTAGTGAGACTTATGAAAGCCTCCATTTCTTAACCTTACTGACCAAGAACCGATATATTTAAGCTTATCGCTTAACCGTGATAAAAACGGATGGGTTTTGTCTGAACACTGTTGCGCGGTAAATAGTTTTGCCTGCGCTAAAATGTTTTCCGACAATTCTTTAATGATAGGTAAGGATGTGACGAATAAATCTTCATATGTTTGCGTCCCATTCTTCAATGATTGTCCAATAGGATGCCGTTGATTCTGATGTTTTTCTACAAGGGCAGTTTTTAGTTTTTCATTGAAATTAGCAGTATCAACTGGACTAGGTTTAATAGCGTTAACGTAAACAAGCTTGTCATAGTCGCACAACCATTTATAACGGTTTTCTTGTTCGGCCATAGACCAACATGTAGATAACATTGTCCACCAACCTTGGTTTAGTGGTTCTATTTTTATCAATTGGTTGAAGCAGTTGAGTGCTTCTTTTGCGCGCCCCAAACAAAGCAGCGAATAGCCCTTCTCACTTAATAGCGCCACTTTATTTGACTGTATTTTGGCATTTTCTATTTCAACAATAGAAGCCTCATACTCACCTAGTTCTCTGAGCACTCTGGCCCTCAATGGCGCAATTTCGTGAGTCTTAATCGCTTCTGTAGTAAGTAAGTCTAATTGCTCTTTTGCCGCATGATATTCGTCGGCTTGTATTAGCAACTGAATAAAACGAAACCTGAAGCTATCGTCTTCAGGTTGTCGTTTGATATATGACTCAATATGAACAAATGGCGCATCAACTCCCTCTTCCCATAGAAACTTGGCCAGCTCCTCCTGAAGCTCCCAATCAGGTGGTGCAACTTTCAATGCTTTCAGATACACCATTTCCGCGCGCTCTCTTTGATTTGATAGCGCGAGTACTGCTGCATAATTTCTTAAAATAGTAGGGTTAGCATTAGTTTTAGAAAGCGCTAATTCAAAATGCTTTAATGCTTGTTCATAGTCTTCAATTTTGCGATACAAATTGGCGATATTGTTCAAAGCAACAATATTTTCTGGACTAATAGCTAAGACATCTTTTAAGACGATTATGGCTTCATTAAAGTCTGATTGCTTCGAAAAAATGTCTGCCAAAATTAGCTTCGTTTGCACGTGATTCGGCACTAACGCTAGAACTTTTTCTGCTGCTATACGCGCTTGCTTTAACGCATTTTTTTCAATTAGTGCACGTGCCAAATTATAGTGTAAATCAACATTATTAGGCGCTAATTCACTCGCCTTTTGAAAGGTCGATACTGCCAAGTCAATTCGCCGAGTGGATAGGTATAAATTACCTAAAGCATTTGATAATTCGGGGTGATTTTTAAATTTCTTCAGCCCTTTTACTAAATATTTCTCAGCTTCTTTCACTCGCTGAACTTGGCGAAGCGAGCCACAGAATAGTTGAATAAATACTGGGTCTTTTTGCAACAGAAATAACTGCTTCTCAATAAATTGGATAATCTGCTGATATTGTTTCTGGTTATAAGCTGAGACGAGCTGTTGTACTATATTCATACTATTATTATTTTCTTCGTAACTGTGCATCTAAGTTAGCTAACTTACCTACCCCATTGTTCCAGACAGCAAATTTTGTCATAAACTTTGCCAATCCTTCCTTTTCTAACGAAGATAAGTCTGGATGCCATATATCAAAAATGAGCACAATTCTTACTTCATCGCTCTCATTTTTTGCGGAATGTAGAAAGCTATCATCGAAGATCATCGCGGATTGTTCATTTTCCCACTTGAATATTTCGTCTCCCGCTTGCAACGATGCATGTTTTGTGACTTTTAAAGGTATATGCACGGTAAGCTTACAATTTGAAATTCCGTAATGCGGAGGGATGTATGCCCCAGGCTCTAGCACAGAAACAAACATTTCAGGTGCATGAGGTGGACAATGCGCCAATGGTGCCTTTTCCAATACTTCACGGAGCGGTTTACTTAACGATTTAAACACTTCACTGTGTTCCCCACCTTTTATTAGATGGGTAGAAAGCCATTCATCTCTTAGCTTGTTCCACTCTTCCAAATTCGGTAGATTTTCAAACTCTTCAACATATTTACTTTTTGATACTTTGCCTATACCCAACAACTCATCTTTAAAAGGCTGCAATGTCTGTATCCAACTCTTTAATCCTTCACATTCCTGAATATCGTAAAACGGTTTACTGGTAAGCTCAGGAATATAAATGAAATTAGGTCGTTGAAGCGGGTTTGAAAAAGAAGGTTGTGCAAGACCAAACAAAACTTTGACCATTTCCCCTAATCGCGGAGATATATCTTTAATAAACTGCAGTTCGTTGAAACCTGCTCTTCGCGCTAGATTTGCGGCGTTAGCAATATGTGTAGCTTTAACACGTGAAGGCTGACTACCTTCGATATTGAAGTCAAGGGGAGAAGATTCGTACCACTCTAAATAAAGCGCTGTAGCGACATCAAAATTCTGCTGTTTAAGGGCTTGTTCAATTTGCTTTGTCATTTTAATAAGTAGCGTTAGAAACGAGAAGGCTACTTTATAGTAGCCTTCGTTCACTTTACAAGTCTGAGCCTGAAGTTTCAGTCCCTCTTTGCATACGAGTCCAGCTTTCGCGTGCGGCCTCTTCCATCATTTCCCTTTCTTCTGCTGTATAGCAAACTCGGCGCATCATATTTGAACCGACTTTCTTTTCCATTTTACACACCATACCGTCGTCTTCATTGCTTGCCACATCGCTTGATGAAGAGTTTGATGTTGAATTACATCCGGAGATTGCGAATGCTGCCACTAGACTAACTAGAATAAATTTTTTCATATTGCTTCCTTGAACATTTATTTACAATTACTTCCGAAAACTAACGTACCATATTCGGTGCGATTTGACCTCACCCATTTTGTAAGCATCCATTTCTCATTTGTGAAGACAGGTTGGCCACAATGATAACTCTGTTTTTCTAGCGCCAGATTTTTATCAACATTAAGAAAACTCACTAGTTTTCCCTTTTCTGGATAGATCGTTATTCCTAACTTGGGAAAGTGAGTAGCGCCCTCACTCAATGAATTCAAGTATGCCAGTATCGTATGGGTACGCTGGCCTCCCTCTTCAATAATACTGGTTTGCTTTAGTTGAGTATCAGTAAACCCATCATAATGCGGTTTGTATTCTTGGCCATCTTTGTACCTCAGTAAATTTAGTGGTTCACCATGCTGAGGTTTTGTATCAGACATACGGCTCATCTTCACTTCTACTTCGCGACTTATCCAATCTACCCATTGATTAGTGATAATAGCGACCTCACTCGTGCGAATATCATCTTTCATGGGATTACCATTCAATGGATTTAGAACCATAGATGGCTGAAGTAAACTTTTGTATCGAAGAAGCATGTAGTCACATTCAATATCTGACAGTACGCCGCTCATTTCACAAACGATACCGTTGCTATCAACAGCAGTTTTAGTTTTATTTAGTAGCGAGGTTTGCTTTTCAAGTACCGTGGTGATGGTTGTATCTTCACATAAAGACGTAGAAACATCGGCGTAAATAGGGTCTCCCATAAACAATTGACGATAAATGTTGGGATTATGGCGACCTAATGTAACCTTCAATTGAGCGTAAACCGATGTGTTTTGCTCAGTCCAACTAAGTAATACAATTAAGGACTCTGCATGCCCTGCTGAAGCAAGCCTGACGAGCTCACTCACCAGCTCATAATTCATTTCTTTAAATAGATAAAACCGTGAAATGAGTAAACAGTGAAACCTTACAGTAGGTTTTGAGTTGTCTGGTAATGCGCTCAGATAGTCGATAGCTGCTTTGGGGCTATTTGGTGCGATGTGATAAGCGTAGTCTAATGCGGCATACATATGTCCTGACTGACCAGCAATGCGTAAACAATCATAAGCTTGACTGTATTCGTTCCTTTGAAAATGCAAATCTGCTTTTGTCAGGAGTTGTTCAATGCTCTTCACAATATTCTCCTACAAAAAAGGCCTCTTACGAGGCCTTTAAATTTTTGAAAATCTTATGCAATCATTGAATTAGAATTCAAGATTTACACGACCGTAGAAGAATCTTCCAGGGATTTCATACATTGATGGGTCGAAGCTGTTCGCGAACGTAGTGTAAGAAACTTCTGGGTCTGTATCCCAAAGGTTGTTAACACCAAGCGTTAGACGAAGGTTATCAGTAACTGCATAACCAACAGACACATCGTGGTAAGCCATATCTTCAAGCTCGTTGAAGCTATCTTTAACTAGGTTACCGTCATCATCAAATGTAGTCTCACCTGGATCACTACATAGCGTATCTTCTAGGTAGTTACCATTCTCATCCGTATCGTCATCGAACGAACAAGCTTCTGTAGTGTGGCCGATGAAGCGTACTAGGTAGTTTGCAGTCCAATCTTCGTATGCCCAAGTAACAGACAGGTTGGTACGAAGACGTGGAATTACGTCACGGTCAAAAGCGCGACCTGCGTCATTCTCTGTAATTGACTCGCCAGTTACAGGGTCAACGATAATAGTAGTGCGCTCATCTACGTAAGTACCATCCCAGTTAAGACGGAAATCACCAAATTCAGTTTCGAAGTTATAAGCAACGTTATAATCGAAACCAGATGTTGTTTGACCACCAAGGTTCACAAGACCGTTAAATAGCTCAGTTACAACACCACCTGAGTTACGTTCGATTAGTGAACAGAATTGCGTACCAGTCTCAGCACACGCATCTAGGATACTTTGCGCACCAACAGTTGATACTGCGTTGTCAACTTCGATATCAAATACGTCAAACGTGATTGATAAGCCTTCAACTTGTGCTGGAGAGTATACGAAACCGTATGTGAAGCTCTCTGCTTCTTCAGGCTGTAGGTCAGCGTTACCACCAACGGTTGTTCTGATTTGAGGGTTAGGCTGCTCGTAAGCTGATGGGATACCCGCACAACCTGGTGCGCTTGGGTTTCCTGCTTCACCACCATTACAAGGGTCTTGAAGTGTAACGAAGCTATCGCTGTTACCCAAGAATAGCTCTGATAGAGAAGGAGCACGGAACGCCTCAGACCATGTACCACGAACGATTAAGTCTTCGTTTACACGCCACTTAAGACCAACTTTAGAGTTTGTTGTATCACCAAAGTTGCTGTAGTCAGAGTAGCGAGTCGCTAGTTCAAGGTCTAGTTGCTCAACGCCAGGCATATCTGAAAGTAGAGGAACAGCAAGCTCTAGATAGAATTCTTCAACACTAAATGAACCTGAAGTTGGTTGACGAGAGTTACCAGAAGTAATACCCGCTGCGATTAGCGCGTCCGGCTGATCGTAACCAGACTGCCAGCGCTTTTCATAACCTGTAGCAAAAGCAAGGTAACCTGCTGGAAGCTCCATGATTTCGCCAGAAAGGTTAGCAGTGTAGCTTTCAAGAGAAGAATTCAATGCATCTTGTGCAGTAAATTGAATGTAATCAAGCTGTTCTTGCGTGATTGTACCTTCCCCAATTGCAGTTGCGCCACCAAAGAAATTCAGAGGTACACATCCATCATCAGAATTGTTACAAGCGTCAACATCGCCTAACGCCAATGCAACACGGTCCATGTTTAGCAAACCGTCAGTCAACGTATTTTGCGTGATATCTGCGTACGTGTAAGTAGCGTCCCAGAAGAACTCCTTATCACCTAGTTCGATAACCCCTTCAAAACCACCGTTAAATTGGAATTGGTCTACGTTTTGAGCGAACTGACGATAGCCAGCTTCAAGCATACGACGACCGGCAAAGAAAAGACTGTTAGGCTCACCGAAACCAGCTGCGTCAGTCAGGTCTAAGCCCGTTGGGTTATAAGGGTTGTTAGCCGCGATAGTGATACCAGTAGTACCTGCTGCGTTACCCACGAATAAAGGTGTAGGCGCTAGAAGCTGAGACGAACGACGGTTACCGTAAAAACCTGTAACGTTTACAGTAAGGTTATCAGTCAGTTCATAACGACCCTGAGAATAAATATTGGTGCGTTCTTGAGGCGTTGAAAGGTAGTTAAGTGGCGCGAAGTTGAAAGCGCTGCTTCCGGTCCACGGGATTAGACCACCGTTGCCATCATTTTGAACGTTGAAAGAAGTGCCTTCGTCATCGAAGTACCAAAAACGGCCATTAGGTGTACCTGATGAACCGCCGTAACCAGTAGGTGCACCGAATACGGGAACCGCTGAAATTTCACGATCACCCGCGAATGTTGGCTCTTCTTCTACATAAGAAATATTAAAGTAAACGTTACCTTTGTCGTTAGAGGTACCGAAACCAATATCCCACTGTTCTTTGTTACCATCGCCTTCATCGTACTGACCCATGTAGCCAGACGCGTGAACGCCTTCAAAATCTTGACGAGTGATGATGTTTACAACACCAGCTATCGCGTCAGAGCCATATACAGCAGACGCACCATCTTTAAGTACTTCGATACGCTCGATAATTGCTGCTGGGATGTTGTTAAGGTCAACTGAACCAGTAAGACCTGGAGCCCAACGTTTACCGTTAACTAGAACAAGAGTACGGTTTGAACCGATACCACGAATGTTGATTGTAGTTGTACCATTACCACCGTTGTTGTTGTTGGTGTTAATAGCAGAACCTGCAGAAGGGATAGCCTGAAGAACGTCACCGATAGACGTTACACCAAATCGCTCAATGTCGATTCGAGACATTACTGTAACTGGGTTTGCACCTTCGATGTCTGTACGACGGATACGTGAACCTGTTACTTCGATTTTTTCTACTGCTTCCGCTGCTTGTTCGGTTTCCTGTGCGTTAACTGCACCAGTGAAGCCGATAGATGATGCAGCACCGAATGCGCACGCTAACTTCACTGATTTAGCCAGCTTAGAGTTTGTAAACATGTATTGTCTCCCTGGACCACTAAAACTCTTAGTGTGTGTTTCTTAAATCGTTTATATAACGAATTATTATTAGTAAGGTCAAAGCCTCACTTTGATAATAACCACATCCTGTGCGAAGGGTCAACTGGGATCAGACGGGTGTTTCACAAAAGTTCAATTTTTTTTTGTCTTTTAACTCTAATCTGTAAATATTAACTTACATTTTACATATACTTTACAACGCTAAGCTTTTTTAGCTCACTTTTCATACACTTTAAACCAAGACTAAAGTTTAATGAACTCATCTATGCGGCGAACAGCAAAATCGATGACGGCCGCTTACAGTTCAAATATTCTACTAATGAATTTCTGAATATGTTTTTTCGAACTTGGGGGGGATATTTTTAGAGTGTGCATGGTCGCTGCTTATCGGCTGTCGAGCCTGATACATACTTGCAGTTCTTACTGCTATTGTATCTACTTTTCCTGCTTCATATGGAGGTAAAGATAGCAACTCAGTCTCACGAGTAGCGCCTTGCTTTTCGTAAACCCTATTAATTACTTGTTTTATTGTTTCCTGTGGCTGGTCTTGCAAGGTTTCTAGCTGTATTACTATTGGTGCTACCTCTTTAGAATTAGCCAAAATTTTCGCTAATCTAGACTCATTATCAATAAAACTTTTTATTTTTCTAATATCCCAAGACCAATGTAAACTATTACTAAATTGCGTCTTGAATATTGACCATGCGTTATCAATTTCATTTCTTTTGGTGACAACAAAGATTGCTTTATTAAAAACGTGCTTGATTGCATAAGCATATCTCAAGTTACTTAAGCTTTTGTCAACGATCAGGGCATTTGATACCCCATATTCGCTACAAATCTTAAAATACTCGTCAGCTATCATACTGCATTTTTCTTCATCTAAAAGAGCGAGTGTTTTAAGGCGCTCTAGAGCATTTTTAGTTTTTAATACGTTATCTACTGCCATCGGAAAGGCATCTATTTCCCCCACACTCTGCGCTTCTGTATTTTGAATGATGACTTGTTCTACAAGCGTTGTTCCAGTTCGAGGAATTCCCAAAATAAAAATTGGAGAGCTTTTCGTTGAAACACTTTCATCTGTGAAGTTAGAAGGTTTAACCTCTGCGCACTCAACGTTCTCGTTTCTCCAATCCTCAATTAATGAGTAATCGAATGACTTATCCTTTGGTGAGATCGCTCGCATGGTTTCTGCGCACTTTTCAAAATATTGGTAAGCGGTAACCACTTCGGAGGTTTTTAGGTAGGTATTCCCTAAGGCGTTGTAAAAGCATGCTTTGGACACTGATAAAGGGGCCTTGTCCATGCTAGATAATAAGGTATCTAGTTCCTTCTGTAGCTCTTTTGCTTCCTCTGTATCAGACATCGTTGATAATAAGTGGAGTGTTTCCCCTGACGTTGGGACTTTTATTAAGACTTCTCTAAGCGACTGCTTTGCTTGAGTGAAGTAACCCAGTTGATAAGCGAGTACTCCTTTTAAGTGTAATAGCACTACAGACGACGACACTCTGTTGCCGATAGACTGCAGGTATTCGTATGCCAACTCGGTTTTTCCTAAATCAGAGAGCATTCCCAAGGCTTGCGCTACCATTTGATCACTTTGGCTTTGTTCAAGCGCTTTTTCGATACAGCGCTTAGCTAGTCTATAACTGCCAAACGATTTTGCTATTTGCCCTACTCCAACCCATCTTTCTTGTAAAGGTGCTTGTAAGTTGATTAAGTCGCTAACTATCGCCTCAACCTGTGACTTATTGACTGATTTTGAGGCTGAAACTAACTTTTGCAATAGATGATTCATAGTAAAAAAGAAGCCCAGCACTATGCTGGGCTTTCGACCTTGTTTAGAAATTTACTTCTACACTGAAGCGCACGTAACGTGGCGTTTGGAAAGATGTAGGCAACCCGTAACTTGGGTTGTATTCTCCAAGGAATATACCTTCATCACTTTGTCCAGCATAACGCTCGTTTATTTCGTTAAGCTGAGTAGCATCATCATTGTTGAATAGGTTAAAGATGTCAGCACGAAGTGCTACGTCCGCTTGCTCTAGCTCAATAAGGTATTTCGCACTCAAATCCAAAGTCCAAGTACTAGGCGTACGACCTTCAGAGCCACGAGAAACTAACTCACCATCTTTTACAAATGACTCCGCATCATAGTAGCTTGCGAAAAGATCTGTTGGGTGATAACCAAAAGAGTTAAGTGGTCTACCTGATGTCCAACGGAAGTTTGCTCCCAGTGTAAAGTTCTCAAAGAGCTGGTAAGCACCTGTTAGTTTAACAGCATGACGGCGGTCATTCGGTAAATTACCATATGCGCCATCAAGAAGGCCTGGTTGGTCAAAGTTTGTTGTTAAACCAGAATCTGTTTGGTCATTATCAGAACGAACAGCACCTTCAGTGTTACCCCAACTATGGCTCCACGTATAGGTGAAGCTCATCATCCAAATATCATCCCACGCTCGGTCAACAGTCAAATCAACCGCGGCATACTGACGTTCAGCTTCAGGGTAACCCAACATATCAGCAGGAATAGTGTATGTTCCGTATGGTACATCACCATCTCCATCTGGATCTGTGGTAATTGTTACATCGTTGCCTGGGTTTGTTAAAACATAATAATGGAAGCCAGAACATAGTGTACACGATGAACCAAACTCTTGTTGAATGTAGTCGTCGAAGCCTGCATCGATAGCAATATCTTCCAGAGAGCTTTTCAGGTCGCGGTAAGTCCCTTTAATACCGAAGCTCCAAGATTCGTTAATGACTTGCTCATAACCCAGAATATATTCATCTTGATACATAGGGTCGAGGTCGGCATTGACTGTTTCTGTCGTTCCTTTAAGCGTACCGTCACTGTATACCGTCAAACTGCCAGTAGCCTCGCCTAATACAGGCGTGAAATCATCATTTATTGACTCAACATCAAAATACTGGCGTGTATAGAGTTCATCACCCGCAAGACGAATATTTGTATTCGTCGCAACTGGAAGATAGTAGCGGCCGTAGTTTGCAAATACTTTACTCTCACCGTCACCTTTTACATCCCAGCTCAAGCCCAAACGTGGTGCCCACTGATCGCTTACATCAACAAATTTTTCACCGGCTTTGTTAAAGTTTTCGAAGGTTTCATTACGAAGACCAATTCTTGCAGTAATGTTGTCTGTCACTGTCCAAGTATCTTCAACATAATAAGCGAAGCTCTTGGTCTCAAAGTCGCCCTGGTTTACATAAAACTCTTGGCGAACTTGGCAGTCTGCATTACTCGGCTCATCTAGATTATCGCCACAGTTTTCATATCGGTATGCAACGCCACCTGCGCGAGAAGTATTTTCATAAGCCTCAAGGTCCTCATTATCGATACCAATTTTGAGGACATGGTCTGCATTAACGTACCACTCTACGTCAAAACGAATAGCCGTACGTTTATCTTCTTGAACTGAAGGCGTCGTTAAGCCGTAAGCACCGTACTCTATGTTGGTAAACCTGTCGTAAATAACCGGAGCATCACCTAGCGGATTGGCGCCATTATTCAGATTGCTGTAGCTCGTTTTGTTAACCGAGTATTGGGCACTCACGGTAAGATCATCGGTAATGATGCCTGTATATTGAGCTCCCCAAGTCGTGCCGCCACGCTCCAGCGTATATTCACCTAACGACGATCCCACATTGTCGCTATCTGGGCTATATAGGAACTTTTCAGATTCTAGCTCTTCAGTATTATCCCATGCCGTAAATTCTAGTATGTGCTCGGGCGTAATGTACCAATCAAGCTTTGCACTGAGTAACGTGTCGTTACCTTCGCGGTCGTAGATCGTTGTAGTCTCTGCGTAATCACGCTGACGTACTTTTTGATTTACTAAGCCGAAGAAAAAGAGTTTGTCTTCAATAAGCGCGCCAGAAGCCCACAGGTTGACGTTTGTCTCACCTGTTTCGTCTTCTTTGTTAACAACGTAATAGGCTGTTCCAGCCTCTTCTGCATCTTCTTGAGTTCTGTAGAATACGTCGGGTTGATGAGCTCTAAGGGCTGCTGGCTCGTAATATGCGCTGGCTCCCCATTTGAATTCATTGCTACCGCTCTTGGTCCGTGCGTTAATAACACCACCTGTTGAACGCCCGAACTCGGCTGAGTAACCACCTGTTTTTACTTCGAAAGATTCGTACATTTCAAATGGAAGCTCTGAGCCCCCCAATCCGTTACGGAAGTTTGTAACGTTAATACCGTTCACATAGTAAACGTTTTCGCCAACTGAAGAACCGCCAAACGAAGCATAGTTACCGAAGTCGGAATCACCAGAAACGGTACCCGGAGCAAGTAGCGCTACTGAAGAAATATCGCGAGGTACTGGAACTTTAGATATAAACTCTTGGTCAACATATAGCTGTGACTCACTCGAAGTCACATCGATATTGGAAATTGAAGTTCCACGCACAGAGATTCTTTCGATATCACCCGCTTCGAGAGCGACATCCAAATTTGTTTTACCTGAAGGCCTTACACTGAATTGTTTTTCTTGCGCAACAGAGAAGCCATCTTTTTTAGCGGTTAAGCTATAATTGCCAGGTGGAAGAAGAGGAAAGGTATATCTACCGTCACTGTCTGTAACAATAGTTCTGGTTAACCCTGTTTCCAGATTTACAATAGTAACTTCTACTCCTGCAAGAGCTTGTTCTGTACTAGCTGATACTGATGTGCCAGTAATTGTACCTTTGGACTCTTGCGCGAATACAGGCGCAGAGAGGCCCATCGACGCGGCAACAGCCACCGCCGTAAGCGTTTTATTAAACGTCATTGTTTTTCCCTGGTTTTCATTTCTTATTAAAGTTTTTCTCTGTTTAGGTTTTTTAAAAACACCTTAAAACAGAATTAAACTAATGTTTTTATTAGGATTTTTTAAAATTATCCTTTTGTATAATTGACATATTGACAGGATGAAAATCAAGGGCTCTTCGATAGGATGCGGTTAGCTGCACCATAAAAGTGCAGCTAACTTACTGATTTTGTTGTTTACGTTTAAATTTCATGCAGAGAAAAATGCGACGAATAACAGTAAGAAAAAACGCATAAAAGCTTACTTTTCAAACTATTGGAGATAAAACCCCAGTCGTCTTCTTACAGTTTCAGGCAATTCTGGCAATGCACTTTTGGGAAGTAAGAAGGTTGCCATGTTAAAAAAGTCTAAATAGATACGATTAGACTCAGTGGTTTTCTTGAGGTAATGATGTCCTGACGACCCACCAGTGCCAATTTTAGTGCCCAGCATGCGCTGAACCATCATTGCGTGACGATAGCGCCATATAGTGAGTTGCTCGTCTATCTCTGTGAGTGCGGTAATAAGCTGGAACGGCAGATTAAAGATAGGCTCTTCAGAATACTGCTTTATAAATAATGCAGAAAGCAATGCTTTATGACTTAAGCGGAATTTGCCCTCGCCTCTTAACTTTTCAAACTGCGTATCATCAA
This sequence comes from Alteromonas sp. G4i35, assembly GCF_054960375.1. Lineage (NCBI taxonomy): Bacteria > Pseudomonadati > Pseudomonadota > Gammaproteobacteria > Alteromonadales > Alteromonadaceae > Alteromonas > Alteromonas sp. G4i35. Next base: position 125,658 of record NZ_JBHNZD010000004.1, on the reverse strand, counting down.
ACAACGCATCAAAGTTCTCCATCGTTGCTTGTAAGTCTTTTAGCTCTTGTCGCCGCTCTGTATCAGATAGCATGTCACTAGTTGAAATTGTATGGTGGTCGTCTTTCAACATTTCGTCTGCCGCATCTTTATAATATTGCCAAAAATCGAAACCTTCCGTTTTTAGAAGCGGCATTCTTGAAAGCCATTTGTCGACCAGCTCAAACAAACTAGGTTTGTTTTCAAGGGTTTCCAATAACGCTCTATCTTTATCAGTCAGACGGTTGTAGAAGCTTTGCTTATCAAAGTCGATTCTGAAATCACGCTTTAGGCCTAGTGATATTTCTAAACGCTTGAACTGTATACTTTGGAAGCCCGACGCGGGCACCAGGTAGTCCCTAAACGACAAAAACTGCTGTGGCGTCATGGTTTCCATGATAGCAATTTGATCGTTCATTAACTTTTGAATTTGTATGACTCGCTGTAAGCGATGCACCACTAGCGTTAGCTGCTGATCTTTAACTGTTTCTTGATTAAACGTATCAATTACTGCATTTAATTCATGAAGAACCTGCTTGAACCAAAGCTCATAAACTTGGTGAACAATAATGAACAGCATTTCTTCGTGCGCCGCGTCACCGTACTTCTCACTCTGTAAGTCCTGCGCCCCCAAAATCTTATCAAGCTGTAGGTAATCGCCGTAGTAGCAGGGCTCTATATTTTTTTTCATGTCGTTCTTGCCTTATTGCTTTGTTTAACTTCGTAATTCTATCACCGTCGACTCGACATCCACAGAATACAAGCTATACATTATAAGGATATATAGCCAAGGTTCGTGTTGTGCCATTTAGCTTGTATAAAAATGTGTCCAATTAGTTGGACAAGTGCTGTATCTTCCGCACAACATATTTGCATACCACAGCACTTTTACGCAGGGCGCTAACAACAATTATAAGGGGAATGAACATGAAACTAGATGACGACATCCATAACTATTATGAACACCTGGTTTTAGAAAGAATCAGTAAGCTGGGGCTCGATACCACGAAAAGTCCTGATTACTTAGCAGACTTGTGCTGTCTTGCCTTAAATCAGGTTCCACCACGTTATATCCGCTACGAAGTAGACATGGCGTTTTACCTGCCTCAGAGCGAACGAAATCAAATGGAAATGAATGTTGAGCATGCTATTAGTAAAGCACTCAAGTACTTAGATGAAATAGAAAAGACTAAAAAAGAAGACGAATAAGGAATTTGGGTGGCGGGCCTCCAGCCACATCCCGGCACATGAGTCGTCTGCTGCGGCTGCTCCCTTCCAGGCCTGACCGGGTTCACAGAGTATCATTGCGGGAGGACCAAAAGCCCACCATAGAAAATCGCATTCAAAGCAAAGTCATTCGCCCCTGCCTGAGTGCGGGGCGCATTATGACTATTTGGTTGAGAGTTTTCAACCCTTTAAAGAAAATCTCTCTTCGGCAATAAGGTTAGCAACACGGTTTGTCGCCGCCCCTTCTTGCTCTGCACGGGTATAAATTTCTTTTAGCGTTTCGCCGATTTGCTCAATATGTGCGCGAAGCGCTTCATTAGAACTCGATTCCATACGCTGATGGAAGATGTCGATAACGCCACCCGCGTTGATCACGTAATCTGGCGCATACAGAATGCCGCGCTGTTGAAGCAATTCACCAATATCTTCACGTGCAAGCTGGTTATTTGCAGCGCCTGCAATTACTTTGGCTTTGATTTCAGGCAATGACAGATCGTTAATGGCTGCACCCAACGCACATGGCGCTAACACATCCACATCTAAGCTCAGTATTTCTTCCGGCGCTACAGCTGTCGCACCAAATTCAGATACTGCTTTTTCAACACCTTCGGGATAGATATCCGCAACATAAAGCTTGGCACCGTGCTCATGCAAGTGCTTGGCAAGACGGTAGCCAACGTGCCCCATACCTTGTATAGCAACACTGACGCCATCAAGGCTGCGCTTCAAGCCGTACTCTACCGTCGCCTTTAAACCCACAAACACACCGTATGCTGTAGACGGAGCCGGGTTTCCGTCAGGTACTTCGCCCGCATAGTGGTATTTAGCATTAACACCAGCGATGTAATCCGACTCGGTTGCCATGGTTTGCAAGTCCGTTACTGAAATACCTGAATCTTCAGCAGTGAAATACTTGCCGCCCAATGATTCAACAAACTTGCCCATTGCCTTCATCATTTCTGGCGATTTAGCCTTACGAGGGTCGCCGATGATCACAGATTTACCGCCGCCAAGCTCCAAGTTAGCCATGGCTGCTTTATACGTCATCCCCTTTGACAGTCTCAACACATCGGTCAATGCCTCACCACTATTTACGTAGGGCCACATGCGACAACCGCCAAGTGCTGGCCCCAGATTGGTATTGTGTACAGCAATAATGGCGCTCAAGCCCGCCTTCTCGTCATGATAAAACGCAACGTGTTCGTGATTATTGAACTCCGGGTGATCAAAAACTGACATATTTTCCCTATTAATACTGTGATGAATTAAAGCCTACCCAAGGTCTAGCTGTCACGAAAACGAAACGCCGCTCATTTGGGATGATGTGAGAGTCTGAAGATGATTTGCGGTACACTTATCGGCCTCGCAAAGATCAGCAACATTTTGCCAAGTGTATCCGATTGTTTTGAGGACAGGCCTTGCAAAGTTTGTTAATGAAATTTACAAACTGAAACGCAATAGAATTGATTACAATTTTTCTAGGACAGCTATCCTAGAATTTTTTTTGATATATAATAAACATCATAAAAACGACGGAAACAGTGTTAATGAAATTGGATAAATTTGACCGTGAGATTTTGCGCGTACTTCAGCAAGACGCCACGGTGTCGATGGCAGATTTAAGCCAGCGTGTAGGATTGTCGCACACTCCGTGCTGGAGACGTGTCAAACGAATGGAAGCCGACGGCATCATTCTTGGTAAAGTCACATTGCTAAACAGCAAAAAACTGAATTTAGGTGTGTCGGTCTTTATCTATGTCACGTTGAAAAACCATGACGGTGACTCGCTAACCGATTTTGAAAATGCCGTACAAAACATCGATGAAATCGTGGAGTGTCATACCACCAGCGGTGAAAAAGATTACTTACTAAAAGTGATAGTGGAAAGTATTGAAGAGTACGAATTCTTACTTAAAACGAAATTAACTCACCTGCCTCTTGTCGATCATTTAAGCTCAACCTTCGCCTTAAAGCAGGTGAAAAACACCACCGAGCTACCGATTAAACGCCAATAACTCAAAAAATGGGGTCAGAGTACATTTCTACTCTCCCCCGTCAGTCTAAGTGGCGTCTATTTGATTTTCGGGCTTAGCCCGCTCAAAAGCATCTAACTCGTTACAATTCTTCGCTATCTTACTAATTAAAGGGTAGCGACTCATATCGACGTTAAAACGTTGCGCATTATACACTTGGGGTACTAAGCAAATATCAGCCAGCGTAACATCGAAATCAAAGCAGAACTTTCCAGCTTGGGTCTGAAGACGCTTTTCAATGCCGTCGAACCCCAGCGTTATCCAGTGGGATGCCCACTTCGCCACATCATCTTGTGACGCCTCAAAATTCCCTTTTAGCGCATTCAGTACACGTAGATTACCCAAAGGCTGAATATCACACGCGATATCTTGTGCTAGCGCTCTGACTCTGGCTCTCTCTGTTCGATGTTCAGGAACCAGCTGGTGTTCGCCTTCATACCGTTCATCAAGATATTCGATGATTGATAGCGATTGATTCAAAATAATATCTTCGTCTTCGTCAACCAAAGTAGGGACAAGGTGCGCGGGATTGAGACGCGTATATTCGCTACTATGCTGCTCGCCACCGTTGTTTACAAGATGTACAGGTACATACTCGTACTCAACCCCTTTCAAATTCAGCGCAATCCGCACGCGGTAAGAGGCGGTCGAACGCCAATAGCCGTAAAGTTTTATACTCATGGTACTACCACACCTATTAAACGTTTTTGGTAGGAGTGCAGGGCTTTGATGAATCTAAACGCTCTACACCCTCTTATAATTATAGTGGGGAAAACAACAACGTGCCTACTGAGTAAACCGCGTTATTAGCCCACACTACTTTTCATTTTAAAGTTTTAGCTAAGCGGTTTAACTTGCTGTTCAATGGCGCCAAAAACAGAGTGACCTTCTTTATCTAGCATTTCTATGCGTATACGATCGCCAAACTGCATGAAAGGAGTAGAAGGTTTGCCGTCTCGAATAGTCTCAATCATGCGCACTTCTGCAATACATGAATAACCCACACCGCCTTCAGCGATGGCAGAGCCATGATCTGTACCCTGTTTATTAGACACTGTACCCGAGCCGATGATAGCACCTGCACCTAGGTTTCTGCTCTTGGCGGCATGCGCGACTAGCTGACCAAAATCAAACGTCATGTCCTGACCCGCTTCAGGCTTACCGAATAGTTCACCATTGTAGGTTGAACGCAAAGGCAAGTGCACTTTGCTATCTTTCCACGCATCACCTAATTCATCTGGTGTTACAGCAACCGGAGAAAAGCTAGACGCAGGTTTTGATTGGAAGAAGCCAAACCCCTTCGCCAGTTCGCCTGGGATTAACCCTCTAAGTGACACGTCGTTAACTAACATAATAAGTCGAATGCGCTCTGAAGCTTGTTCAGGCGTACACGCCATAGGAACGTCATCGGTAACAACAGCGACTTCACCTTCAAAATCGATTCCCCAATCATCACTTGGAAGTATGATGTCATCCTCGGGTCCAATAAAGTCATCGGAACCACCTTGATACATCAATGGGTCAGTCCAAAAGCTTTCCGGCATTTCTGCATTACGCGCCTTTCGCACCAATTCCACATGGTTCACGTAAGCACTTCCATCAGCCCATTGGTAAGCTCTAGGAAGAGGCGACTCACAGCGAGATGCGTCAAACGGCACGCTGTCACACGCATTGTCATTTAGCGCTTGGTATTTCATCTGTAGCTGAGGGGCAATCTCTTTCCAATTATCCAGTGCGTCTTGCATCGTTTTCGCAATGTCCTGTGCACTACATGCTCGAGAAAGGTCCTTCGACACTACCATTAGGCAGCCATCTCGGGTTTCATTCTTATAGGTTGCTAGTTTCATTGTTCTTTCCTCGAAAAATTATTCATCAGCTTGGCGCTCTTGTCTTTTATTAATACGTTCTGAATAAAAGACCTATATCTTTTTACGCGGCAGCATCACACACAATTCCATGATTATAGTTATGCCACTAGTTGGTGTGCGTTGAGAAGTGATCTGTTGACGAAGTTTTATTTGGCTGTAAGAAAGGATGTACGCTAGTAAGCCTCTGTTGAGCAGGTATAGCGCTGCCCGCTTGCTCCGTGGGCGATGTAAATTTATCGTAACAGATGAATTGATATTGCTCTGAGGCACAAAAACGCATTATCAATATAAAAATTGGCGTAGACCATTTGCCACTTTTACTTTGCTAAACGAAGCCAAATATACTTGGTCACATTGACCTTCACCCTATGGCAAAGGTCAATGCTCCCATATAATTAAAGCTTTACCGTTGCCTTGTTAATGCCGTACTCACGTAACTTATTTGCAATTGCCGTATGACTTAACCCCAGTTTTTTAGCCAATTGACGGGTACTTGGGTAGGAAGGATATAACCGCTTGAGCAAGTCCTTTTCAAACTTCTTCACTTCTTCGTCTAATGTGCCGTCAAAGTTTTCGTCAATATAAGTGACGCTTGGCGCACAACTTGGAAGCTGAATGTCTTCCTTGGTAATCTCCTTACCGTCAAGGAGTGATAACGCGCGATACAACGCATTCTGTAGCTGTCTCACATTACCCGGCCACGGGTACTGCTGCAGAAAATCAACACAGGATTTACTGAGTTTCGCAGGACGGCGACCTAACTTGGTACTGTGTTGAACGATGAAAGACTCGGCAAGAGGAACGATATCCTGCCTTCTGTCTTTTAAAGAAGGCATAACCAAACTTAGTACGTTTAAGCGGTAGTACAATTCTTTTCTAAATCGTCCTTCTTCTACAAGCTGACCTAAATCACGACAGGTGGTGCAAATAAATCGCACGTCTACCTTAACTGGCTCAGAATCCCCTACTCTTCTAAATTCGCCGTCTTCCAGAACGCGGAGCAGTTTAGCTTGAAGCTGAGAAGACATATCAGCAATTTCATCGAGAAGAAGCGTACCGCCTTTTGCTTGCTCTAATAGCCCCACTTTTGCATTAGGCTGATTGAATGCCCCCGCTGCGTAACCGAATAATTCGGTTTCTGCCACGCTGTCAGGTAAAGACGCGCAGTTTAAAGCTAAAAATGCTCCTTCACTGCGACGGCTAGACTGGTGACAGGCTCTGGCAATCATTTCCTTGCCTGTGCCTGTTTCACCAAAAATTAAAATAGGTGCATCCAAATCAGCTATTCGCTTGGCTTCATGAACGACTCGCTTCATAAACGGAGATTGAGTGACAAAGCGGTCAAAGCTATCAGTGGGAGACTGGTGGAACGCGGTAAATTGCTGTCCTAGTCGCATCTCTGATTTTAATATCACCACAGCACCTGCCATGATCATATTCTGCTCGCCGTCAGGTACAGTAATAGGCAGCATATCGGCTAGGTAATCCTGTTGAATAAACTTCACTTTCGAAGACTGAGGGCCAGGCGATTTACCGTCCATCCATTTAGTAAAGTTAAAGCCTTTCACAACTTCGCCAATTTCAATGCCTTCTATTTCACTACTCGGAATTTCTAGCCCCGCGCATACCGCTTCATTGCATAGCAAGATATTGCCTTTGGCATCGATAGAAAACACAGGGTCGGGCAACGTTCTTAAAATAGCGGAAAGCTGATTTTTTTCACGCTCTCCTGGCATGAAAAGCGTCGTCTTCACATCGTCGATACCATCGATGCGGCGAATTTGAGGCATGAGGTGTTGAAAATCTGCAAATTCGATATTGGGAAAATTAAGGAAAATTTTCCCCGCAGGGTCAATTTCAATACCGCGTAAATCTATTTCTTTAGTAACGAGAATATCTAAAACATCTTGAGTGATACCAAGACGGTCCTGACAGCTTATTTCTAGACGCATAGGGTGTTATAGCTATTTTGTAAACATATATGTACAGAATATCATACTTTTACAAAAAGATAACAAGATAAATGTTACAGATGGTTAAATTTGCGATGAATCACACATTTAAGAACGCGTAGAGAGCATAATTAAAAGGCCGCGCACACCAAATAAAAAAGATGCCGCTTCAGTGAGCGGCATCCTATATAAAACACATTTAATTAACAATAGTGTTAGCTGGCTTTTTTCTCTTTAGGTGGGAAAAGTGGGGAAAATAACCCTAAAGACTTCGCTTCTTCTACGAGTGCCATAATATCCATTTCCGCTAATTCAAACAGATGGTCGAATTCCGGTAAGATATAATAAAGAGGCTGCATAATATCGATGCGATAAGGTGTTCTTAATGCATCAATAGCAGTGAGCGGGTTACGCAGAGGTGTGTCGCTGTCTAACGCGTATATTGTCTCGCCAGGAGAAGATAAGATGCCTCCACCGTATATCTTCAATTCATCTTTGGCTCTAACCAATCCAAACTCTACGGTGAACCAATAAAGACGAGCGAGATAAACTCGGTCTTCTTTGCTGGCAGCAAGACCCAACTTTCCGTAAGTGTGAGTAAAATGAGCAAATGCAGGATTCGTTAGTAGCGGACAATGACCGAAAACTTCATGGAAAATATCCGGCTCCTGCAAATAATCGAATTCTTCTCTGGTGCGAATAAAGGTGGCAACAGGAAATTGCTTATTCGCCAGTAATCTGAAAAATTCGCCAAAATTAATTAACGCAGGCACTTCAGCTGTTTGCCAACCCGTTTTCTCCATCAGTACTTTGTTGATGTCGGGTAGCTGAGGAATTTCCTTTTCATTTAACTTCAACAAATCAAGCCCGTCCAAGTATTCTTGGCACGCTCTTTCTTTCACCAGCGGAATTTGTCTCGCATAGAGTTCAGACCAAATTTGGTTCTCTTCGTCTGACCAATGGATAATGCCATTCTCGTCAGATTGTCTCGACTGGTATTGCGTTGATTTTGGCATAACTTCTGTAACCAATAAGAGTTAAAAAACTTGTCTATCAGTCTAATGAAATTCGCGACGTCGAAAAGTGTAAGCTCTTACGAGCGACTCGATTTTGCTGTAACAGGAATTTTACAAAACCAAGTAAACACATTGTTTTATATAACAAAAAGCCGCTCATTACGAGCGGCTTAATTCAAGTTTGCTTGGTGCGCCATCGCTAATTAAAGACGGCTAATTTCTTTATTGAGTTGATATTCGCGAGACGTTACATAAGTTTCCATTTTACGAAGTCGAACTTCTGCTTTTTCAAAACGATTACGAATATCGTGAAACGCTTGTTTTGGTGGCTCGCCCGCCTGCCAAACTTTCGTTTTCACTTCCACTTTTGGGCTTTTTACCTGACCACCGTTGGGATTTGTCCATCCCTTACCTTTTGAGAAAACAGGTTGCGTTGGTGCATTTTTTAACCCAACAGGTTTTTTATCGAGAATGAACCAAGCTGCAATGTATGCAACAAATATGAAAGGTCCGGCTAACAAGAAGAAACCTGTTACAACTAAAATCCTTACTAACCAAGTTTCTAAGCCGAAATATTCAGCTACACCCGAGCACACGCCTGCAATTCTTGCATTTTCTGGGTTGCGATAGAGCTGCTTACCGTTTCTCATGCTCTATTCCTCCACTCAGGTGCCTCGCTGTCTAAAATGGCCTCTAGAGTTTCAATGCGTTCGCTCATTTTCTCGGCTTTCTCGGCTAAGTCTTGCAAAGATGCGTGCTCTTCTGCACTCAATCCCTGATTCACTTGCTTCTTGCTTCGATAGTGTAATATTAGCCAAATTGGAGCAACGAATATTGAAAACACCACAAGGGGCATCACCAACATTGCAATCGTACCTTCATCCATCTCAATCTCTCCTACAAACTCTGATGTAATTACCCTCCTTCCGATTTCACATCCGGAGGGTACACCCTATTCTTATTATTCTGATTTTTCGGTGCTTGTGTTTGCACCTTTTACTTTCGCTTTAAGCGCAGCAAGTTCGTCTTCAACTTTGTCACTGGCCTCTAGTTCAGCAAACTCATCCTGTAACGTTTTCTTACCTAGATCGTAAGCTTCAACCTGCGACTCAAGGTCATCGATTTTACGCTCATATTGCTCAAAGCGTCCCATCGCATTATCTACTTTAGTGCTATCCAGCGTCTTTTTCACTTCAAGACGAGAGCTTGCAGTTTTCTGGCGCATAATAATCGCTTTTTGGCGACTCTTCGCATCCGCTAGCTTTTCTTGAAGCTGACCAATTTCATCCTGAAGTTTGCTGATTTGCTCATCAACAATAGCCAGCTCTTTACTTAACGCTTCAGCAGCTTCTGCAGACTTCTTCTTTTCCTGCAGCGCAGCACGCGCCAAGTCTTCTCTGTCTTTGCTCAAAGCAAGCTCAGCTTTGGCTTCCCAGTCACTTGCATCGCTTTCATACTTTGCAATTTGATTAACAATTTCTTTTTTGTTGGCTAAGGTCTTTGCTGATGCTGAGCGCACCTCAACCAATGTGTCTTCCATTTCCTGAATGATTAATCTAACCATTTTCTCAGGATCTTCCGCTTTATCTAAAAGCGCATTAATATTCGAATTCACAATATCTGTAAAACGCGAGAAGATACCCATAATAATTACCTCTTGCTAAAAATGGTAAGTGTTTAAAAAACACCACACTTGATAAATAGGTTACTCTTGGTATTAGTTGTATTCAATATGCTTGCCAACTTTATAACTGTACTAACCTGCTATTTTTCATACACTTTTTATAAGTTCAAATAATACTCGTTTCTCAACATGTTTTGTTCTACACTATTAATTGGTCGAAATGACTAACTTTTGAGGGATTTAATGAGTAGGTATCGACAGCAAGACAATTTACTTGGCCAAGCGAATAGTTTTCTAGAAGTTTTAGAGCAAATTTCACAAATTGCACCGCTAGATAAACCCGTGCTGGTAATTGGTGAGCGAGGCACAGGTAAAGAGCTTATTGCCGCGCGACTTCACTTCTTATCTAAGCGCTGGGATCAAAACTATATTAAGCTTAATTGTGCTGCCTTAAGTGAAAGCCTATTGGAGAGTGAATTATTCGGTTATGAAGCAGGTGCGTTCACCGGTGCCTCAAAACGCCGCGAAGGTCGCTTTGAAGTGGCCCACAACGGCACCTTATTTCTTGATGAACTAGCTAATACTTCTGGCCTTATTCAGGAGAAGCTACTGCGCGTTGTCGAATATGGCGAATTTGAGCGCGTTGGCGGAAGCAAGTCAGTAAAAACTGACGTACGCCTTATTGCAGCTACAAACGAAGACTTGCCCGCGCTTGCCGATGCAGGTGAATTTCGTGCAGACTTACTCGACCGACTTGCCTTTGACGTAATTACCATTCCTCCGCTACGCGAGCGTAGGGAAGATATCATGATGTTGGCAGAAAACTTTGCTATTAATATGGCCCGTGAAATGGAAATGGAATTATTCAGCGGCTTTACAGAGAAGGCAAAGCGGACCCTTCTTGACTACGATTGGCCAGGCAATATACGTGAACTAAAGAACGTGGTCGAACGTGCAGTGTATCGAACAAATAATCCTCATCTGCCCGTACATGAAATCGTTCTTGACCCCTTTGAGTCAGCTTATCGCCCGAAAGGTAGAGTGAAGACCAATGACAGAGTGAATACGTCCGACTCACCCGTTACTCAGTCCCCTTCAGAGGCCGCTGCCACCAATGAACGCATTGAAAGTGCAGACATTACGCCACTGGCACCAGTGAAAAAGCCAGAAATTGTTGAATATCCCATAGATTTGAAAGAACGTTCTCAACAACATGAGATAGATATGATAAAACAGGCACTTGCTGACAGTCAGTTTAATCAGAAGAAGACTGCTGAAAAATTGAGCCTGACGTATCATCAGCTGCGAGGCTATCTCAAGAAATATAACTTACTAGATTCTTCCGCGGAAAGCGTCGAGGCGTAAAACATGTCCCATGGTTTGGTAAAGCGTTTGTCATTATGTATATGTACAGCGCTTCTTGTTGCATCCTGTGCTAAGCAGAACAAACAAGCGTTTTACAATACGGGTATTATATACTGCTCAGAAAGCAATCCAGTTACCTTCAATCCGCAGCTAGATACATCAAGTACAACGTCAGATGCATCTTCACACCAGCTCTACGACAGATTGCTTGATTTCGACCCTGAGTCTGGCCGCATCGTGCCTAGTTTGGCGAGTAGCTGGTTAGTGAGTGATGACGGTCTTACCTACGCTTTTCAACTGAGAAAGGATGTATGGTTTCACAATACGCGCTACTTCACGCCAACACGAAACTTTAACGCCGACGATGTTATCTTCAGTATAGACAGATGGCGCCTACGCTCCCATCCATACCACTACGTATCTGGTGGGCGCTATCCCTACTTCGAAAGCATAGGCCTTGCACAAAATATCGCGTCGGTAGAGCGCGTAAACGGCTACCGCGTTGAAATTACGCTTAAGCGCAGGGATAGCTCATTTTTGGCAAATCTAGCAACCGATTTCGCCGTTATCTTATCAGAAGAATATGCTAACCAGCTGGCACAGACCGGCACGCCGGGCAAAATCGATGAGCTTCCAGTAGGTACTGGCCCCTTTAAATTCGATAGCTATCGCAAAGATCATTTCATTAAGTTCCTGCGCCACGACAACTATTGGCGTGACCAAATGGAAGATGCGCCTACGAGTGATGAAGTCCTAAGCGATAACAATACTGTAGAGAGTGCCAACCAAGAAGTTGAAAATGGCCAAGGTGGCGAAGATACTGTTCAAGATGGTACAGCACAAAACGGTGACGAAACGCGCCCTGTTGTAGAGCAGCTTATATTTGACATTACGCCAAGAAGCTCACTGAGACTGGCTAAATTAATGACAGGTGAATGTGACGCTACCGCTTTTCCTGCACAGACTGAACTTGAAGTGATTCGGGCAAAAGAAGATCTGACGCTAGCGGAAAAACCAGGACTAAACATTGGATTTTGGGCGTTTAACACTCAACGCCCTCCTTTTGATAACCCAGATGTAAGACGTGCGCTAGCGGCCGCAATCGATAAGAACACATTGCTAGAAGCGGTGTATTTTGACAGTGCTACTAGAGCTAAGACCCTGCTGCCTGCGGCAAGCTGGGCGTTTCAAAATGACGCAGACGATACCGCCTACAATCCAGTTCTAGCGCGCAAATTATTAGCTGACGCCGGAGTTAAGGCCGGCTTTTCTATGACGATATGGGCTATGCCTGTTGAACGCTCTTACAATCCTAACGCAACAAAGATGGCCGAGCTCATTCAGCGTTATTTGCGTGATGTAGGCGTAGAAGCAACCATTGTCAGTTACGATTGGACTACCTTCAGACGCCATCTTCAGGAAGGCCTGCACGACTCGGTATTAATTGGTTGGTCTGCCGACAACGGAGACCCAGATAACTTCTATCGTCCGCTATTGAGCTGTGGCGCTATACCCTCAGGTACAAATCGTGCCATGTGGTGCAGTGAAGACTATGATAAGTTACTCAACGACGCTCTTCAGACAGATGATATTGAAGAACGCACAGCCATATACCGGCAAGTTAACCGATTATTATACGAACGCCTTCCTCTTGTTCCCATCGCACATGCCTATCGCTATCAGGCATACAGGAATGAACTAGAAGGAATGACCATTAATCCCTTTGGCGGTGTACGCTTTGGTGGAGTAAAAAAAGCACTGTGATCCAGATCCTCGTAAGATACTGCACTTTATTTATATTAACGCTTTTGGTGTTAGCGATTATGTCGTTTTCACTCGCCTACCTTTTTCCAGGCGATACACTTGAAAACCTAACAGGACTCGTGCCGCAAAATGAAATTCAACGCGCGGCATTGGAGCGGCAATTTAAACTAGATCAGCCCTATATTTTCCAGTTTTTCTATTATGTAGGCAATTTGCTCACTGGTGACTGGGGATACAGCTTTACGTCAGGCCTGCCGTTAAGAGAAGAGGTAGGTATTGCGATGCCAGCCACAATAGAACTGGCAACCTATGCCATGTTGATGGCGTTATTCATTGGAATACCGCTTGGTTATTATGCGGGGATTCGCAGCTATTCAACGTCGGATCACCTAATAAATAGTGCAAGTATAACAACCTATTCTTTTCCTGTTTTTTGGTTTGCGCTCCTGCTTATATTGGTTTTCAGTTTGCAGCTAGACGCTGCACCGCTGTCGGGTCGTATCAGTTTGCTTTATAACATCGAACCCGTGTCAGGCTTTATTCTCATTGATATATTATTGTCTGACATAGAAAACAAGACCTTAGCCTTCAAGGATGCGTTATCGCACTTAGCATTACCTACGTTTGCCATTGGTGCTATCGCCACCGCTTCGATGATACGTATAACAAGACGTTCTGTTATAGACGTGAAACACCGCCCCTATATCGCTGCAGCAATATCTAGAGGCCTTTCAAGTTGGCAGATATTCTTTCGTCATATTCTGCGCAACGCGTTACTGCCCATTTTACCGCTAATGGCGATACAAATTACGACATTAATAACGAACGCGATGATTGTCGAAACCTTGTTTTCTTGGCCGGGGATCGGTAATTGGCTGATTCAAGCTATTTATCAGCGAGATTACCCTGCCCTTAGAATTGGTATGATGGCAGTATCCACGGTAGTAATTACACTCACGATTCTCGTTGATTTGTTTAACCGAATGATTGACCCAAGCAGAGAGAAATACGAACGTGCCACAGTTTAGTTTATACGACGAAGAATTCCATCCGTCGCCGTGGCAACGGACTTGGGCATCATTTAAAGCGAGCCACATCGCCATGCTTGGCCTGATTATGCTGGCGTTGTTTGTTGTTTGCGCGCTGTTCGCACCAATCATCACTCCCTATGATGCCGTGGAACAAAATATCGACGGACTGTTAATACCGCCTAGCTGGTTAGCTAATGGCTCTATATCGCACATTTTCGGTACTGATGCGTTGGGTAGAGACCTATTTACCCGCATAATTTATGGGTGTCGCATCACACTAGGCTCCGCATTCATTACTGTTGTGCTTGCCATGTTAGTCGGCGTTAGCCTTGGGACCTTTGCTGGCATGCTGCGAGGTGTTCGCTCAAGTATCGTCAACCACTTACTCGATGCACTTATGGCCATTCCCACGCTACTTATTGCGATTATTATCGTTGCAATATTGGGTACCGGTCTGGTTAACAGCATGTGGGCAATTACCCTTGCACTTATTCCACAGTTTGTGCACCACACAAGAAGTTTTGTGCGCGCCGAAATGAAAAAAGAATATATAGTGGCGTCTAAATTGGACGGTGCCAGTAGATGGCAACTTTTTGTTCATTCTATACTACCCAACATGACCGAAATGCTGGTTGTACAGGGCACGCTTGCACTTTCTATTGCCGTTATCGACATATCTGCACTTGGTTTTCTGAATTTAGGCGCACAGTCACCGCTTCCTGAACTTGGCGTTATTCTAGCTGATGGGCTAGATGTTGCTTATCTAGCACCGTGGAACGTTGCCGTCCCCGGCATGGCAATATTCTTCATGGTGCTATCTATCAACATTGTGGGTGACGGTTTGCGTTCAGCACTTAGAAAAAGAGTGAGTCATTAATATGCCAATGCTTGATATTAAAAACCTCACCTTGGAAATGCAGAGCAGCGATGGCGCAATTAAAGCGTTGGACAAGGTTAACCTGTCAGTTAGCAGCGGGGAGATTCGCGCACTGGTAGGAGAATCTGGCTCAGGCAAAAGCTTGATCGTGTCCGCCATTTGCGGAGCCCTTCCTAGCCAATGGAATTTAACGGCTGACCGCATGAGTTGGAATGGTGAAAACCTGCTGAGTATGTCTGTGCAGCAGCGTCGTGAGGTAATGCGCCGAGAAATAGCGGTCGTGTTCCAAAACCCACAGGCAAGTTTAGACCCATCGGCAACGCTTGGAGAGCAGTTGGAAGAGAGCATTCCCGATGAATTTGTTGAAGGGAGCTGGTTCTGGCAACGAGCACAACACCGCAAAAAGATCGCAATAAGCACCGTTCACAAAGTAGGAATAAAGTACCACAAGCATTATTTAAGCGCTTTTCCTCATCAAATACCGGCTGACATAGGTCAAAAATTCATGATTGCGATGGCCTTGGTTTCACAACCTAAATTGCTCATCGCCGATGATCCAACTCGGGGAATGGAACCTACAACAAAAACACAAATTCTGAAGCTCTTCACGCGTTTGAATCAGACCCGCTCGCTCTCGATCTTGTTTGTTAGTCACGACCTACTGGCAATTGCAAGTATGTCTCACTCTATGACGGTGTTGTATGCAGGGCAGACTGTAGAATCAGGTAGAATGAAGCACATTAAGAAGCGCCCTCTGCACCCTTACACAAAAGCATTACTAGACAGTGCGCCGAGCTTCAGAAAAGATTTACCACCGAAATCGCTGCTACCCACGCTTGGTGGCTCTATTCCCACACTACAGCATTTGCCTATTGGTTGCCGATTAGGTCCGCGCTGCCCTCGTGCACAGCGCGCCTGTGTACAAACGCCAGCCGTGCGTAAAATTCACGATCACAATTACAGCTGTCACTTCCCTCTACATATGGAGAAGCTGTAATGGATATCATGCAGGTTAAAGATCTCACGTTTATTCATAACGAAAGGAAACGTTGGCTAAAACGTCCTGAAGTTTTTCAACTTGGTCCAGTGAACTTAAGCGTAAAGCGCGGTGAAACCATTGCAATTATTGGTGAAAACCGCTCAGGTAAATCCTTGTTGGCTAAGCTCTTGGTAGGTGCACTGCCTGCTGATGCAGGTGAAATTGAAATTAACACGCACAAATATTTAGCCAAATACCAGTCTAAAGATAGCCAACAAAAACGTACCCATGACATTCGTATGATCTTGCAGCATAGCTCCGAGTCGATGAATCCATCGGTTCCTGTGGGAAAAATTTTGGATGAGCCATTGCGTTTGAATACAGGTCTAAGCGAAGCAGAACGCAAACCAATTATAGAAGATATGTTGGTGAAGGTAGGCCTCTTGCGCGAACACTATTACTTTTATCGACATATGCTTTCTGATGGACAGCAGCAGCGCGTAGCGCTAGCCAGAGCCATTGTGTTAAAGCCCAAAGTGTTGGTGGCTGACGAACCCTTTGCAGCGTTAGACCCTTCCATTCGTTCGCAAACGGTGAATCTTATATTGAAGCTTCAGCAAGAACTTGGCTTGGCGTTTATCTTTATTAGTCACAACTTGGGTATTGTACGACACATTGCAGACAGGATTATTGTGATGGAAGGCGGTGAAATTGTAGAAGAAGGCAAGACCGAAACTATCTTTAGGTGGCCCCAGCATACGCGCACTAAGAAACTCGTTACCGCCTACCAATCTCTGGTGCCACAAAACACAATTCGAGAATAAAGAGCTTATCGTTTGGGTGCTGTTTTCTTTGAGAAGCGCACTTACGTACCGAACTGGCACGCTCTACTCGTCACAAAAAGAAAACCCTAGAAAGCCTTTTTTTGAACAAACGCCATGCAATAAAAAAGGGGCAAATAAATTGCCCCTTGTACAGCAATGCATTTGTGCTTTCTAGCCAACCAGAGCCAATAGAATACCTGCGGCAACCGCACTACCTAGCACGCCAGCCACGTTAGGCCCCATTGCATGCATAAGTAAGAAGTTATGAGGGTTAGCTTCTAGCCCAACTTTGTTCACCACTCTGGCTGCCATCGGCACAGCAGAGACGCCAGCTGCGCCAATCAGTGGATTTATACTGCCACCCGACAGCTTACTCATTAGCTTGGCCATGAGTACGCCTGCGGCAGTGCCTATACCAAACGCGATAGCCCCAAGCCCCAAAATACCTAAAGTCTCGACCGTAAGGAATGCTTCAGCTGATAACTTTGATCCTACTGCTAAACCAAGGAAAATGGTGACCGTATTGATGAGCTCGTTTTGGGCTGTTTTGCTCAATCTGTCTACCACGCCACACTCTTTCATTAAGTTACCGAAGCAGAACATACCGACAAGTGGCGTTGCTGCAGGTAAAAACAAGATAGTCATAAACAGAACAGCAAGCGGGAAAATAATCTTCTCTCGCTTTGACACAGGTCGTAGTTGACCCATTTTTATCTCGCGTTCTTCTTTTGTGGTCAACACTTTCATGATGGGCGGCTGGATAATAGGCACCAACGCCATGTAAGAGTATGCAGCGACTGCAATCGCACCAAGCAAATCAGGTGCAAGCCGTGAGGCAAGGAAAATAGCCGTCGGCCCATCCGCGCCACCTATGATAGCAATGGCGCTCGCGTCCTTTAACGTAAACTCAAAGCCAGGTATAAGGTTTAACGCTATCGCGCCAAACAAGGTAGCAAAAATACCGAACTGCGCAGCTGCGCCAAGTAACAACATTTTGGGGTTAGCAATAAGCGCACTGAAATCAGTCATTGCGCCTACCCCCATAAAGATGAGCAGAGGAAATACCCCTGTATCTATGCCGATTTTGTATATGTAGTGCAGCAACCCACCCGCTTCTGAAAAACCAGCAATAGGGATGTTAGTAAGCAATGCACCAAAACCAATGGGCAGTAAAAGCAATGGCTCAAACTTTTTAACAATTGCCAAGTACAACAAGCCGAAACCCACTGCCATCATTATAAGCTGGCCGGCTTCAAAGTGCGCAAGCGCGGTACTATCCCAAAGTACCATTAACTTATCCATGTACTACCCCAATAAGATTAACGGTTGACCACTGGTTACGGCATCGCCCTCACCTACGGTAATGTCTGTGACCGTACCGGTGTATGCGGAGCGGATCTCTGTCTCCATTTTCATGGCTTCTAAGATCATCACCACATCGCCTTCTGACACGCTGTCGCCGTTTCTCACCAAGACTTTGAACACGTTACCTGCAAGCGGTGCATCAATAGACTGAGAAGAAGTAGAGGCTGATGGCGCAGCACTCTTAGTTTGAGGCTGTGCTTGCGTCTGAGAGCCACTAGCAGGTGTAACGCTCGTCAGCGTACCTGAAGGCGCCACTTCAACGCGATACACTTTTCCATCTACATTTACATCGTAAGTTTCACTCGTTGTAGCCCCCTGTGAGTTTGACTTGGCGTCAGCAGGCTTAGGTGCATTCGAACTTTGTGATTCTTGATCGCTAGGTGCAGGTTCAAATGCGTCAGGGTTTCCGCGGTTTTCGATAAATTTAAGGCCTATCTGTGGGAATAAGGCATAAGTCAAAACATCGTCAATTTTATCGTCTGACAGCGATAGTTGCTTTTTCTCAGCCAGTTCATCAAGCTCTTTACTCAGTGTATCCAGCTCTGGTGCAATATTGTCAGCAGGCCGGCATGTCACGGGCTCTGCGCCATCAAGCACACGCGCCTGCAACTCCTTGTTTACTGGTGCTGCGGTAGCGCCATATTCACCTTTAAGAACGCCTGCGGTTTCTTTTGTAATGCTTTTGTAACGCTCGCCGGTGAGTACGTTAAGCACTGACTGCGTGCCCACGATTTGTGAGGTTGGCGTAACAAGAGGAATGAACCCAAGATCTTCCCTTACCCGTGGAATTTCTTTTAACACTTCTTCGAATTTATCTTCAGCGCCCTGCTCTTTAAGCTGACTTTCCATGTTGGTTAGCATTCCGCCCGGTACTTGAGCCAAAAGAATACGTGCATCTACCCCTTTGAGACTGCCTTCGAACTTGCTGTATTTCTTTCTTACTTCCCTGAAGTAACTGGCAATTTCTTCTAGTTCGGGTAGTGCAATACCCGTATCGCGCTCTGTACCTTCTACGATAGAAACCATGGTCTCAGTTGCGCTATGACCATAAGTCATGCTCATTGAAGAAATAGCCGTGTCCAGCATATCAATGCCGGCATCGATAGCTTTTTGATACGTCGCCGTACTCAACCCTGTTGTGGCATGGCACTGCATGGCAATAGGTACATCAACCGTTTCTTTTAATCCGGTAATCAATGCCTCGCACTCGTACGGTTTTAAAAGCCCAGCCATATCTTTTACGCAGATAGAATGAACCCCTAGGTCTTCAAGCTGTTTCGCCATTTCGAGCCAAAGCTTAAGATTGTGCACAGGGCTTACCGTATAAGAAATTGTCCCTTGCGCGTGAGCGCCACTGTCTATGGTCGCTTTTATTGCGGTTTTCAAATTCCTAATGTCATTCATGGCATCAAAAATTCTAAATACATCTACGCCACTTTCGTGAGCACGCTCTACAAAGCGAGTGACAACATCGTCAGCATAATGGCGGTAACCCAATAGATTTTGACCACGCAACAGCATTTGCTGTTTCGTGTTAGGCATGGCTGCTTTTAGCTTTCTGATGCGCTCCCAAGGGTCTTCCCCTAAATAACGAATACAGGCATCGAATGTAGCACCACCCCAAGATTCAACTGACCAAAAGCCAGCTTTATCTAGTTTTTCCGCTATGGGAAGCATATCTTCAATACGCATGCGCGTAGCAAGAAGGGATTGGTGGGCATCACGCAGAACCAGCTCGGTAAGGGCCAGAGGCTTAGACATGGTAACTCCTGATTAGGCTTTATTTTTTAGAATTTTGGCGATGGGTATGAATTGCGGCAGAAATAGCTGCGATAACGTTTCCGTCTATTCCTGGTTGTACCGCTTGATTGTTTCGACTCAAATTAGCTGAAGGCCCTTTTAAATTAGCTGAAGGCACTGCTGTTTCACCGGGAAAAGCTTCACAAAATCGGGCAATGAGATGAATACTCACAATAAGAAGCCCTAAGAATGAGAAAACGAATACCATTCCTATAAGCATAAGAGAAGCTGCTTCAAAGAGCAGGCTAGCGACGGATCCCGAATCCATATTCAATCCTGTTGTTATTTTGTACCTGAATAAGTATCACGTGGTTTTTCAAAACACAACAAAGCAGCATAAAAAACCACTTTAAAATGAATAAAACCCGCCAAAATGAAACTTAATGCATTATTCTTTAATAAATTTGCAACAAAAGTATATTTTAGGAATTAGCATAAGCGTTGCCGATGCCAGCAATCTACATTTACGTTCATTTATACTCACGCCTTAATGAAAGCCTATATTTTCCGTAAAGTCACTGTCTAGCTGTTTAGCGAAATCTTTCGCATGCATCGCCAACAATACCAATCCGCATAGATAATCGCCCACTCAGAAGGCGCTGGCAAGTTTCCTAGCAAAGCGTGGGAATGCAGGAATGGCTGTTCCCTTTCAAATTCCCAGAATGCAGCTAGGAAGCTTGCCAGACCTTCCCGAAGGGCGAGTTTAAAATGTCCGTACTCTTTGTTGTGTCACCTCGATGTAGAACCACTATACCTACGGTAACACGCCGCGATTACGAACATTTTAACTCTCGCTGAGTGGGTGATTATCTATGCGGACTGGTATAAATCTAGCTGCATATGTCGTTCATCCTCGGGTACGTAAGCAGGCACATTTACTGGGCTTCCCTCACAGTCCACCGCCATAAAAGTTATAAAACAGCGATTTGCGACCGACGTAGTGTTTTCCGTGGCGTCGCCCGATTTAACCACAACATAGATATGCATACTTGACGCTCCAGTGTGTACCAACGATGCGGTTATCTCAACTAGCTGACCTACTTTTATAGGTTTTATGAAACGTATGCCATTGGCAGACACCGTGACGCAGTAACATTTGGACCACTGCGCGGCACAGGCATAGGCTGCTTGGTCAATCCATTTCATTAAGCTGTTATAGAGAGCATGCCACCGTGAACGTTACCGCCAAAGTTTACGTCGGTAGGTTCTGCTAAAAATCGAAAAGTAGTAGATGGATGTGCCATAGCGTACCTCGCGCTTTACTGCTGTTAGACACATTAAGTTTAGCTTAAATTTTGAACAGCGCGCTTAGACGAAAGTGGAGAGAACAAAAATAAAAGGAGTAGAAATGAAAAAACCCACCTAAAAAGGTGGGTTTTTCAATATGGCGCGTGTGGAAGGATTCGAACCTCCGACCGCCTGGTTCGTAGCCAGGTACTCTATCCAGCTGAGCTACACACGCGTAAACTTGTGTACTTTTGAATTCTACCTCAAAAGGTGACGCTTTAAAATAAGTGGCGCGTGTGGAAGGATTCGAACCTCCGACCGCCTGGTTCGTAGCCAGGTACTCTATCCAGCTGAGCTACACACGCGCAAAACTTGTTGTTGGCCGTCACTGCCAACGAATAATGGCGGAGAGGGAGGGATTCGAACCCTCGATACGCGTATATGCGTATGGTTCCTTAGCAGGGAACTGGTTTCAGCCACTCACCCACCTCTCCTTGACTGCGGGGTGCATTTTACGGATTCATTGGCCTGAGTCAAACCTTTTTTATAAAGAAATTGTTCACCCGCTGCCATTTTAAACGATTCGAGCAAAAAACCAGTAATTTGTTCGCAATACAAGCAATTAAACCGAATTTTATTTAACGATGCTCGTTAATTTGCATTTGAATATGCGCAGCTTCATTGCAGTTTTAACTGACCCGCCTTAATAATTTAGTCAATTTTTCAAAAATAATATCAAAAAGTTTTGAATTTAATTGTTCATAACCAAGTACGCTGATTCGTATTACTTACTTAAGTTATTTAAAAACGCTCCAAAATCTCAAATAAAGCGGTAAATGTCTCTATTTAAAAATCGTCCACCCAGAAGGCATTGTGCTAGAAAAAAGCTGTGCACGACCCAGAGACTTAACTTGGTCGTTAGCGCGAGACATCACAACGTCATTTCTGGCGAAATAGAACAGAAACAATAGACTTGCGCTAAAGCCCGATAAGATTTACTCACTTAAAACAAAAAAGGCCAGCGTAAGCTGACCTTTTCCAATGAAGCGTATAATGCAATTATTCTGCAGAGCCTGGCTGACCGCCTTTTTCTGCTTGAATGCGCATGTATATCTCTTCACGGTGCACAGAAACTTCTTTTGGTGCATTCACACCGATACGTACCTGATTCCCTTTTACACCTAGTACGGTAACGGTTACATCGTCACCAACCATAAGCGTTTCACCAACTCGACGAGTCAAAATAAGCATTCGCTTGCTCCTGTTCCTTAATACTGAACATCATCCATTAAGATTTGCCAACCCATCGGCACGACCCGATGGAAGCGACAGTGATTCCATGTTTCTGCGTCACTTCAAAAACTCACTGTTATACACAAAAATAATTATAGCTTATCTTGTAACCAAGCGTTAACCGAATCTAGCGCCTGGCCCAAGTTTTCAGGCTGGTCACCGCCTGCCTGTGCCATATCTGGACGACCGCCCCCTTTGCCACCTACTTGTGATGCAACAAAGTTAACTAGCTCGCCCGCTTTAACTTTACTAGTGAGGTTTTTAGTAACGCCAGCAATAAGATTCACTTTCGCGTCATTAGCCACACCTAATACTACGATCCCTTCACCAATTCGGTTTTTAATGTCATCCATCATTGAACGCAATGACTTCGCTTCAACACCTTCCAAATTCGCAATAAGAACTTTAACGCCATTTATCTCTACTGCATTACTAAGCATATCAGCACCTTGCTGACTCGCCAGTTTTTGTTTCGCAGAATTGAGTGCTTTTTCTAGTTCTTTAGTCTGATTTTGTAGAGAAACTACGCGATCAAGTACATTTTGGCTGTCTGTTTTCAATAACGCAGACAATGAAGACAGTGTCGCTTGTTGGGTTTGCACGACTTCAAGTGCATGCTCGCCAGTAACTGCTTCGATACGTCGAACGCCCGATGCAATACCCGCTTCACTGGTAATTTTAAACAAGCCAATATCACCAGTACGTGTAACGTGAGTACCACCACACAGCTCAACAGAGAATGGCCCCATGGTTACCACGCGAACTTTTTCGTCGTACTTTTCACCAAATAGCGCCATTGCGCCTGATGCTTTGGCTTCATCCAAATCCATTAGTTCAGTTGCTAACGTGTGATTTGCACGAATTTCTTGGTTAACTCGTCTTTCAATCTCAGCAAGCTGCTCAGCCGTTACCGCCTCAAAATGCGAGAAGTCAAAACGCATGCGCGGCGCTTCAACCAATGAACCTTTCTGAGTTACGTGCTCACCTAAAATTTCACGCAGTGCTGCATGAAGTAAATGCGTTGCGCTGTGGTTCTTTTTAATGGCTTCACGATTTGCTGCATCAATCGCTGCGGTTGCCGTATCACCTTTAGATACCGAACCTTTAGCAATACCTTTGTGTGCAAACGCATTACCCATTTTTTGGGTGTCGGTAACGATGAATTCACCGTTTGCCACGCGAAGCACACCTTTATCTCCAGCCTGACCACCACTTTCAGCGTAGAACGGTGTGCTGTCTAATACCACAACGCCTTCTTGACCGTCTTCAAGCTTCTCAACAAACGCATTGTCGGCAATAAGTTCAACCACATTCGCCTGGCCTTCTACATCGGTGTACCCAGTAAATGAGGTTGTGTGGTCAATGGCGAGTTTACTATTGTAGTCTGCACCAAAGTTGCTAGCCTGCTGTGCACGGGCACGCTGTGCTTGCATAGCAGCTTCAAAACCTTCTTCGTCAATCTTAAGGTCGTGCTCTCGTGCTACATCATTGGTTAAATCAGTAGGGAAACCATAGGTGTCGTAAAGCTTGAACACTACGTCACCCGGCACTGTGTCGCCTTCTAGAGTTTCTAATGTATCGTTTAGGATAGCCATACCACGGGCTAACGTTTTGCTAAACTGCTCTTCTTCAACACGTAGTACTTTTTCAATAACCGGTAGCTGGTCTACAAGTTCTGGATACGCTTCAGCCATTTCTTTGGCAAGTGATGCCACAAGTTTATAGAAGAAGATATCGTTTGCGCCAAGCTGATAGCCGTGGCGAACAGCGCGACGAATAATGCGGCGTAATACGTATCCGCGCCCTTCATTTGATGGCATAACGCCATCGCAAATTAAGAAGCTGCACGAACGAATGTGATCGGCGATAACCCGTAGCGATTTACTTTCTAAATCTTCGCTTCCAACAATTGATGCTGCTGATTTGATCAAGTTTTGGAAAAGGTCGATCTCGTAGTTGCTGTGCACGTTCTGCAAGATAGCGGAAATACGCTCTAGGCCCATACCGGTATCGATTGAAGGCTTAGGGAGTGGCTCCATGGTACCGTCAGCTTGTTTGTTAAACTGCATAAATACCAGGTTCCAAATTTCGATAAAGCGGTCGCCGTCTTCTTCTGGTGTTCCCGGAGGACCTCCCCAAATGTGCGCACCGTGATCGTAAAAGATTTCAGAACAAGGACCACATGGACCGGTATCGCCCATAGACCAGAAGTTATCTGACGTGCTAATGCGAATAATCTTTTCTTTTGGAACACCAATATGGTTTTCCCAGATGTCGAAAGCTTCGTCATCTTCAGAATAAACGGTGACTAAGAGCTTTTCTTTTGGCAAACCAATTTCTTTGGTAAGGAAATTCCATGCAAACTCTATCGCTTCTTTTTTGAAATAATCGCCAAAGCTGAAATTACCCAGCATTTCAAAAAAGGTATGGTGACGCGCAGTGTAACCTACGTTCTCAAGGTCGTTATGCTTACCACCTGCGCGAACGCAGCGCTGTGACGATACCGCACGGGTATAGCTGCGTTTTTCCGCACCTAAAAAACAGTCTTTAAACTGGTTCATGCCCGCGTTGGTAAAAAGAAGTGTGGGATCATCTGCCGGAACCAGTGACGAGCTCGCCACCGCTTGGTGGCCATGGCTTTTAAAATAATCGATAAACTTGTTACGTAAGTCAGCAGTTGATAATGTCATTGAAAACCTAACTTCCTTTATTCTATTTTTGAAACGTGCGATTTGCCTGTTCTAATGAGCTTTATAATCGGGGCAGTTTGCGAATACGCAATACGCTTATCCTCGCTATAATTCTCTGGATAATTAAAATGCACACAAATTTGCGCAACAATACCATGGATAACGCAATTTTGTTAAGTGTAACGGGGAGAAGATAGGCTCAAATTTCACTTTAAGTAGACGAAAATAGCCAGTATTCATAAAACGAATCGCCAACGGCATCTATTTGTCGGTAAACATGAGCATAAACCAGCCGTTTTAGCTAGATTCGTTTGCGCTTACAGCATATTCAATGTGATCTTGGTAAAAGCCACGATATTGAAGAAATTGTTTCTGCTTTTGTCTCAACGCGAATTCGGTTTCATAAAACTCGCCAAACTTTTTCTCTTTTACTTTTTTAGCACTTTCAAACCAGTCAGCGTCAATCTCTCTCATTGCGTGTTCTGCGGTACTTTCATCTACACCGTATTGCTGTAAGTCTAATTTAATTGCGCGGGGTCCCTTCCCTTTTAAATACAGTGCGCGAGCTCGGCTTTCTGCAAATCTAGCATCGCTTTGGATATCAGCATCTTTGAATTCCTCCAGAATAGGCATGAAAGCATCACTCGCTATTCCCTTCTGCTGCAACTTTCGCATAATCTCGTTAAAGCTATGCTCTCGTCGTGCCAGCATGCGAGTAATCGCGTCGGTAATGATTTTTCGGTCGAACTCTGACATTTTTGTAAACTTACTCTTCTGTATTAAACGTAGAAACCGCGTTATTTTAGCGTTAGTTACTCGTACATTGCGACTATCTAGCGTTTTACGCACTTAACCTCTACATGATGTAAACTGCATGACAGCATCCAACTATCGCATAACAATAATAGATTCGATTGAACAGATCTCTAAAGAGCGCTGGCAATACCTCGCAAAAGAATCGGGTCCTTTCGTTTCTTATGAATTTTTACATGCGCTAGAACGCAGCGGCTCGTGCAGCAATGAATCTGGGTGGCAGCCTTGCCATATTGCTATAGCGCAGAGCCAGCATGGGCCTGTTAATCTCGTTATTCCCGGCTACCTGAAAACTCACAGCTACGGTGAATACGTGTTTGACCACGCATGGGCTAATGCTTATGCACAGCACGGTCTCGACTATTATCCTAAATGGATATCGGCCATCCCCTTCACGCCTGTAACAGGCTCTAGACTACTTTCTGATGGACACATTGCGCTTACTCCGTCACTTTTAAGTGAACTGGAAAATACATTGACAGCGTATGTAGAGTCCGTATTTGGTGAGGCTTTATCTTCTTTTCATTGGCTATTTCCCAATGAAAGCACCTCGGCTCAACTTATTGGTAAAGGCGAGCCTGAGGCCAGTGCATTAGCCGCTGATTTGCCTAATGACCAATTCAAAGTTCAACCCAGTATTCCCAACCACTACCTGACCCGATACGCAGTTCAGTTTCAGTGGCATAACTACGGTTATGGTGATTTCGACGATTTTCTTAACGCGCTTACCTCCCGCAAAAGAAAAGATATCAAGAAAAGTCGACGTAAACTGAACGAGCAAGGCGTCCGCTTTACCCATCATACTGGCAATGAGATTAGTCCAGAGACACTGCAGTTTTTCACAAAGTGTTACAAAGCAACCTATTTAAAACGAAGCGGTCACGTGGGATATTTGAACGATGCGTTCTTCGAGCAGCTAGTCGAGAGCATGAGCGATAACATGCTTATAGTGACGGCAATAGAGAATGAGGTAGCAGTAGCCAGCGCCCTCTTTTTCTATGATGAGACAGGACTGTATGGCAGATACTGGGGAGCACTGAAAGAAATAGACGGGCTACATTTTGCCTGCTGTTATTTTGAAGGCATTGAATTCGCCATTGAGAAAAAGCTATCGCTTTTTAATCCCGGCACCCAAGGTGAACATAAAATACTTCGAGGCTTCGAGCCCATTTATTGCCGTTCTCATCACAAATTACAACATCCGTCGTTTCACACTGCTGTAGCAGACTTTTTACAGCGAGAAACGCCACATATCGCAAGCTATTTTAATCAGGCACGGAATGCTTTACCGTTTAACAAGGAATTTGTGCCTACTTTAAAAACAACGAGTGTCACTGCACCTAACGACGACACTTATAATCACAACGAGAAAAACGATGAAATATAAACTTCTTGCCGTAGCGATTACGGCATCTTTGGGACTTGCTGGTTGCGGTCAGCCTGAACAAGCCCAAGAACAAACCAGCAATGTTGAAGCGCCAGAAATGAAGGGCGAAGCGGAACTAGGCTCTTTTGGCGTAGACTTGACCGCTCGCAATGAAGCGGTAAAACCTGGTGATGACTTCTTCATGTACGCGAGCGGTACATGGTACGACAACTACGAGCTGCCCGCTGACAAAACTCGCTACGGCGCGTTTACGGGTCTTGCAGAGCGTAGTGAAGAGCAAGTTAAAAACATCATTGATGGGCTAATGGAAAAGTCTTCACTAAATGCAGAAGAGAAGCTTGTTCACGACTTTTTCGTTGCTTATATGGATACCGATACTATCAACGAGAAAGGTATTGAGCCAATTAAAGACGTACTCACGTCTATCGATAGCATTGAAAACAAAACTGACCTAACCAAAGCATTTGGTAACAGCTGGTTAGTAGGCTCAACCACGCCAATTGGCGGCGGTATGTGGTACAACCGCCTTGACCCAAATGAATACCAATTAAGTGTTGGTGTTGGTGGTTTAGGCCTTCCTGATCGCGACTACTACCTGAGCGATAGCGAACGTTTTGTTAAAATTCGTGAAGCTTATGTAGCGCACATCGAGCAGATGCTAAATTTTGCAGGCGAAGAAAACGCAGCTGAAAAAGCGGCGAACATTCTTGCCCTTGAAACACAAATTGCAGAAATTCAGTGGCCTCGCGAAAAACGCCGTGACCGCGATCTTACTCTTAACCAGATTGAACGTAGCAAGCTGTCTGACGAGTACCCTGGCTTTGATTGGGATACGTATTTTGCTCAAACCGGTTATAAGGTACCTGAGCTAAATATTACACAGCCTGAGCCAGTAAAAGACGTTATTAAAATTATTAACGAAGCTGATCTCGCTGATTGGAAGTCGTACTTGAAATATCACACTATTTCAAACAATGCGGATTTCCTTTCTGAAGATATCTACCTAGCCAACTTTGACTTCTTTGGTCGTACACTAAGCGGTCAGCAAGAGCCTCGTCCTCGTTGGAAACGCGCAGTGAGCCAAATGTCTGGTACTGAGTCACTTGGTTTTGCTATCGGCAAGATCTACGTAAACGAATACTTCCCAGAAAGCTCAAAAGAGCAGATGGCAGAGCTGGTTGAAAACTTGCGTACAGCACTAGGTGAGCGTATTGAAAACCTAGACTGGATGAGCGAAGAAACCAAGGTAAATGCCAAAGAAAAGCTAATGGCATTTAACCCTAAAATTGGCTACCCAGACGAATGGCAGTCTTTCGACGGCGTAACCATCAGCGACAAAGACTTAGTAGGCAATGTTCGAAACCTACGCACATTCTTCCAAGACCAATCGGTAGAACGTGAGCTAGAGAAAACGGATCGCAATCGCTGGGGTATGACACCGCAGCGCGTTAACGCCTACTACAATAGCTCGTTCAACGAAATTGTATTCCCAGCGGCTATTTTGCAACCACCATTCTTTGATCCAAACGCCGACGCAGCAGTTAACTACGGTGCAATCGGTGCGGTAATTGGTCACGAAATGGGACATGGTTTTGACGATCAAGGCTCGAAGTCAGATGCAAACGGTATTCAGCGCAATTGGTGGACCGATGCTGACCGCGCAGCGTTTGAAGAAAAAGCGGATATGCTAGCCGAGCAATACAGCCAGTACGAGCCTATCGAAGGTAACTTCGTAAATGGTCGCAACAGCTTGGGTGAAAACATTGGTGACGTGGGTGGTCTAGCCATGGCTTACCACGCCTACAAACTTAGCCTTAACGGC
Organism: Alteromonas sp. G4i35; assembly: GCF_054960375.1. Classification (NCBI taxonomy): domain Bacteria; kingdom Pseudomonadati; phylum Pseudomonadota; class Gammaproteobacteria; order Alteromonadales; family Alteromonadaceae; genus Alteromonas; species Alteromonas sp. G4i35. Next base: position 96,683 of record NZ_JBHNZD010000004.1, on the reverse strand, counting down.
AAAGAAGCGCCGGTAATTGACGGCCTAACAGGCGATCAGCGTTTCTTCCTTGCATGGGCACAAGTGTGGAAAGAAAAACGCACTGAAGAAAGCATGCTGAATCAACTTCGCGCAGGTACACACGCGCCTGGTCGTTATCGTGCACAAGCTCCAAGAAACCATGATGCATGGTATGAAGCGTTTGACGTGAAACCAGGTGATGCACTTTATCTTGCGCCAGAAGAGCGCGTAAGAATTTGGTAACTCATTGAGTTAAGCACTTAGTGAGCACATGCTAGCTTCTCGCGCCGGATAGCGATTTGTATCTGGCGCCAGCTAATACCAGTCCGCATAGCTCATTTAGAAAGTGTAGATAATTAAAAAGGGCGGTTCGACTTATCTCGAACCGCCCTTTTTATTTTTCTAATCAGTATTCGATCAGTGGTACTTATACGCCAGCCGCGAGTACTTGTTTAACTTCCGTTTGCTTATTTATCTTCCGTATTGGGCAACTAAATCGCGAACGTATTGCTTACAACGGGCTACAGCTTCCGAAAAATCACCGTTACCCACACTGCCCATGGAATAACGAAGCCAATACCCATCAATTAATGCAGCGGTAGACGCAGCGGCGTTTTTGACCTGCTCAGGTTTAAGTAGCTTGCGGTAACTAAACGCTAAATTACGCTCTAAGCGTTTGTGGTTAATACACTGCAAACGATGCAAGCCTTCGTTGTGAAGTGACAACGCCCAGAAGTTGAACCAAGTATTGGTGGCGGAACTCGCCCCTTGCGTTTGTGAAAAGTTATTTTCAATAATGAAATCAATCCGCTCTAGGGGATCGTCAATACGCTGCGTGATTTTTAGCGCATCGAGAAGGTGGCGCATCGTTGCTTCAATTAAACCTTGCTTGTCACCAAAATAGTGACTGATTATCCCTGAAGAAAGCCCAGCTCTTTTGCTAATTAAGCTAATCGTTGTACCGTGATAGCCAACTTCTGCCATCACTTCTAGCGTTGCTTCTATTAATTGCTTCTTGCGAACTGGCTCCATTCCCACCTTGGGCATGCTACAACTCCAAACCTTAAATCTAAAAAATAACCTGCGACAGCACAATGCCGCCGCAGGCATGATATCACGATTAAAAGGTTAAGCGTGCGTTGACTGCAACAGCGCGAGGTGCGCCAATCCAAAATGCACCTGGTGCAATGGTAGACGCATAGTCTTCATCAAACAGGTTGTTTACTGTTAAACGCACTTCTAGCTCTTCAGCACCTGAACCAATGTTTTCGATAAAGCCGCCAATATAGAAGTCGCTAACGATATAGTCATCAACTTGTGCTGCATTATCAATATCCAGGTAGCGGCTATCAACGTACTTGGTAGACAGGCCTGCAAAGTAGTTATCGCGTGCCCAATCAAGGCTAATTACCGCCATAGTGTCAGGCGTACCGATAACCGTATTACCTTCAATAGCTACCAGTGACACTTCAGGGTTTTCAGGGTCAGCGATGGCTGCCAGCGCATCGTCAAGTGTATCGTATTGCGTACCTGAACTACCTACCGTCGCAACATATTCTGACTCGCTTAAGGTAATAGAAGTGAACAACGAAAACTCTTCGGTTAGCATAATGTCTGCTGAAATTTCAAAACCGCTAGACTCAATACCGCCCACGTTTTTGTATCCACCCGCGGCTGCTTCAAGAAAGTCTATACCCTCTGAGGTTTCGTTACTGGTAAATTGAATACGGTCGTTAAACTCAATATTGTAGTAGGTCACGCTGGCATTGAAACCAGGTGAAGAATAGCGGAAACCTACGTCAATGTTGTCAGCGGTTTCTGGCTTTATAAAGCGAAGGTCAGTATCGTTGCGCTCTAGTTGTGCATCTTTGATTGCCGCAAAGTTCTCACCGTAACCTGCGAAAACTTCCACTCCTTCAATGGGTAAAGGTGCGACGATACCGGCTGAGAATAAGGTATCTGAGTCAGTATTCACCGCTAAGTTGTTGGCTGAATCAAAGTTGTCCGTTTTCTCGATATCTACGTTAAACTTCTTGGCACCAGCGCGAATGCGGGCAAAGCCTAAATCAAGCTCATCTTCCACATAGTACATCAAGGTATCAACTGGGAAGGTTCTGTCGTACTGCACCCAGTAAGGCACGTTGTCATAATCGACACTAATAGACGAGTTGGTAATTTTATGCCAATCGCGAGACTCGCCACGCTCATAGTCTTCCCACCAAATACCAAAGCGTACGGTATTATCAAAATCACCAATTTTGGTGTACCACACAGCATCAGCATTAATGCCAAATCGCTCTTTATCATAATGGGTGTGACGATATGAGCCCACTGGAATAGCGCCTTGCGCATGACAGCCTGGATCATATTCTGCACCTGCACCACCATAAGGGAAGGTCAGTGAGCTTTGACACCCCTCAATAGGGCTTAGCTGGTTGCCTTGTCTATCAACAAAGTAGATTTGTCCCAGCTCCTCTCCACCGAATACTGTATTTCCAACAATAAGCTCTGAGTGCCCTTCTGCTCCGTCATCAGTGATATCAACAATATAGGGTGGAACCCATTCGCCGCGTCCTTCATTGTCGTGATAATACACGTTAGTCATAAAATCGACCTGGCCAATAGTAAAGTCAGCCTGTAAATAAGCGAAAAGGTTTTCGCGTAGGGTAGACCAACCTCGACGATACGCCTGATCTTGATAAGGCACGCCTGTCCACTCGTCAGTTAACTGGTCCCAATCTGGATTTTGCTCATATTGCGCCAGCCCGTATATGCGCTGGTAGTTATCTTCGTGGGTATCGTCGTAAGACAGGTAACCTGTAAGAGACACGTCGTTAACGGTAGAGATAAACTTCATGGCTAAATGATCACGGGTGTTCTCTGCTGTCTGCTGCATAAAGTCAGAACTTTCTTGACTTGAAAGGCTTATCCACGCGTAAGTATCTTTAAAGATTTCGCCTGTTTCGTAGCGTACATAGTATTTTGAAGCATCAAATGAACCCGCAGTTACACTGGTTATTAAGCCCTGCTCCGCAGACGGGTTAATGGTGGTGAAATTCAGTGTGCCGCCCAAGGCTTCGTGTGAACGGGAAGCGATATCCGCCGTACCCTGAGAAACTTCAACACCTTTTACGTTTTCGGTATCAATATAGCGATTCGCTTTCGCGCCACCACCGTAATTCGAGTTACCGTTGGCGATGCCATCTACCGTCATGCCAATTTGCTGCTCGTTTAGGTTTACTTGAAAGCCACGAATAACAATAGACGTTGACCAGTCATCAGCCCCAAAGGTATCACCTTCGTTAATAAGCACACCCGGCAGGTTATCAACCGCGGCTAGCACACTGCTAAGATTAGCCTGTTGTTTAAACATATCGTCGCTCGTTGCGTTATTCGCGTAAGAAACGCTTCGCCCAACAACGGTAATTTCTTCTATGCGCTCTTCGTCAGCACGCTCTGCTTCCTCTGCCCACGCCACTGTAGGTGTAGTCATAGACGAAAGTGCTGCAAGTACAGCTAACGAGAGTTTATTGTGTGTTTTCATGTGTTTCCCAAAGTAGTTGTGTAATGTTTACTCACTACTCTAGGGAGGAATTGTTACAGTAGCGTTAAGTTTAATTGAACAATCAATTAATAAAACATTTTTCATGTTTGTTTATTCAATGACATCCAAGTAAACACGCATCAGCTATAAACGGCGCCAGAAATTTAGCAAAGAAATCTTTGCCTAACAGACACAAAAAAGCCCTCACTAAGGAGGGCCAAAAGGGAAAGGTTTATCTTACCTTGATATTACTTTACGACTGCGTTGCGGCTTGAAAACGGGTGTTTTTGCTTTCAGTCCCGGCTACTTGCTTTTCTGCGTAAAGCAAGGCGTCGTGTAGCGTGTCAAAGTTAGGGATACCTGGGTGCGCTTCGTTTACGCCCTCAAGCACCTTATTGACTTCTGCATTAGCACCACAAATAACCAGCTGACGACCTGCCGCTAGTGCATCTGAGGTAACTGTATCAACTGCCATAGCAGCAGAAACATCCATAAGTGGAACGCGCGAGAAATCTAAAATGGTGACTTTAGAACCCGGCTTCACACGCTCACGAACGTGGTGGCCCAAATCGGCAGCCGCACCAAAGCTTAGTGGTCCGCCAAAACTAAAGATTGATACTTTGTCTTTAAGAGATTCCAATAGCTCATTTTCTTTAGGGTCGTTTAACGACTCAGGGATTTTCTTAAGCTCTTCAATTTGCAGCTGTGCGATTTGCTTAACGTAAGCTAATGCTGCGAATACCACGCCAACACCAACTGCTGTGATCAGATCTACAAATACCGTTAGCGCAAGCACCATAATCATTAGGCCGAAGTCCCAACGTGGGCCTTTGTGAGCGCGCTTCAAGTAACTCCAGTCGATGATATCTAAACCAACTTTAACCAAGATACCAGCAAGAACAGCGTGAGGAATTTGCGCTGCTAGCGGGCTAAGACCTAACACAATTGCTAGAAGAACTAGCGCGTGTACCATACCTGAAATGTTGTACTTACCACCGCTACGGATATTTACAACAGTACGCATCGTTGCGCCTGCACCTGCGATACCGCCGATAAGACCAGCAAATGTATTACCAATACCTTGGCCGATTAGCTCTTTGTTACTATCGTGACGGGTACGCGTCATGTTATCAGCAACAAGGGATGTAAGTAGACTATCGATGGCTCCCAGCACAGCTAGAATAAACGCGGCTTCAAGAATAAGCAGTGCTTTGCTTTGGTCAAATACTGGAAGGTGAAGGCTAGGTAAACCCGTCGGGATATCACCAAGAATTGGCACAGACAACGCTAAACTTACAAGCGTGCCAATGATAAGTGCAGCCAGTGCGCCAGGCACATACTTGCCTAATTGCGGTGGCCATTTGTAGGCAATAACCAAGGTACCAAGGCCTAACGCTAAGGTTGCAAAATCAATATCGGCAAGCGCGGTTGGCAAGTATGTCAATGCGCCGATTGTTCCGCCTGGCGGCTCATGGCCCAGCAAGCGGCCGATTTGAAGAATGATGATGATTGCACCGATGCCCGACATAAAGCCCGATATTACCGGGTAAGGCACCAGGCGAATGTATTGACCAACGCCAAGGACACCAAAAACAATCTGGAATATACCGGCCAATATCACAGCTGTGAATATAAGGCTGGCGTCGCCTGACAGACTTGCGAACAAGCCTGCAAGAACAACAACCATAGGCCCCGTTGGACCAGAAATCTGTGCTGGTGTACCACCGAAAAGTGCGGCAAAGAAGCCAACCGCAATAGCACCGTACAGACCCGCCATTGGGCCTAAGCCTGACGCTACACCAAGTGCAAGCGCCAGTGGTAAAGCAACGATACCGGCTGTTAAACCGCCGGTAAAATCGCCTCGTAGGTTTGAAAGGTTAATTTTTACCATAGTTATAGACCTTATTCACCGCGAGCAAGTTGTGCTTCGGCAGTAGACTCGTCCATTACATCAAATTCACCAGACTCAGTGTTGTAGTAAAGCACTTCACCTGAACCAATGTTATAAACCCATCCGTGAAGTTTAACCTGACCTGTTGCAATTTTTGCAGCAACAGCAGGGTGAGTGCGAAGGTGCTGAATTTGCTGAACAACGTTCTCTTTCGTTACCGCTTCTAGGTCGTCAATAGAAAGGTCTGAATGGCCACAGCGCTCTTTAACAACTTCAGTTGCAACACGGCAATGACCTAGCCACTCTTTTACATGCGGAAGCGCACTTAAGCCTTCAGGGTTGATGGCGCCTTTCATTGCACCACAGTCAGTATGGCCACAAATAACAATGTGAGAAACGCCCAGTGCAGCAACTGCAAACTCAATAGACGCTGTCATGCCACCAGTTTGGTTGCTGTGAGGAGGTACGATGTTGCCCGCATTACGGCAGATAAATAGCTCACCCGGATCAGTTTGTGTTACTAAGTTCGGGTCGATACGTGAATCAGAGCACGTAATGAAAAGCACTTCAGGGTTCTGCCCAGTAGCTAGTTTTTGAAACGTAGCTTTTTTGTTTGGGTAAACTTCTTTCTGGAATTTGGCAACACCTGAGATAACGTGATCCATATATAACTCCCAATTTTTTAATAATTGTAATGATTATGTAATTACGCCAGTTTCACCTGATAGATTAATAGTTTAATATACTAACTCGCGATAGCTAAATACTATCACTGCTTACGTAACACTACCCATAAGCATAGTAAGAGAGAGCCATTTTCACCATGCAATTCAACGGAAAGACCCCGTCAATTAACCAAATCCGCTATTTTGTTGCAGTGGCTAAATACCTAAGCTTCAGGCAAGCAGCGGGAATACTGGGAATTAGTCAGCCTACTCTGACCAGTCAGATCAGTGCGCTAGAAAACCTTTTAGGGCTAACGCTTTTTGAACGATCACGCACGGGAACGCTGTTATCTCCCCAAGGTAAAGCCTTGCTTGATGCAGCGGAAGAGGTGCTGCAGGCCTCTCAACGGTTCAGCGAAATTGCACGAGACTTGTCCGAGGGTGAAGTTGTAACCTACCGGTTAGGGATACCGCCAACGCTAGGGCCTTATTTACTTCCCTTTGTGCTACCAGATCTGCACAAACGGAAGCCCGGCTTGCGCTTCTATGTTCGAGAAGGCGCCCCTAACGCATTGCAACACGGTCTACTGCGTGGTGAATATGACCTAATTCTTTCCCCACTTTCAGGCGAAAACTCTCAATTGATCACGCAACCACTCTTCAAAGAGCCTTTAAAATTCGTCACGCCTTCTGATCACAAATTGTCAGGAAAAGCCTATGTTAAACCAGAAGAAATAAGCGGCGAGAAAGTGTTAACACTAGAAGACCGACATCACTTTCATCATCAAGTGCAGCGCATTTGCGATGAGATTGGGGCAGATTTACAGCGAGATTATGAGGGCACCAGCCTAGATACTTTGCGTCAAATGGTGGTAATGGGCATGGGTGTAGCCTTCCTACCCGGGCTTTATATTCATTCTGAGTTGCACAAGCCTGAAGCATTACACGTGTGTGAGATTGCCGATATGCCTATTGAACGTCAGCACTCATTAGCGTGGAGAAACACTGCGCCTGGACGAAAGACCTTTAGAGAAATATCAATTATCATAAAAGAGATAATTGAAACTCGCCTGTCGGACGCCGTGACTATAGTCAGTGCTGCCCCAAGCCCTCTTCAAAAACGTTAAACTGGTTGTAATTTATTATGATTGATAGACAACATTTACGAATAGTAAGAGCGATAGATGCTGAAGGCACGATGACAGAAGCGGCAAAATCGCTTTTTCTAACCCAGTCAGCGTTAAGCCACGCAATGAAAAAGTTGGAAGCCCATTTTGACGTACCGCTTTGGAAAAAAGACGGCAGAAGACTCACGCTGACTCAGGCGGGTCAGAGTGTATTGGGCTTAGCTCACCGAGTTTTACCCCAGTTTGAGCATACTGAAGCCCAATTACGCAGATTCGCCGATGGTAAACAGGGCATATTACGTATTGGGATGGAGTGCTACCCGTGTTTTGAATGGTTGCTTAAGGTAGTGGCGCCTTTTTTGAAAGCCTTTCCAGATGTTGATGTAGATGTACGCCGCGCGTTCTCCTTTGGCGGTTTACAAGCACTTCACGGGTACGATATTGATATATTGCTCACGCCAGACCCTCTTTCACTTGAAACCATTACCTACACGCCAGTGTTCGAATATGAACAAGTGTTGGTAATGGATAAGCACCACCCTTTGGCAGAGAAACCATTTGTTACACCGAAAGACTTAAGCAATGAGACGCTTATCACCTACCCCGTAGAACTCAGTCGACTGGACGTATTCACGCATTTTCTTACTCCTGCCAATTGCACAGTGAGGCAACATAAAACGATTGAAACCACCGAGATCATCTTACAAATGGTAGCAGCGGGACGTGGTGTTACTGCGCTACCTAAATGGTTAATTGATGAATCAAAAGAAAGCGATCTCCTGACTTGTCGGTCGCTTGGTGAACAAGGCGTATCAAAAACGCTGTACTTGGGTCATAGAAAAGCGCAGGACGTTTTGGGATTTGTAGATGACTTCATTGCCCTCTCGCAAACGCACAAGCCATAGGTGTTCCAAACAGTATTTCAGAAACTTATGTCAAACTAGGGAATAAAATAATTCGCTTGCCAACAATGTTGGCAAGCGAAAACGCTCTAATTAAAGACTGTCGCCCATTATGCGCGCTTCACGATATGAATGGCGCTAAATTTTAAACTGTCCCACCAATTCTTTTAAGTCACCAGAGACGGCACTTAACTGCGTCGCCTCCACAGCTAACTCTTCTGCATGCTGACTAGTTTTATCACTTAAACCAGTGATAGCTACGAGCGACTTATTAATATCTTGCGCCACCTCCGTTTGCTGCTCGGTAGCAAGTGCTATGTGAGTACTTTGCTCGTGAACCAAACCTATAGACTGGGTAATGTCTTTAAGCGTTTCGACCACTTTCTCTGTTTTATCGACACCAGATTGAGAACGGGTTTGTCCTTCCTGCATAACACTGTTGGTCTGCTCAGACATCGCCTGCAATCGCTCTACCATTTTTCGTATATCAGTCGTCGATTCTTGTGTACGACTTGCTAATGAGCGAACTTCATCTGCAACAACGGCAAACCCGCGCCCCTGTTCACCGGCTCTCGCCGCTTCAATGGCTGCGTTTAATGCCAGTAAATTAGTTTGTTCAGCAATGCTGTTAATTACATCGACTACAGCACCGATGCTATCTGACTCTTTGCTCAATCCGCCCACAACTTCAACCCCCTGACTGATGGCGTCAGCCAGCGCGCGAATTTCCCTCATGGCATCTTGCACTTGCTCACTGCCGGCTTGTACCAATTCATCTGCTTTAGTCGCAGCGTCACTGGACTGTGCCGCATTTTTTGAAATTTCAACGACGGTAGCAGCCATCTGGGTCACTGCCGTAGACACGTTGTCCACCTGACTACGCTCTTGGTTAATTTCCTTGCTAGTCGCGCGACTCACATCTCGAAGGTGATCCGCTGCATCAGAAACAGCCTTAGTGTTAGCGGCAGTATCTTTTAGCAATGATCTTAGTTTATCGGTAAAGGTATTAAACTCTATAGCAAGCGCACCGATTTCGTCATTACTCTTAACTTCCAGACGCTTAGTTAAGTCGCCGTCGCCATGCGCTATTTCCGCCATTGCGTTGCGCATTTCGACCAAAGGCTGAGTGACTTTAGCACTCGCAAAATAAGTAATAAGCGCTATTAATCCAATAATCACAAAGGCGACGATAATTGCCGTAGTAATTGCATTATTTATAGGGCTATCAATGATGCTTGCAGGGATAAGAATGCCCAGCGACCAATTCATTTGTGGGTTAGTTAACTGAGCGTGCTCAAAAACCGCAACATAGTCTTCCCCCTTCCAGGTTACGTGCACAATACCAGATTCATTAGCCGCTATATTACTTGCCAACTTGCCAAATCCTTCAGTGCTATCAAACACGCTGTCAAAGTTGCGAATAGAGGAGCTTAGTGGCAACGCTTTGCTCTGTTTTGGAAAGTAAACAATGTTTTGGTTCTCATCGAGTAAAAAAGCCGTGCCTTGTTCTTCATAACGAATGGCATCTATGACCTTACCCACCGTGCTAATAAGAATATCGACACCGCCAACGCCTAGTAACGCTCCATTCTTGTATATCGGGGTTTGTACTACTGCAGATACGCTTCCATCTTGGGAATCGACAGCAGGAGGCGTTACATATAGCTTTCCTTTTTCTACGGCAGTAGTAAACCACGGACGTTTAGTTGCAAAGTAACCCGCGTTAGGATTGCCAGCATCAGGACCCGAAGTGTCGACGCCGACTCGGCCCTCTTCATAGAAGTATTCACCCGTCTTTGCTGAACCAAAGAACGCCGATTTAATAATGGGATCTTGACTGCTGATGCCCTCAAATGTGGCATAGATATCTTTGGATTGAGCCAGTTGGCTTTCGGGCGCTCCTCGCGTGTTATGGCGCGTAAAAAAATCTTGTAGAAAAGGACTACTTAGGAACGCTCTAGCAACGCCGCCATAGGTTGCGAAGAAGCCTTCAACGTCATTAGCCTCACGTGCAACTAAGGATTTAAGCTCTTTTTCTACGCGACTGCGGGTGTTATCTGCAACGGTATTGACTAAGAAAAACGCCGTAATGAGTAACATCAAAGCTATGCTACCGCCAACGATAAGCATGAACTTTTTTTGGAGTGATATGGATTTCATTTGTACTTCTCATTGTTTACTAAACGCCACAACGTGTGAAAAGTGTATTCCAGCACTAGGGCCTGTTGACCTTTATTGTACATTTTTTCAGCGGTCTTTGTGCCATCTAGACAAGGCGGATGTTTGACGGTTTAGTGGTTCTAAGTCGAAAACACTCAACGCAGTATAGATGGCACAAAGGCGCTGCCCGAAGGGGTCGTTATGGAAGCCTTTTACTCTTTGTCACAGCCCTTTAACTTAGCCCACTAGGCTTGCAGGACTGTTTCGCGATTAAAAGGCTTCCATTTAGATCAAAGGTCAACAGGCCCTGATAATTCGCACACATTTCAGGTTTAGTTTTATTAGTATAAAAGCGCAAGTGAGCCGAGCTCGCTTGCACTTCTAATACTTTGAGATATACAGAGAAATTTTACAACCTCTGAAAGTCAATTCTACGAAAGTTTAAATACAGAGTGAATTAAACGCTTTTAAGAATTAGCTGTAAAAGCAAAGATAAGCGGTAGGCGTAGACACTTTTACGTCAAAAGAAGCATCGGCGGGTACATTAAAGCTGGTGCCTGTAGCAAAAGATTGCCATTCGTCACTTCCCGGAAGCTTCACAACTAGCTCACCTTCAACCACTTTCATTAGCTCTTTTTGTGATGTAGAAAATGTATATTCACCCGGCGACATCACGCCCGAGGTGCAGGGGCCGTTTGCAGATTCAAACCCAATCGAGCTCACTTTATTGTCGAAATAATGGTTTACTTTAAAGCTCATAGTTACTCCTTTAATGTGAGTGCTGACTTTCTTTGCTTTAACTGTTTTTAAAGCAAAGTGCTGCAGCCTTGATACTTCTTTAGCGTTTTTGCCAAATAAGCATATGGTTATTGGCGGGCATGTCGATTATGTCTTGCAAGCTTAACTCGCCTGCCCAAGCAGTAAGCTCATTGATATCGCGGTAGCCACCATAACCACGCGCTAAAAGCGAAGTATGGAAGGCTTGGTTACTTTCAGAAGTAAACTTACCACTATGTGTAAAAGGGCCATACTGACAGAATACGCCCCCTTTGGGTAAGTGCAACGCTACTGATTCCATGAGCAGCTTCGCCTCTTCTTTTTGCATGATATGCGCGGTGTTTGCCGTAAAAATGCCGTCTATGTCGAGGTTGGGAAAGTCATCTTGCCCAACGGTAAATGCTATGGGAGGTTTCACATTCCGCGTATTTGAATCACTCAGCCACGCGGCAATACCTTCGTGATAGTGTGGTTGATCACTTGTGTGCCAAATAAGATGAGGTAAATACTCAGCCAAGAACACGGCATGCTGACCTGTGCCACTACCAATTTCTAACACTTGATGACAATTAGCAAATGCCCGTTCAAGCACGCTCAGAATGACGCGCTTGTTGTTTTCACAGGCCTGACTAAAAGGCTTTTCGGTTTCCATGCTACTCACCGCCTTTATCAGCATTAATCGCGCAAGTTGGGGCCGAGCCACTTTTCTGCCTCTTCTATAGTCCAGCCTTTACGCTTGGCGTAATCCTCTACTTGGTCGGATTGGATTTTAGCAACCGCAAAGTATTTAGCATCAGGGTGAGCGAAATACCACCCCGATACCGAGGCCCCAGGCCACATGGCATAACTTTCCGTGAGTTTCATGCCCGTATGCTGCTCTGCTGACAACAAATCCCAGATAAGCTGCTTTTCAGTATGTTCTGGACAAGCAGCGTAGCCTGGTGCAGGTCGAATACCCTGATATTTTTCTCGAATAAGCTCGTCATTGCTTAGCGACTCATCAGAAGCATAGCCCCAGTAGTGCTTACGCACTTGCTCATGAAGGTATTCAGCGAAAGCTTCGGCAAGCCTGTCTGCTACCGCCTTCACCATGATACCATTGTAGTCATCACCCGCTTGAATATAGCTATCAGCCAGCTCGTCCTCGCCTATACCGCCAGTAACGGCAAAAGCGCCTATATAATCATTAATGCCGCTCGACTTTTCAGCTACGAAGTCTGCTAAACAATAGTTAGCGAATTTATCTTTAAGGGTTTGCTGGCGCAAATGGTGAGCGATGCCTTGCACTTGGCTTCTCGACTCATCGGTATAAATTTCCACGTCGTCATTAACGCGGTTAGCTGGAAATAACCCGATGACGCCTTTTGCCTGAAGACTGTTTTCTTCGATAATTTTATCCAGCATGGCGTTGGCATCATTGAATAAAGACTGAGCTTGCTCTCCTACCACTTCATCTTCAAGTATACGGGGGTACTTTCCAGCCAAAGACCAAGTTAAGAAAAACGGGGTCCAATCAATGTAGTTGCGCAGTGTAGCCAAATCAGCGGTAACTGGTGTCACACCTAAGTTAGCAGGTTTTACCGGCATAACCGCAAAATCTGGCTTGAAGGCGTTTCCTCTGGCCTCTGCCAACGTCACTGGTTTACTGCGCGGCTTTTTACGGGCGTGCTGTTCGCGTACCGTATCGTATTCTTTCGCGAGCTCTTGTGCGTAAATATCGCGAGACGCTTTGTTTAGAAGGCGCTGACATACACCTACAGCCCTACTGGCATTTGGAACATAGGCTACAGGTGCATGATAGTTTTGTTCAATTTTTACTGCCGTATGCGCTTTGGAGGTAGTCGCACCGCCAATAAGTAGCGGAATGTCAAAGCCCTGACGCTCCATTTCTTTGGCAACGTGTACCATTTCATCAAGTGATGGAGTAATAAGGCCCGACAAGCCAATCATATCTACGTTTTCGTCTTTAGCCGTTTGTAAAATGGTGGCTGCTGGTACCATCACGCCTAAATCAATCACTTCAAAGTTATTACACTGAAGCACCACGCCCACAATGTTTTTACCGATATCGTGAACATCGCCTTTTACCGTGGCCAGAAGAATTTTGCCGTTGCTTTTCGCATCGTCTGATTTTTCTTCTTCAATGAAAGGCTGTAAGTGAGCAACCGCTTTTTTCATAACGCGGGCTGACTTTACCACTTGAGGAAGGAACATTTTGCCTTCACCGAATAAGTCACCCACTACATTCATGCCGTCCATCAACGGCCCTTCAATAACGTGTAGTGGGCGTTCAGCCTGCTGGCGCGCTACTTCAGTGTCTTCAATGATGTAGTCGGTGATCCCCTTCACAAGGGCATGCTCCAAGCGCTTATTAACGTCCTGCTCGCGCCAGGTTAAATCTTCTTTCGCTGCAGCTTTGCCGTCGCCTTGATAGTTTGGGGCGATGTCTAGCAAGCGTTCTGTAGCGTCACTTCTGCGGTTTAAGATAACATCTTCAACTGCATCGCGAAGTTCAGCGGGTATTTCGTCATAAACCTCTAGCTGACCAGCGTTCACTATAGCCATATCCATGCCCGCTCGAATAGCGTGGTATAAAAATACCGAGTGCATAGCCTCGCGTACTGGATTATTCCCTCTGAACGAGAAAGATATATTAGAAAGGCCACCGGAAATATGTGAATACGGACAGGTTTTACGTATTTCACGGGTAGCTTCAATAAAATCAACCGCGTAGTTATCGTGCTCTTCAATACCTGTTGCTACTGCAAAAATATTGGGGTCGAAAATAATATCTTCGGGTGGAAAGCCTACTTCTTCAGTAAGCAGCTTATAACTGCGTTGACAGATCTCTACCTTGCGAGCCTGCGTGTCAGCCTGACCGGTTTCATCAAATGCCATCACCACGGTTGCAGCACCATAGCGCTTTATTTGTTTTGCTTGGTTTAAGAAGAGCTCTTCCCCTTCTTTTAAGCTGATTGAGTTAACAATCGCTTTGCCCTGAACGCACTTAAGCCCAGCTTCGATAACATCCCATTTAGACGAGTCAATCATAATAGGAACTCGACTAATATCAGGCTCGGAGGCGATCAGGTTCAAAAATGTGATCATGGCCTGCTTAGAGTCAAGCATGGCCTCGTCCATATTAATGTCGATGATCTGCGCGCCGTTCTCTACTTGCTGTCTTGCAACATCTAACGCGGCTTCGTAATCACCATCAAGAATAAGGCGTTTAAAGCGAGCAGAGCCTGTAACGTTGGTACGCTCACCAATATTGATAAATGTGGAAAATTCTGCGCTCATAATGCCCTCCTAGTGTACAAACGGCTCTAGGCCTGACAAACGCATTTTGGGTTCAAATTGTGGCACTTCTCTTGGCGCAATGCCTTCGACCGCGTTAGCAATATCTCGGATATGCTTAGGCGTGCTACCACAACAGCCGCCTACAATATTCACTAGACCTGATTGCGCCCATTCTTTGATGTGCTCGGCCATCTCTGGGCCTTCCATATCGTACTCACCAAATTCATTGGGTAAACCAGCATTAGGGTGCGCTGATATTAAGCACTCGCTGACCGCCGCCACTTCATCTACGTATTGGCGCAACAGGTCAGGACCAAGAGCGCAATTCAAACCAAAAGAAAACGGGTTGATGTGTCTCATTGAGTAGTAGAACGCTTCAGCAGTTTGCCCCGATAGAGTTCGTCCTGAAGCATCAGTAATCGTGCCAGACACCATAACAGGTAGCGATGTACCCAGCTTTTCAAATACCGACTCGACCGCGTAAGCTGCTGCTTTTGCGTTTAATGTGTCGAAGATGGTTTCTAGCATAATTAAATCTACCCCACCTTCAATTAATGCCTCGGTAGACTCACTATAAGCTTCCACTAATTCGTCAAACGTGACATTGCGCTTACCCGGGTCATTAACGTCTGGCGAAATAGACGCAGTGCGGTTTGTTGGGCCGAGTACGCCCGCTACGAAGCGGGGTTTATCTGGCGTTTTGGCTGTGAACTCATCAGCCGCTTTTCGCGCTAATTTGGCGGCAGCTAAATTGATATCGCGAGATTGGGCCTGCATATCATAATCGGCCATAGCGATAGTCGTGGCATTAAACGTATTCGTTTCGATAATGTCCGCGCCAGCTTCAAAATAATCGCAGTGAATTTGATAAATAATGTCGGGCTGAGTAAGGACCAACAAATCATTGTTACCCTTAACGTCACAGTGCCAGTCGGCAAACTGCTCTCCGCGATAATCTTCTTCTTCTAACTTATGACGCTGGATCATTGTGCCCATTGCGCCGTCTAATATAAGAATGCGTTTTTTCGCGGCTTCTGTTAGCGTTGCCTGCGCGCTTGAATTTGGTCTTTGGCTCACGTGCTACCTCTTTGGCTGTGACTTTTCAGCTAGCTGACTTAAATCGTAAGGCGTGGTCTGATAGACATAATAATTCAGCCAGTTTGTAAACAATAGGCTGCCGTGTGAGCGCCACTGTACAATAGGAGACTGGGCTGGATCATCACCTTCAAAATAGTTTTTTGGAATTGCTGGAGTTTGACCCGCAGCAAGATCACGCAGATATTCGTCTTTTAGCGTATCTGGATCGTATTCTGGATGACCCGTTACAAACACCATGCGCTTATCATCTGATGCAACAATATAGGCACCCACTTCGTCAGATTCAGCTACAACACTCAATCCCTCAACACTGTTGTAGTTCGACGTTTTAATATGGCCATATCGAGAGTGAGTTGCGTAAAATGTCGGATCAAAACCTCGTAGTAACTCATTGTGCGGGTCGTTTACTTTGTGTTTAAACACGCCTGAGAATTTTTCATCTCTTAGTTCACGTGTGATGCCGTAAAAATGATACATAGCGGCGTGAGCAGCCCAGCATAAGTAAAGGGTCGAGTTTACATGACGCTGCGCCCATTCCAATATGGTGGTCATGGTGTCCCAGTACTTCACTTCTTCATAATCAATAAGCGCAAGGGGCGCGCCGGTAACGATAAGGCCATCGTATTTCTTATCCGCTACCGCTGAGAAATCGTGATAAAAGGCATCCATGTGTGACTGCGGGGTATTTTTAGGCGCTTGATTGTCAATACGGATCAGGTCCACATTGATTTGTAGTGGGGTATTCGACAGTAGACGAAGTAATTGCACTTCCGTCTCTATTTTATTTGGCATCAAGTTAAGGATACCAACTTCAAGGGGACGAATATCCTGATTGGCGGCCCTGTCCATGTCCATGGTAAAAATATTTTCACCTAGTAGTACATTCTGTGCGGGTAACTGCTCAGGAATACGAATTGGCATAGAGGGCTCCAGTGATAAATTACAATATCTGTATTGTGTCTATAACTGGGAATATGTCAACATCTTTACGTCTAGACGTCTAAACGTTTTTTTATATGATGTACGACATATTAAGTATTTTGCTTGTGTACCATCACTAGCATTTCCGCTTCGGCGCGAGGAATGTCACACGCTTCGATAATTTCATCAATGCTGGCGCCTTGTTTAACAAGGTCAGCAGCACGCTGATATAGGCGTAGAGATGGGTCTTGTAGCTTCAGTTCGCGAAGTTGGTTTTCTATTTCAGTTTGCTTTTCATCTAATTCTTGAAGATGACGAGTAATGACCAAACTTCGTGCTTGCGCTTCAGATTGTTGATTGTTTGCGTTCTTGGCTATTGCTTCGGCACGTGCAATAGCTTCAGCGTGGCTATTTTCGCTTTCGCTTAACGCTTTGCGCAACTGATTGATATGTGAATGTAGTACGCCTACGGCAACGGTAAGCAAAACTACAACAACACACAGTATGAGTTCTAATAAGGTAGGTGCAGCAAGCTGCCAATCCATGGACGTAACCCTTGGGGAAATGTGGGCAGCATCGATAGTGACACTGCCTATTCATTTATTTAGATGTTGCTAAGCTCATCCCACTCTTCGTCGCTTAGCAATTTATTCAGGTCAACAAGAATAAGTAGTTCACCGTCACGGTTGCTCACCCCTTGAATAAACTTGGCGCTTTCTTCAGTACCTACATTAGGCGCACTATCAATCTCTGAAGATTTCAAGTAAACCACTTCTGCAACACTGTCCACAAGAATACCGACAACTTGTTCGTCAGATTCAATAATGACGATACGTGTATTGTCCGTAATTTCTGTAGGAGGTAAACCAAATCGAGCACGGGTATCAATGACAGTTACCACATTACCACGCAGGTTAATAATACCAAGCACGTAATCGGGCGCACCGGGTACAGGGGCTATTTCGGTATAACGCAATACTTCTTGCACTTGCATTACGTTAATACCGTAAGTTTCTTCACCTAAGCGGTACGTTACCCATTGAAGGACTTCGTCGTTGCTGTCGGTGGCGTTGTTATTTATTCTTTCGTCGCTCATGAACCTGGCTCCCAATACTATGGCGTCTGGTCGTTACTGCCTAAGCCTTTGTTAAGCATAGATATTAATTCTTCAACGTCAATTAACGCGCACATTTTTTCTTTAACCATCCCCGCTAACCAGGGACGCTTACCTGTGGACTCGCGCCATTTAACATCATCGGTAGTCAAATTGACCGTATTAACAAGCTTTTCGCTCGCCAATCCCCACGTACTTTCTCCTAACATTATAAGATATCGGTAGTTAAGCGATTGTGCGAGGTTTTCGTCATATTTTTCTGGCATTACCCATTTTGCAGAGTCAACAACACTTAGTTTAGACTCTCTGTGCAACATTACACCCATAAACCAATCAGGTTTCCCAAATAAAGGACCTATTTTCTCAATTTGGTGGATCCCACCTAGCGATGTCAACGGCACCGCAAGGGTCAACCCTGCAACCTCAAAGAATAGCGCTTGAAAGCGAAAACCGAGAGTATCCTTTAGTGGAATTTTTGTTTTTTCAGAGCGACTTAACGCTGTTTCTTGCTGACTTTCTACTAAAGTTTCGGTGTGAGCCTCGTGTTTCTCACTCTCAATGGTCTCTGCTTTTTGCGTTTCAATTAACGATGTAACTTTTTCCGCTAACGCTTCTTGTTCGTTTTTCAACGATTCATTGGCGTTTGCGGTAGAGGCAAGTGCTGACTCAGCCATCTGCTGAGAGGCCTGCTCAAGCAATTTTGCCGTGCGCGCAGTCACATCTTCCGGTGCTTCTGGCTCTTTGAGAAGGCTATCTAGGTAGGCCTCCATCACTTCTTCACGGGCAAAAGGCGATTGCTTGCTCATGTTATTGTTATTTCTCCAATACCGCTAAAAGTTTCTCATACGCAGACACACCACGTGTTTTTGGGTATGCCGCTGATATAGGAAGCTGCACCAAGCTTGCATCCCTAAAATGCGTATCAACGGGAATGACCCCTTCCCATACTCGTTCACCATAGTCATCCATCAAACGTTTTCGCGATGCTAGCGCCGCATTTGTGCGCTTGTCGAACATAGTTGGAATAATTACAGTATCAAAGGATTTATCTAACGAACGTCCCATAATTTCCATGGTACGAATCATTCTGTCTAACCCTTTTAACGCAAGGTATTCTGTTTGTGTAGGCACAATAACTTTATCGCACGCAGCTAGTGCATTAACCATCAATACCCCTAACACTGGAGGACAATCAATAATAGCCACATCAAATTCATCTGCTATTTTAGCTAAGGCCTTCTTTAAAACCAGCCCCATGCCCTGCTCGCTACCCATTGTTCTGTCTAAGGTTGCTAGTGCCATTGTTGCGGGTAACACGTACAAGTTATCCAACTTTGTTGGACACAAACAGTCCATTACATTATCGGCAGATATGTCATTAGACTTAATAAAAATATCGTAAACAGAATGACTTGACGCTTCTGCGTCAATGCCAAAGTAATAGCTCAACGACGCATGCGGATCAGTATCAATCATTAGTACTCGCTTGCCCTGCTGTGCAAGCAAGCCACCAAGGCTCACCGTAGTGGTTGTCTTCCCTACGCCACCCTTTTGATTTGCTACTGTCCACACTTTCATATTTGCTGTTCCATTACGGTTCAAACTGCTATCGCATTTCGGTTTGAACGCAACTGCTCATATCATCAATATTTATATTTTTGCTGGATATATTGGCAACGGCCACAGCTTGCGGCATACCATAGACTACGCAAGAGTCTTGATCCTGCGCCCAAATGGTCGCGCCTTTTTCCTTGAGCATCCGACATCCTTCTCTGCCGTCAGCTCCCATACCCGTTAATATAATTCCCAATACATCCCCACCATAGGCCTTAGCTAAGGAGCTAAAAGTGAGATCCACACTGGGTTTATAATTCACCTTATCATTGGCATTAGCGTCGACAATAGCGATGCGCTTATTTGCACCAACTGACTCAAGCAACATCTGCTTTCCGCCTGGAGCAAGATAAGCATGACCAGGTTTTAAAATGTCACCATGCTCTGCTTCTTTCACTTTAACTTTGCAGTTTGTGTCTAGTCGCTGAGCAAATGCCGTGGTGAATGTCCCAGGCATATGTTGTACAAGCAAAATAGGATAAGGAAAATCTGCGGGTAACGGAGCGAGCACTTTTTGAAGCGCAACTGGCCCGCCCGTGGAAGCCCCAATCGCCAAACACTTATACTGTTTCCCCGTTGCTCTAACAGACGAAACGGTTGGTTGTTTAGCTGCGACTTTATGCCCTGATAGCAACCCTGATGTTTTAAAAAACGCCTGCTTTGGCGCATTATCAGGAAGCTTTCTTGCCTCTGTAGAGCGAAACGACGGACGCTTAAGACCAATACCACGACGCGCTATTAAGCGTACTTTTGTACACAACAAGCGCGATGCGTCTTTTCTGTCCTGCGCGATATCTTCAAATTTCTTAGGTAAGAAATCGAGCGCGCCCGCTTCTAACGCATCTAATGTCGCTTGCGCACCATGATGCGTAAGCGAAGAAAACATAAGAATAGGTGTAGGCCGTTTGTCCATTATGGCCTTTACAGCTGAAATGCCGTCCATGACAGGCATTTCAACATCCATCGTTATCACATCCGGCTTAAGCGCTTCTGCTTTTTCAAGTGCATCGCGCCCATTTCTCGCTTCCCCAACAACTTCAAGTTCCCTATCGCCATCGAGTATTTCTTTTACTCGACGACGATAAAAAGTCGAGTCGTCCACGACAAGGACTTTAAAGACCATGGATTATTATTCCTGTTAATTCATCGCCTTACTTGATGGGTTTACGCGCATACCGTTTAAGCAGGCTCGGAATATCTAAAATTAGTGCAATTCCACCGTCTGATGTAATCGTGGCTCCCGCCATACCAGGCGTGCCTTGCAATAATGCATCAAGAGGTTTAATAACCACTTCTTCTTGGCCTATTAGCGCGTCTACTACGAATCCTACTTGTTGTGTACCAATTTGCACTACAACAACGTGTCCCTTTTCTCTATCGATGTTTTTGGGACCTCGAATCAACCATTCACCAAGGAAGAACAACGGAATTGCTTTTGAACGAACTATCATTGTTAGCTGGCCATCGACCGTGTTGGTCTTTTTGATGTCCATATTTATTATTTCGTTCACCGCACCTAATGGTAACGCAAAGGTTTGTTTTCCTACAACAATCATTAGCGTCGGAAGAATGGCTAGCGTTAGCGGAACTTTGATATCCAGTCGCGTGCCTTTTCCTAGCTGTGAATCTATGTTCACGGTGCCGTTAAGTTGGTTAATTTTGGTCTTAACCACGTCCATGCCCACACCGCGACCAGAAATATCACTAATTTCTGTTTTGGTTGAGAACCCTGGCGCGAATATCAAGTTAAACGCTTCAACATCCGACATACGTGCAGCTGCGTCTGCGTCTAGTACACCGCGACTAATAGCAATTTCTTTAAGCTTTTCAGGATCCATTCCTTTACCATCATCTTCGATGGTTAGAAGAATATGATCGCCTTCTTGAGATGCCGATAGCTGAACCGTACCCATGCGCGGTTTACCCGCTGCAGCACGGTCATCAGGCATTTCAATACCATGGTCGACGGAGTTTCTCACCAAATGCACAAGTGGATCGGCCAGTGCTTCAACCAGGTTTTTGTCTAAATCAGTTTCCTCACCCACAAGCTCAAGGGTTATTTCTTTCTTCAAGCTTCTAGCGAGGTCTCGAACAACGCGAGGGAAACGACCAAACACCTTCTTGATAGGTTGCATGCGGGTTTTCATTACCGCACCTTGCAAGTCGCCCGTTACCACATCTAAGTTGGCAATGGCTTTGGACATGCTTTCGTCGTTACTGTTGATACCCAAGCTTATTAGCCTGTTTCTCACTAGTACAAGCTCGCCCACCATGTTCATAATTTGGTCAAGGCGCTTGGTATCTACACGTACTGTAGTCTCAGCAGGAGGCGCAGCTGGTGCCGCCTTCTTCTCATCTTTTTTAGGCGCTGCTTTTGGTGCAGCAGGTGCGCTTGCTTTAGCTGGCGCTGCGGCGCTAGGAGCAGGCGTCGATTTTGGCGCAGCTGGCGCTGCTTGTTTCGCTTTTTGAACCGCTTCTGTTGCTGCCTTATCTACAGGAGGCTCTGGCGCCTTTGAAACGGCTCCCTGCTTGGTAGGCCCTTGCCCTGAGCCATGTAGTTGGTCAAGCAGTGCTTCAAATTCGTCATCGGTGATTTCTTCATCATCAGCTGCACTCGGCGTAACTGGTGCTGGAGCTGGTGTATTTGCCGTTGGCGCAGCTTCTTCACCACCAAACTTGCCTTTGCCGTGTAAATCATCAAGCAGCGCTTCAAATTCTTCGTCGGTGATATCGTCGTTATCACTAGCGGCAGCAGGTGCAGCAGCCTTTGCAGGTTCGCTTTTAGCCGCTGAGGACTGTCCTGGTGCCCCAGAGCCATGAAGCTCATCAAGCAGCGCTTCAAACTCATCTTCAGTGATTTCGTCAATACCGCCGCCATCACCAGAACTTGGTGCCTGTGCAGTAGGCTCTTCAACAACTAATTCTGGCTCTTCAATCGCGGGCTCAGGTTCTGACGCCGGCGCGCTTTGTTCACCAAAAATATTCTCATCTGGAGATTCCGGGCGACTTAGTTTGTGTAACAAGTCTACTAGGTGTGCATCTGCTGGCTCTAATGGATCCCGAGCTTTCACTCGTTCAAACATTTCAACCACAACATCTGTGGCTTGCAGAATAATATCCATCAGTTCAGGGGTTAGTGTTCGTTGACCGTTACGCATTACGTCAAAGACGTTTTCCGCACCGTGACAAATTTCTACTAACTCGGTAAGAGACAGGAACCCTGCTCCCCCTTTAACTGTGTGATAACCACGGAAAATTGCATTCAGCAAATCCGCATCTTCAGGATTGTTCTCAAGATCAACGAGCTGTTCTTGTAATTGTTCAAGTATCTCTCCAGCCTCAACTAGAAAGTCCTGTAATATATCCTCGTCAACATCAAACGACATGCGCCCGCTCCCCTAAAAACCTAAGCTAGACAGAAGATCATCTACATCATCTTGGCCTGACACGACGTCGTCGCGCTTATCGGCATCAATGATAGGGCCTTCTGCCTCTACACCATCAACCTTATCGGCCTTAACGCTAGATGGTTTAGTTTGTTCTGCACCGTCGCGTTCACCAAACATGGTAAGCATGTTAACTAAGCTGTCTTCCACTTCTTTAACCAAGTCGATAACGCGGCGAATAACCTGACCAGTTAAGTCTTGATAACCTTGAGCCATCAATACTTCTGTAAGTAACTGTGTAAGTTTAGCTGACTGTGCCGAACCTTCTTCCAACAATTCGTCTAAGTCTGCGCATAAAGCCTTGAATTCACCCAACTCTATTTGGCGATTCATCAGCTTCTTCCACTCAGGCATAACCTTTTCGATGCGCGCCGACAGCATTTCAGCTATAGGCATGCTCGCTTCAACGGCATCCATAGTAGTATTAGCAGCTTTTTCAGTTTCTTCAATTACGTAGGTTAGGCGGGATTGTGCATCGGGAATATCATCGGTCGCGAGATTTTTAATGCGGTCGTCTATTTGGAAATTATTCAGCGCGTCATGGAGCTGACGCGTCAGTTTCCCTACTTCGGCAAATAACTCAACGTTTTCTTTCATTGAGGCCGCTTCTAATAGGGCATTGGCTGAAGCGTTGTCACCCTCTTCAAGGTAGGTGACAAGCTGTTTTGCTTCTTCCAACGAAATTGGAACGTTTACATTCGTTGACATCCAGTAAACCTCATTTCTCTGGTGAGCGTCTGGATCAACCTAAACGTTCGAATATTTTATCTAATTTTTCTTTAAGTGTTGCTGCAGTGAACGGCTTAACAACGTAGCCATTAACACCTGCTTGCGCGGCGGCAACAATTTGCTCTTTCTTCGCTTCAGCAGTAACCATAAGTACTGGTAGGTGCTTGAGCTTGTCATCGGCTCTAATCGCGCGAAGCAAGTCAATACCCTGCATTCCAGGCATGTTCCAATCGGTAACTACGAAATCGAAATCACCTTGCTGCAACATAGGCAATGCAGTACTTCCGTCATCCGCTTCCTGGATGTTGGAAAAACCCAAATCTTTAAGTAGGTTTTTGATGATACGTCTCATGGTAGAAAAATCATCGACCACGAGAATTTTCATGCTTTTGTCCAAAATAGCCTCCAGTGAGGGGTTAATTGTTATTAATTTCTATTCTTCGTCAGCTTGCCACGACTTCATTCGTGATTTGAGTTTTAACATGGCCTGACTGTGAATTTGACTGACTCTCGATTCACTTACATCAAGAACCTCACCAATTTCTCTTAGGTTCAGCTCTTCATCATAATACAGCGAAAGTACAATCGCTTCTCTTTCAGGTAATGTCGTAATTGCATGGGCAAGCGCTTTTTGGAAAGCGCCTTGCATCAAATCTTCCAGTGGTGCGTCGCTACCTCGATTTTGCTCTGTCGAAATAACATCTTCTGACACACCTAAATCTTCAATACCTACCAGCTTTCCGGCATTTACTTCATTAAGCATTTGGTGATAGTCCTGCAAGCTTACATTAAGCTTATCAGCAATATCAGAATCTCTAGCATCGCGGCCTGTTTCGCTTTCTACTTGCGAAATTGCTTCAGTGATCGCTCGGCCATTTCGATGAACTGAACGCGGTGTCCAATCCCCTTTGCGAATTTCATCTAGCATAGCACCGCGAATGCGAATGCCGGCAAACGTTTCAAAGCTGGCTCCTTTTGAACCATCAAAGTTTCGCGCGGCTTCTAATAATCCAATCATGCCTGATTGAATTAAATCGTCTACAAGAACACTAGCCGGCAATCGCGCTATCAAGTGATGCGCTATACGCTTAACCAATGGCGCATGTCTTTCGACTAACTGCGCTTTATCGGTTTGTTGTTGATAAGCGGCTGCCTTGCTGTTCAACGCTGACTTCCTACGGCTTTTTCTGCAACTAATTGTTCAATGAAAAACTCTAAATGGCCACCTGGCTGCGCTGGAATAGGCCATGTTAAGGCTTTACTCGCCAACTGTGTTATTGCAACGGCTGCCGGTGAACCTGGGTAAGCATCGACAATGGCTGTTTGTTTACGCACTGCTTTACGAATGTTCTCGTCAAACGGTACTGTCGCCACTAATTCTAGTGCAACATCTAAAAAACGCCCTGTCACTTTGCTTAATTTACTAAATAGCTCTTGGCCTTCTCGCACGTCGCGCACCATATTAGCCACAACTTTGAAGCGGAAAACACCGTGCTCTCTATTCAGAATTTTTATCAATGCATACGCATCTGTCAATGAAGTAGGCTCGTCACACACAACGACCATGATGTCTTGTGAGGCTTTTGAAAAGCTCAACACCATGTCTGAAATACCTGCCGCTGTATCAACGATAAGCACGTCAATTTGCGAGCGCAGCTCACTAAAGGCACGAATTAGGCCAGCGTGTTGCGTTGGCGACAATTCTGCCATCGACTGCGTGCCTGATGTGGCAGGGGCAATCTTTATTCCGTGCGGACCGGTCACTAATACTTCATCAAGTGTACATTCGCCGGAAAGCACGTGGGATAAGTTTTTCTCAACACGCAAACCTAACATAACGTCTACGTTAGCAAGACCGAGGTCCGCATCGAGAACCATTACACGTTTACCTTGCTTCGCCATGGCGATAGCGGTGTTCAATGTAATGTTTGTTTTACCTACGCCACCTTTGCCACCGGTGACGGCGATTACTTTGATTAACCGTGATTGCTTCATTTTTCTTAAGCTACTCGCTTGGTCGTCAATCATACTGCTTATGCTGTTTTAATTGCGTTGTTACCACTAGTATGATTCAAACCGTACTTTTTATAAAGCTTTGCAGCAGCGGAAACCAAAGATTTCGCTTCTGCAATCTTAATGTCTTCAGGTACTTTTTGACCATCGGTGACATAACTAACCGGTAATTGGTATTCAACCGCTGCACTAAGCACCTCTCCTAAAGAGTAGCACTCATCTAACTTTGTGAAAATACAGCCACTTAGTTCAATATCATCATACGCTTGAATGATTCTCTGCAACGCAGGATATTGCGTATTTGCTTGCGCTACCAAATATTTTTTAACATTTGGCATTTGTCCGTTATCAAACTGCTTAATTTGTTTAATTAATCGACTATCTCTTTGACTAAATCCAGCCGTATCAATCAATACTAGTCGCTTATGACGAAGTTGGAATAATAAATCCGCAAGTTCTTCACTAGTCTGCGCTTTTCTCACCGTGCAGCCAATAATCTTTCCGTATGTCGCTAGCTGCTCATAGGCGGCAATTCTATACGTATCGATGGTAATCATCGCAACCGACTCTGCACCGTATTTCTGCGCATAGCGGGCAGCAAGTTTCGCAACGGTAGTTGTTTTACCGGTACCTGTTGGTCCTACTAATGCAACAGCACCTTGTGCGCTAAGTATATCGTTTCCTGTCACATTTATGCGATTAGCCAATAGGTTAAGAAGATATACCCATGCATCTCGTTCGTTGTAATGTGACGGCGTATAGCTAATAAGCTGTTTCGCTAACGCGTTGCTTAACCCCATATCGGTTAAACGGGTGATTAGATATTGATGAACAGGTTTTTGACGTTTGTTCTTAGCTTCCATCAAGTCGGCCACTTGATATTGCAATACATCGCGAAGAGACGCTAGCTCTTCCTTGATTTGCGCAAGCTCCGCTGACTGCGTCACAGAGGTATCATCCATACTTGACGCTTGATGCTCTGGGAAAGCGTTCTGACGAACTGGTTCATGAGAAGACTGCTGGGCTTCTACGTCGTCAATAAAGGCTTCTGAGAAGTCTAAGTGCGAAGCAATTTCATTGGCGTGCTTAGCATTCGCTGTCATTGGTTGGTTAGGTTGCGCAGGACTCGCCACGCCATTATTTCCACCGTGCTGCTTTTCTAGCAGTGCTTTAAGGCTATCAGGACCGTCGTCACCAATGATTTCGCTCAAGCTAGGCACTGCCTTTTGACCGGGTGTTTTTGCAGCGGCTTGTGGAGACGCTTTCGGCGTAAGCAACTTCGCTTCAGGCTCTTTGTCGTAGGCTGCGACAAGCTCAATACCGTCAGCAACTTTGCGATTTGACATGATCACAGCGTCACTGCCCAATTCAGCTTTAACTTGGCTTAACGCCTCACGCATATCTTTGCCGAAGAAACGTCTAATTTTCATTGCAACCTCTCCAATCACCCAGTGTCAGATTATTGACCGACCGAACTGACTATTTTTATTTGTTTGTCGTCAGGCACTTCTTGGTAAGACAGAACATGAAGCCCAACAACCGAATATTTTAAGAAGCGAGACAGAACGGGTCGTAGCATGCCTGAGGTAAGGAGTACTGCAGGCTCTCCTTCTAACTCTTGCTGCTGACTGGCTTGCTGCAATGATTTTTGCAGCTTGTCTGCCAGACCTGGTTCTATGCCAGCGCCATCTTCGCCACCTGCTTGAAGTGACTGGTGCAACATCTGTTCCAACTCTGGCGCCAAGGTTATGACAGGTATCTCTTTTGCACCTTGAGTAATTTCTTGGACAATTAAACGTTTAAGGGCAATACGCACTGCAGACACTAAAACATCGGGGTCTTGGCTGCGCGTGCCGTACTCACTGAGTGTTTGCACGATTGTACGCATATCGCGAATAGGCACGCCTTCAAACAATAAGGTTTGCAGTACTTTCACGACGGTGCTTAGCGGAAGAATGTCTGGTACTAATCCTTCAACCAGTTTCGGATGCTGCTTGGCAAGCATATCAAGAAGTTGTTGCGCTTCCTCGTGCCCTAATAATTGATATGCATTGTTAGAGAGTAATTGGCTTAAATGGGTCGCTACAACGGTCGCAGCGTCTACTACTGTGTACCCAAGGGTTTGAGCATGCTCCCGTTTATTGGGCTTAATCCATACTGCGTCTAAGCCGAACGCGGGGTCTTTAGTGGCACGCCCTTCTAATTTACCGAACACTTGCCCTGGATTAATAGCAAGTTCCTCATCGTGACTGATGATGGAGTCCCCAATCGTTACGCCTAGCATAGCGATGGTGTAAGTGTTGGGCTCTAAATCCAAGTTATCGCGAATGTGGACAGGCGGAATAAGGAAACCCAGCTCTTGCGATAGTTTCTTACGTACGCCTTTAATGCGCGTCAACAACTCGCCACCTTGGGATTTATCGACAAGAGGAATTAAGCGATAGCCCACTTCCAATCCGATGGTATCTACCTGCTGAACATCATCCCAGCCAAGCTCTTTCACTTCAGGCGCAACCGATTCATCTTTTACCACATTGTCTGGCACTTTGGGCTCTGCGGCCTTTCTCTTTTCTTGAACCGACTGCCAGTAAGCAAAGCCTGCAATCAAGAATGAGAACCCTAAGAATGCGATATGAGGCATCCCAGGAATGATACCCATCACAAATAGAACGCCCGAGGCTATATAAAGAGCTTGATTATTACCAAGCTGACCGCGGATTTCTTTGCCCATTTCCTGAGTCTCGTTTTCACGAGTAACGATAATGGCTGTAGCGACCGAAAGTAACAATGAAGGAATTTGCGCCACCAAACCATCACCGATGGTCAATATGGTGTAGATTTCTATAGCGTTACCGAATGAAAGCCCGTGCTGAATCATGCCAATAAAAAGACCACCAACAATATTAATCAGCATGATGAAAAGGCCTGCGACCGCATCACCCTTTACAAATTTTGACGCACCGTCCATCGACCCGTAAAAATCCGCTTCTGCGGTAATCTCTTCACGGCGTTTACGTGCTTGATCTTGATCTATATACCCTGCATTTAAATCAGCATCTATGGCCATTTGCTTACCGGGCATAGCATCTAACGTAAAGCGTGCGCTTACTTCTGAAATACGTCCTGCGCCTGCGGTTACAACTTTGAAGTTGATAATAAGAAGGATGGCGAAAACAACAATACCTACGGCGTAGTTACCACCAATCACGACCTCACCGAAGGCTTCGATAACTTTACCTGCTGCATCGCCGCCTTCATGCCCGTAAAGTAAAACAACGCGAGTAGAAGCCACGTTAAGCGCTAATCTCAAAACGGTAGCGATAAGTAACACCAAGGGGAAAATGCCGAAATCTACTGGACGCTGGGTAAGTACAGCCACCAAGATAATGACTAGCGACAACGCAATATTAAAGCTAAACAGCACGTCCAGTAAGAATGGCGGCATAGGCAATATAACCATGCCCATAATTGCCAAAAGGACGATGGGTGCGCCTAAACCACTGGTAAAATTTTGCAGCTGATTTTTATCGAATCGCTGAAGATAACCGGATAACTGCATGGCTTGGTGTCTCTCTATCAGAAAATTGACGCTTTATGTGAATCTTCTAGTGAGTTTTCAACTAACGTGCCAGCTTTGTGTTTTACGCAAAAGTTAACTAAATCTGAGCTGTAATCATGCGTGATTACTGTCTACAGTGACTTGTATAGAGCGATTAAGATTTTGTATCCGAGGGACATACGAACAGTTTATAATTACGTCACTATTCCTAGGGCCTACTCTTCGTTTTAAAAGGATTATTCATGGTAGTACTACAAAACCGTGTTGCAACGTTTTGTTGGGTCAGCCTTGTCATCATGCTGACTTTTAGTCATGTAGCTCATGCATCTAAACAACCTAACTTACGACAGCGCGTGGAGAATTTGCTAGTTGATTCAGTGGAGATATACGGTTCACAAAATAGTAACCCATCTCGTGTGCACAATAGAGTTTTGGTAAGCGAGGTCTACACTCAACAGGGCTATCAGCTTATATGGTTTGGTACTAGTGATGCTGAAAACCGTCTTCAGGAACTCCTCCATGAAATTGCTGATTCAGAGTTACATGGCTTCTCGCCCGAGTATTACCACGCATCAATGCTCGAAAGTCGCGACGCCAATACAGCACTCTTAGATGTATTAGCAACCGATGCCTTCATCAGTCAAACTCTGCATCGATTAAATGGGCTTGTTAGCCCCGCCAATGCAGATTCGCAGTGGTTCCTTAAGCAAAGAGAAGCGGATCCTGTGGCATCGCTAAATCACGCATTAACTAACGGTGTTTCTGCAACATTGCGGGCCATGTGGCCTACTCACCACGAATACCAGTTACTGCTGGATAAGAAACGAAGCCTACTGTCAGCTGTATCTACAGTTACCACACAAATTCCAGTTGGCCCAACACTTAAGCTGAACTCAACGAGCGAAAGAGTTGTGTTGCTGAAGTCTCGTCTTTTAGGGCCAGGCACCTATTCAGAGTTATTCGATAAAGATTTACTGGACGCGGTTAAGCAGTTTCAAATGTCTGCGGGCTTAGAGCCAGATGGTATTGTGGGAAGTTCCACTTTAGAAGCATTAAATGCTACCACGTTTTCTTGGTTAGAAAGAATTGATGCAAACTTAGAGCGTTGGCGATGGCTTCCTCATCAAACTTGGTCAACATATTTACGCGTTAACATTGCGTCGTTTCAGTTGAGAGGGTTTACTGAAGGTGAAGAAACATTGGGAATGCCTGTGATTGTCGGTACACCAGTGAGGCAAACGCCCGTTTTCGCTGAATCAATGAAGTATATGGTGTTTAACCCCTACTGGACCGTGCCTTTCAGTATAGCCACTAAAGACAAGCTGGCGAAATTGAAAACCAATCCATCTTTATTGGTTGAGCAAGGTTACGAAGCCCAGCCCGCCGGTGTCAGCGGCTTCAGCCCTGTCGATGAATTTGATTGGACAAATGTTAGCCGTGGTACGTTTCACTATACACTCAGGCAAAAACCCGGGCCGCACAACGCCCTTGGTAAAGTGAAATTCATGCTTCCAAATAAGCATGCTATTTATCTTCACGACACGCCCGATCACAGCCTTTTTTCGAAATTAGAAAGGAACTTCAGCTCTGGCTGCATCAGAGTCTCTAACCCTTTGAAGCTGTCTCAATGGGTACTCACTCATTCAGGCCAGACAGAGGCAATACCGCAAGCTGAGCAATTACTTCAAAGTGAAGAGACCAGTACACTGTATTTGAAGAAACCGATACCGGTTCTTATTGTGTACTTCACAGCGTTTGCAGATGAAGCAGGAACCATTGTATTTCGCCGCGATGCATACAATCGCGACAGCTATATTATTGAGAAATTGAAGGAGTTTAAACGTGCGTAAGTGTTTGTTAGTACTGATTGCTCTTTTAACTGTAGTGCGCGCCGGTGATGCGAGCTCCTTTGACAATGACATGCTCAACTCTAAGCTTGCTATTAATGGAAATATGGTTCCCTACCCTATTTTCTCTATTTTCGTAATGCCGAATAAAACGTTCACTGTTGAGTTTGACAACAAAAACCATACTGGGAATTTTCAATTTCACCATGCGAACGGTGAGGCACTAAAGACGAGTTCGAACCTTCCAATAGTTAGCGGGGTTGTGGGGAAAGCGCCAATAATGGCACCTAAGAAATCAGGGCACTATGTACTTAAAACCACCAACGCGCAGTCAGGTGAAACTGCGACGCTCAACGTCTTTGTGATGACATCTTTGGAAAAGGTAGACAAAACAGGTAAGCTAAACGGCTACACAATTGGTAAATATCCTGATAAGCCTTTAAAAAACAATCCCATTTATTTACCCCCATCAGGACTTATTGAAGTATCGCCAGAACAAACGGACGTAAGGTTGTCGCCCAATTTCACCCTAGGTCAATTTCTATCCAAGCAGCAACAAGGATTTCCCAAATATGTACATTTGCGAGCAGGCCTTTTGTTGAAACTGGAAAAAATACTGCACACCTTAAATGACGAAGGGCATGCTGTTGAAGGCTTAACCATAATGAGTGGATATCGCACTCCGTTCTACAACAAAGCTATTGGCAATGTTCAGTACAGCCGTCACGTTTGGGGTGGCGCAGCGGATTTCTATATCGATCAGTCACCGAAAGATGGGGTGATGGATGACCTCAATAAAGACGGTGTGGTAAACCGCGAAGACGCGGTATGGCTTGCGAACTTTATATCAAACATGTCTAAACAAGGCGCTTTCGGCCCAAGAATCGGTGGGCTTGGTATTTACGGTGCTAATGCGGCGCACGGGCCTTTTGTTCATGTGGATGTGAGAGGAACCCTAGCGCGCTGGTAGAATTGTTGGTTCGGGGCAAATAGCTATGCCCCACCTTCAAAGTCAATTTTCACCCATTCAGCAGTTGGGTTAGTGTCGGTACTCTGGTGGGATAGGCAAATCCCGTTTAAGTGGCTTAGGACGTTTGCCCTTACCTGCTCTATGCGCTTTTAACTGATAAACATGTGCGAGCACCTGCGCTACCGCCATAAATAAGGCGTTAGGAATTTCATCGTCCACTTCAGTGGAGTAGAAAATGGCGCGTGCAAGCATGGGAGAAGGGATCAACGGCACATCGTTGGCGGTAGCAATTTTTCTGATGTGCATCGCTAGCTCATCAGCACCTTTAGCGACCACAACCGGCGCCCTCACTCCCTTCTCATCATACTTGATAGCAACCGAGAAATGGGTCGGGTTAGTCACCACTACGTCTGCTTGTGGTACTTCTTGCATCATGCGCTTGGTTGCAGCCTGATATTGTAGACGGCGAATTCGGCCTTTAACCATAGGGTCGCCTTCCGCATTTTTCCGTTCGTCTTTAACCTCTTGCTTGGTCATCTTCATTTCTTTGTTGTGCTTATACATTTGATAAGGCACATCAATGAGCGCGATAGGGATCATGCCGCACACCAGAATAAGAAACGCCCACTTAAGCATGTCGAGTGCGTGAAAAATGTTTCCCGGATAAAGCTCCATATCAAGGTGGAGCGCTTCATCTTCAAAGAACAGTAACGCTCCGATGGCCATGCCAATTATGACCACCACTTTCGCTATAGACTTGAGTAACTCAACCAAGCCGTTCATGCCGAACATACGCTTGAAGCCTTGAATAGGGCTCATTTTTGAACCCTTAGGTTTTGCACCTTCCCAGGTAAAGTTAAAACCGCCAAGGGCGATAGAGCCATAAATGCCCGCTATCATTGCCACAACCATGTATAGCAGCACGGCAGGACCTACTGCCGAAAAGGCTTCACCCCATGCGCCAAACATGTGGGTGATATCATAGGTTTCGTCACGAGAGAGAATGAACATTCTCTGAGTAAGTTTAAAAACAGATTCAGCAATCCACCCGCCCACAAACAAGAACATAAAAGCACTGACGATAAGTACTAGGGTCGTAGAGAGTTCACGGGAACGGGCTAGCTGCCCTTTTTTTCGGGCATCTTCGAGTTTTTTCCCCGTGGGGTCTTCTGTTTTTTCGCTTGAATCTGCCATGTTTTCCTACGAACAAATATTCAATAGTTCACACATAAACTGTTCGGCTCTATACCATTGGGTTTCGAAGTGTGCAGTAAAGTTATCAAGTGTTATCCAAATAATTAGTAACCCCATTACCTGAGCAATGGAAAAACCAATACTAAAAATGTTTAGCTGTGGTGCAGCTTTGGTCATTACGCCAAACGCCAAGTTCACGATAAGCAGCGAGACGATTGGCGCAAGGGAAAGGGTCACTGCCGATATGAACATCCAGCCGGCCCAATGGGCAATATCGCGAAACTGTTCACCGGTCCACCATGCTTCGCCTATGGGAAACGCCTCAAAGCTCATGACTATCATTTGGATCATGGACAAATGCCCATCCAAGGTCCAAAACAATAAGGTCGCTAGTATCAGATAAAACTGGCCGACTGCGGGCACGTTAATACCGTTTACCGGGTCAACGATTGACGCAAACCCCAAACCGGTTTGCATTGCTATAATTTGACCTGCAAGCACGAAGGTATTGAGCACCATCATTGATATAAAACCAATAGCAATGCCTATTAGCAACTGCTGAATAACGATTAAAAATGTGCCCACATCCACCAAATTTTCTATGGGTGACGGGGGCACTACCGGCATGATGATGAGTGTGAGCATTATACCCAACAAGGCTCTTACCTGCGGGGGAATTGATTTAGCACTCAAGCCAATCATGGCCACGAATAAGCCGCTAATGCGCATAAACGGCAGCAGCATGTCCGCTAGAAATTGATTGATGGTCGCGAGTTCGACTTCCACAGCTTTAGCCTTCTATCCCACAACCTGCGGGATCATATCAACCATTCTGAAAGTAAAGTCCATAAGCTGTTGCACCAACCAGTTTCCGCCCCAACTCAGCGCGAGAAGCGTTACAAGTAAGCGGGGCAAGAAACTCATGGTCTGTTCGTTGATACTGGTCGCTGCCTGAAAAACAGCGACAACTAGGCCTACGATCAAGCTTGGAACAATCACCGCAGATACCAACACAATAACCATGAACATGGCTTCTCGCAGTATTTCTACAAAGACTTCTGGTGACATAAGCCCTCCTAGACGCCCATGCCGAAGCTGGTCGCCAACGTGCCGAAAATCAAGTTCCATCCATCAACCAACACGAACAACATGAGCTTAAACGGTAAGGATACAATCATAGGTGAAAGCATCATCATACCCATAGCCATCAATATAGACGCTACCACCAAGTCAATGATGAGAAAGGGAATAAATAGCATAAAACCGATTTGAAACGCGGTTTTAAGTTCACTGGTTACAAAAGCTGGAATAAGGATGGTCAGCGGTACTTCATTGGTGTCAGCGTATTTTCCTTCATCTCCGGCTATCCGTACAAACGTTTCTAAGTCTTTTACCCTTGTTTGTGAAAGCATAAATGCGCGCATGGGGCCTTTGGCTTGCTCCAAAGCGTCTAAACTGGTGAGTTGCTCGTTAAGGTAAGGCTGTAAAGCTCGCTCGTTCACCTCTTCAAACACCGGCGCCATAATAAACATGGATAGAAACAAACTAACGCCAATGAGTATCTGGTTTGACGGTGATTGCTGTAAGCCAATCGCCTGACGCAGAATAGACAACACCACAATAATACGCGTGAAAGAGGTCATCATCATGATAAACGCAGGAATAAGGCTTAGCGCCGTCATGATAAATAGCGCTTGAAGCGTCATGGTATAGTCTTGAGAACCATCTTGATTGGTTGTCACCGTGACTGCAGAAATCCCCTGTTGAGCATAGGCGGGCTCAACAAGAAGTAATAAGGGCAGTATTAAAAGTAGCCAGGCAAACTTACGCATCTCTCGACTCTTCCTTTGTTTTATTCTTTTCTATGTTGGGATTGAGCTTTTCCGCCATGGCAGCAACGAGCTTTTGTTTAAACGCATCGGCGCCATTTTGCTGCTCGCCTGTGGTTTTGTTCACACCTTTCACAGGCACATCGAGATTTTTATCTAATTTGCTTAAATGAGAGATGTTGTGACTGGTCACGCCAATAAGGTGCTGTTCTTCACCTACCTGAATCACCATGATCTTTTCTTTTGTGCCAACAACCATGCTGGCCGCGACTTTCATTTGATTTCCCCCCATCGCAGTGACATTAAATCGACGCATCACATAAGCAAGGGCGAAAATCACGCCAACAACGACAAGTAAAGAAAGGAAAATTGACAGTACCGACGTGGGATTGGTAATTGACTGGGTCGACTGCGCGACGGCTAGCTGGCTAAATAAAAGGGGCAGCATTGCGCAACCCCTTATTTTATAAGAAGTTTTATCTGAGCTTCTTGATTCTCTCAATTTGACTAATAACATCCGTTAATCGAATACCGAATTTGTCGTTGACCACTACTACTTCTCCATGAGCAATCAACGTGCCATTAACTAATACATCTAGTGGCTCACCGGCAACACGATCCAGCTCCACCACAGAACCCTGGTTCAACTGTAGCAGATTTCGGATACTTATTTGACTACGACCGACTTCCATCGAAATAGTCACAGGAATATCTAGAATAGTATCTAGCTTTTTCTTTTCTTCTTGCGTAATCGGCGCGTCGTCAGTTAATTCGTCAAGTTCAGCAACTTGTACGTCTTCGTTATCGCCAGCCTCTTGTTCCGCTTCAGATTCGGCTTGTTCGGCCATTGCCGCTGCCCAATCGTCCATACCGTCTTCACTCATGGGAACTCCCCTCTACCTTACAGGTCTTCTTCGAGTACTTGCAGTTCTGCGTCATTATCAATAATGCGCCCACCGCGGGTTAATAACTGTAGCTCAGACTTCACTGAAGTCGGTCTTGCAATCTTCTCTACAATTTTCAGTGCCAAATTGTCGCGACTGCGACCTAATTTAGCCCTGAACGTGGGTAAATCTTCAATTAATACTGTGATGGTTTCTGGCATCTCCACAGGGATGATATCGCCAGGTTTAAACTCCATCACATCGCGAAGCGGTACATCAACGTCTAGCATATGCGTAGTTAACGCCACCTTAACGTCCATGATTTCATCGCGAAGCGCCTTACTCCAACGTAAGTCTGTATCTTCTTTATCGCTTTGAACACCTGCATCAAGCAATTCGCGAATGGGCTCTAACATTGAGTATGGCAAGGACACGTGGAAGTCGCCACCGCCGCCATCTAGTTCGATATGGAACGAACTGATGACCACCACCTCGGTCGGGCTCACAATGTTCGCCATCGCAGGGTTTACTTCTGAGTCCAAATATTCAAACGACACATCCATGACCGGTGCCCAGGCTTCTTTATAATCTTCAAAGATTATTTTAAGCAGCATCTGGATAATACGGCGCTCCGTTGGCGTAAACTCCCGGCCTTCAATTTTCGCATGATAGCGACCATCGCCACCAAAGAAGTTGTCTACCAGAATAAATACCAAGCGGGCTTCCATGGTGATAAGCCCCGTGCCTTTAAGCGGACGGAAACGCACCATGTTCAAACTCGTTGGAACGAATAATGTGTGAATATATTCGCCAAACTTGATCATCTGGATACCGTTAATCGATACTTCAGCTGATCGTCGCATCATGTTGAACAAACTCACACGCATGTGACGTGCGAAACGTTCATTAACTATTTCAAGCGTAGGCATACGCCCACGCACAATTCTGTCTTGCGAGGAGAAGTCGTACTCGAGCGTAGAAGCATCAGAGTCGCTGCCGCCGACCTCTTCTTCTTCTACATCATCTACCCCGTGTAATAGGGCATCGATTTCATCTTGAGATAATAAATCACTCACCGTCTTCTACCTTACTTAGTCAATGCATTACTGCATGACAAACCCAGTGAACAATACGCGCTCAACTACATCGCTGCCCGTAATGTCCTTTAATGCTTTTTGTACTTCAGTTACTGCCTGCTCGCGAAGCTCAATTTTACCGGCTTCGGTAACCAGATCGTCTGCGTTTGAAGTACTAAAAGCCTGTAGTAATGTCCCTTCAATTAGCGGTATATGCGTCTTCGCCAGCTCTTCATTGTCAGAACCGCGCACAAGCAACTGCACTTTTATCTGAACCAACCTGTCTCTTCCTGCGCCCGGCACGTTAAAAACAAATGGTCGCGGCATCGCTACGTAAAGCGCAGTGCCCATTTCAGCTTTCCCTGCTGCTGATGCTGGTGCACTCGCAGCCGCTGCTGCGGCATCAGTCTCGGCAAGCTGTTCGGCTGCTGGCTCATCGCCGCCTGCAAACAATAAGAAATAGGCAGCTGCTCCGCCTCCTAAAAGAACCACAGCGATAATGATGATCAACATCATTTTGCCTTTCTTTTTACCGCCTTCTTCTACTTGTAATTCTTCTTCAGCCATGTGTAACTCGTCAGTAATGCTCGGAAAAAACGTATTATCAAGGTTCCGTCAAAAATGGCAATGCCATTATTTGAGGAAAACAATATGTGTACGGGTACTTTTTTGCGTCTTCACGCTTCCTAATACCCTCTAATACCACCTACTGCTCACTCCTTTCATTCAAAACATAGCAGCGTTTACGTATTCTCTCTATGCGACCTATTGGTAATAATTCATACGGGATGTGGTTAAGCGTAAAAGTCTATGCCGCCCTTGTCCGCGCGCGAAATCGACTGCTCAATAACCCGCATGCCATCCGTGTCGTCTACACCGTCATTTTCTCCACGATCCCCAGCTCCCTGACCTTGGTGACTGTTTCCTGCAAGTTGCTGGCCATTTTCTTGACCAGAAGAATTATCTTTCCTAACTTGGGCGTCGCCTAACTCAATACCTTGTTCTGAGAGCATATCCCTTAGCTTAGGCATAGCATCGGCCAACGCATCTTTAGCTTGCTGTGATTGCACAACAAAGCTCACGCTTGCAGCGTCACCCGCCACATTTACTCTCACCTGCATACTGCCAAGCTCGGGAGGATCTAAGCGAATTTCAGCCATGGTATTTCGCGCATTAACCATCCAGCGAATTTTCTCACTAAGCTGCTGCTGGCCGTCGCTCTTATGAATATTGACCGCTTTATCAAAACCTTCAAACTGCTGCTGAGTTTTTGACGCTTCAGCGCGAAGCTGAGAGTTTTCCTGCATAACCGATTCAGTTGGATTGACCAATCCAGCAATAGCGTGTTGAGCACTTGCTTGAGTTTGCGTCATCAAATTTAAGAATTGACTGGCTTGACCGTCTACACGCGCTGTCATTGAAGCAACCACATCAGCACTTACCGCAGCATCTTTTGCGGCATCGGCTACAATAGTTGATAAATCAATGCCAGGCTCTCTACCTTGCTGGACTTGTTGCTGAAACTCGTTAATGCCAGCGATAATGTTAGCCTTCACCGCTTGTTGCTGTGCACCACCAGGCAGAGCCGCGACTACACGCTCTGCAAACGCTTCTGTTGCCTTTTGCGCGCTTTGTGGCGATAGCTCACTTATCGCTGAAAGCAGGTCGCTTGAAATTTCTGTAGCACCAAAAGAATCAACTACCTTGGTTTGCTCGCCGCTGTTATCAACGTTTGACAGCCCCTCAGACGATACTGATTTAGCGTCGTTTGATGCTGCTGTATTTACCGCCACGCTGCCGACAACAGCTGCCTCTGAAGTTAACTCGGCCAATAACTCTTGAGCCTCGGCGAGATTGTCATCAAGAGATTTGGCCTGAATATTGTTAAGTTCATCTGCTAGTAGACTTAGTACGAGCGATTCATCAGCCGATTTTTTACCGCTTTCAGATAGCCCATTTAACGTTTCTAACATACCGCTTAATGCATTTGCGGCTTCAGTGTCTGACGCTAGACCTTGTTCGGGATTTTCTGTGTGCTCAGTCTGCATGAGCTTGGCAATTAATGCTGAAAGCTCATTGTCATTTTTTACTTTTTTATCTAAATTAGTATTGATATCGGTTTGCGCATTTGAAGACGCATTGTTTGCTTCACTATCACTTCCACTCTGTTGATTGTTAGCGTTGCCACCAATAAGAAGTGAAGTTAGTGCAGTGAGTGTTTGTTGTGCTTCAGACGACAGGGATTCGATGGCTAATTCACCATCATTGTTACTATTAAGTTGCGACAAAAGATGAGCCATGACCGATGGCATATCGCTCGCATCCACATCCTCCGGAAGCTTCCATAGTTTTCCTCTTTCTTTTATAGATACGACGTTAACTGCCTCGCCTGCAGCTTCAGAGAGACCCTTATCTTCTGTGGTACCTGATTCACCTGAAGATTCATCACTTTTTCCAAAACGATTGGCTACCGTCTCAACGTAGGCAATCCAGTCTGGCTCGCCATCGTCTTTGCTTGGCTTTCCATCTGGCGTGCCAGGTGAGGTAATAACGCCAGCCTCGGCATCTTTCCTGCCGCCTTCTCCAATGACATACTGCGCGTCGGCCACGTTTTTTTGTTCAACGGCGCCTTCAGCGTCATCAATAACGAGATTGGTATTTTCACCGTCAGTTGAAGGCTGCGTTGTCGTTGCTGAACCTTGCGCAACCTCGTGTGCACCAAGCGTTGCATTTTCTTCTTGATTTGCATTATGAGAGTCAGCTTCAGACTCAGCTGGAATATCTGTCACTTCGTCACGAACAGGTAAATCCGTATGTCCCGCATCGCGGTCTTTACCATTTTTGATCGTGTCACTGGAGACTGAAGATTGGGGAGCCGCTCTGTCCGAACGGTTTGCTGTTCGAGATTGAGCAACCTGCTCTTCTTTTTCGTTTAAAACAAAATCTGACTTGGTCGTTTTCGCGTCTTGATAAAGTCGGTTAAATGCTTGGTTATTTTCATTGTTCGCTTGTTGCTGAGTTCCGATACCCGTTCCAACGGCTTTCGCCGTACCAGAAGCAGAGAATGGTAATGCGGCAATGTCTGTTTTATGTGCGGCAACTTGTTGCATATTGTCCTACCGTCCTACATTTAAATCGTCTTTCACCAAGAAGACGTATCGTGATGCGAATGATTCACGTGGCGTTTTATTACAAAAAACTTGATGCCATTTCATCGCAAACCCACCAACGCTTACTTTAATTACAATCACTTAGCATTACTTAGTCAGCATGTATCGCTATGATTTTTCGCTACGGCCCTTAGTCGCCCTCGCTGAATTTCAAACGCTATACTGTGTGATGAAACTCAAAGAAACGATGATTTACCGTAGTAGCGATTGCAAAGTAATTACGTCGCGCTAGTACATTATGAAATGGTTTTTGCAAGGGTTGAGCCAAAGTGGCAGAGGCTCGACTAATTATCAGAAAGGCGAGCGCTTAGCTCTGAAAAATCGTTGGGTAGCGAACTCATCCATCATGGCCTGCTCAGCTCTGGCTTCTTTTTTCTGCTCTGCCAACTTTTTCTTATCTAGCAACAAGGTAACAGCTTTCACTTTTTGTTGTTGCTTTAGCCAAAGTTGCTTTCGCTGATCCGCCGCCATTTGTGCACGAGCAATCACTTGCATCTGTTGTTCGCATGCTTTATCCAGTTTTCCAACGAAGGATAAATGCTGCTGATAATAGGTGGCGGTAACACCTGCTTGACCGGTTTGTTGAATACCTTTTATGTAGTCAATGCGGTACTGCTCAAGACTGGTTAGCTTTTGCTTTTGCTGATTAACGTTCTGTTGGGCCTGTTTGTAGTATCGGGCTTCTCGCTGCTCTTTTTCGCGCTCGAATTCAGCTAAACGTTCTAGTTGTTTAGACATTATGCGATACCTTTTGGAAAGTTGATGACTTCTGGATCATAGCCAAGCTAACTTGCATTGCAGCGCTATACATTAGCCTTGCCCCAGCCCTTTAGCCAGTGCAGCCATGCCTTCTAAGCTCTCGTCATACGGTATGACTTGTTTCATCCCTTGCTGCAATAAAGCGTTGATTGCAGGCTCTGCGCGAATTGCCAGATCAATACGCGGGTCTGATCCTTTCGCATAAGCGCCAATAGAAATGAGGTCTTGGTTTTGTTTGTAGTTTGAATAAACTTGTCGAATACGACGCGCCATCAATTGATGTTCTTCGCTCACGACCATAGGCATTACACGGCTTATTGACGCCTCAATATCAATAGCAGGGTAATGACCGCTATCGGCAAGGGTTCGCGACAACACTACGTGACCATCCAAAATTGCGCGAGCGGCGTCGGCAATGGGGTCTTGCAAATCGTCACCTTCGGTTAGCACCGTATAAAAAGCCGTTATAGAGCCCTGTCGCTCGCTGCCGTTACCTGCACGTTCTACTAGTGCGGGCAGCCGAGCAAACACCGAAGGCGGATAACCTTTTGTGGCTGGTGGCTCACCCACAGCTAATGCAATCTCACGCTGCGCCATGGCATAGCGAGTTAACGAATCAATCAGCAACAGCACCTTCATACCTTTGTCGCGGAAGTACTCAGCAATCGTTACCGCAGTTTCACATCCTTTCAATCGCATAAGCGGCGAAGTATCGGCTGGCGCTGCCACTACAACCGCCCGTTGGCGTTCTTCTTCTGTCAGTATTTCGTGGATAAACTCTTTTACTTCTCGGCCACGCTCACCTACAAGCCCAACCACGACCACATCGGCTTCACAGCCTCGGGTCATCATGCCAAGTAGCACACTTTTACCCACGCCACTTCCTGCAAAAAGCCCCATACGCTGACCAACGCCAACCGTATTTAACGCATTGATGGCACGTACGCCAACATCCATAGGGGTGTTGATTGGACGGCGAATGAGCGGGTTCATAGGAGGACGCGTGGTGGGAGCTCGCGCTTCGGCATTGATTTCACCCAGTCCGTCAAGGGGCTGACCGTTGCCATCGACCACACGACCCAACAGTCCCATACCTACCGGCAAACCGCTTTGCCGGTTTAACGGCATAACGCGACTCCCTGGCACAATACCGCGAACCGCTTCAGTGGGCATCAAATAGGTAATATCATCACCAAAGCCAACTACTTCAGCTTCTATTTCGCCTTCGATGGTTTGCACTAAACATTGACTGCCCACCGGCAGCTGGCAACCTACAGCTTCAAGGGTAAGCCCTATGCCCCGGACTAATTTTCCCGCCGCAACAACGGGTGGCGATGTCACTTGTTTAGTAAGTGATTCAAAATGGGCATGCCAAGGGCTAGTCATTAGATAAACCTTGGTTTAAAAGAAACTTATCGATAACGTCGCGGCATCGACGCTCAATCGACACATCTACGGCATTTTGCGCAGTGGTAATGTCACAGCCACCGCGTTCCATTGCTGGTGCTTCAACCAAATTCCAGCCTTTTTTGGTCATTTCCTCTTCACCAAAATGCGCTTTTACCAATTCAATATCTTCAGGATTCATATGAATTTGATAGTCAGCTTGATTAATTGGTAGCGCCTTAATACCTTCGCTTAACGCCTGCACTATAACCTGTTGGTTAGTACTTACCTCTGTTTTAATAACTGCTTTTGCAAGAGTTACGGCGAGTTTTACCAATTGGTCGCGGGTTTCATCGTTGGCTTGCGAGAGTGGGTCGTGAAATTTTTCAGCAAGCATTTGCCACACCTCGGCTTGTGCCGTCA
Source organism: Alteromonas sp. G4i35 (assembly GCF_054960375.1). NCBI lineage: Bacteria > Pseudomonadati > Pseudomonadota > Gammaproteobacteria > Alteromonadales > Alteromonadaceae > Alteromonas > Alteromonas sp. G4i35. Next base: position 54,285 of record NZ_JBHNZD010000004.1, on the reverse strand, counting down.
TTTGCTGGCGGCCTTCTTCAAGCCCTTGTTCAAGCCCTTCGGTGTGACCTTGCTCTTTACCTTCCGCTAAACCTGCTTCAAGACCTTGCGCTTTTCCTTCTTCAAAACCTTTTTCTTTGCCTTCCTTATAACCTTCATCGTAAGCAGCCTGACGTATAGCTTCTATTTCTTCAGCGGTAGGCGGCTTAATCTCTTCCTCAACTTCAGGCGGTTCATACTTCCAGTCCGAACGTTTGTTTAACGCGTTGGTCGGCTCGTTTTCTCGGGGTGCAGTGGGGTCATCAACGAAAGGTAGGTCCCATTTTTTAGCTTCATTTACTTCGTTTTCGCTGAAACTTTTTTTGGCAGTCATATATTTACCTAGGCTAAATGAGTGACGGGACTAGCGTTCCTACAGGAACTCTTCGCCACCGCCACCACCAAGCATGATTTCACCAGAGTCAGAAAGTCGACGGGCAACAGAAAGGATCTCTTTCTGCGCAGTTTCCACTTCACTAATACGCACAGGACCAAGCGCTTCCAAGTCATCATTAAGCATTTCAGCAGCACGCTTAGACATATTGCGCATAATTTTGTCTTTAAGCTCTTCGTCAGCACCTTTAATGGCTTTAAGCAGCGCGTCTTGCTGTACTTCGCGCAGTATGGCCTGAATACCCTTGTCGTCTACATCGACTAAATTGTCGAATACAAACATCAGGTCTTGAATTTGCTGGCTCATCTCTTCGTCTTGCTCGCGAATAGCATCCATCAACTGACCTTCTATCGCGGTATCTAGGTAGTTCATAATGTTCGCTGCAGACTTCAAGCCGCCCATTTTGGCTGCTTGTGTACCCGCTTGACCTGCAAACTGTTTCTCCATGATTTCGTTCAGCTCTTGTAGTGCAGCCGGCTGAACTTCCTCTAGATTTGCTATACGCATTAGCAAGTCGAGTCGCACTTTTTCAGGGAACTGCGCCAATATTTCAGCACTTTGTTCAGGCTCTAAATAAGACAATACGATAGTTTGAATCTGCGGGTGCTCATTGCGAATAATGCTGGCTACTTGCTTAGAATCCATCCACTTCAATGAGTCTAGGCCTTTTGCACCGCTTCCCATCAGGATTTGATCAATTAGGTTTGCCGCCTTATCTTCACCTAACGCGGCTGTTAGCGCACGTTTAACAAAGTCTTGGCTTTGGAAGCCAATGGTACTGTAATTCTGAATTTCTTCGATAAAGTGCTTATGAACCGCCGTAATTTTGGTTTGCGTCATATCGTCCACTTTTGCCATTTCAGTACCGAGCTTTTGTACTTGCTTGGGCTCTAAGTGTTTCAATATCTGGGCGGCGTCTTCTTCAGAAAGACTCAGCAGCAAGATGGCCGCTTTTTCTACGCCTTCTAATTTACTGACGTCGTATGACGGCTCGTCAACATTGGCAAGTTCTTCAGCCATAATCTTATCTCACTACTCGTCTTGCATTAACCAGCCCTTCACTACTTGGGCTGATAACTCAGGTTCATTGGCCACAAGGGCACGTACGGCTTTAAGTACATCTTCATCTTTGTGCAGGTCAGGCAGCATGAGTGAACCATCTGGCGCAAAACCTACCTGTCCTTCATCAAAGTCAGACGTTAACATGCTAATGGTGTCATCGCCTAAATCTAAGCCCTCGTCTGCATCAAATTCATCGGCGTCGTTCGACTCATCAGGATTAATAAGACGACGTAGCATAGGACGAATCACGAAGATGATAAGCACTATTATAACCAAGCCACCAACAACTAGCTTAAGAATTGGTAGAAATCCGGGCTGCTCCCAAATAGGCGCGTCTTCAATTTCCCCTGCGTCCATCCGAGTAAAGGGCACGCTTACAACTTCTAACGAATCACCACGGGTAACATCAAAGCCAATGCCGCCCTGTAAAAGCCTACGTATGTTGAGAATCTCTTCTTGTTTACGCGGTGTTGGCGTCATCGCACCGTCTTCACCCGCAACTTGGGTATAGTCCACCGCCACAGATACACTTAATCTGCGAATAACCCCGGTCTGTTTCTTGGTATGACTGATAGTGGTATCAAGTTCGTAGTTGCGTGTTGATTCTTTCGCTGTGCGCCCCGGCATAGTTTGTTGACTGCCGCCCACTGCATTTTCTGGAATGTTAGAATCTAATGGAGGTTGATTAGACAGTGCACCAGGAATACCGCCAACACCGCCACCTACGCTGTTTTCTTCCATTATCATTTCACTGCGAACCGCAGGTAAATCTGGGTTGTAGCTACGCTGTGTTTGTTCCATAGCTGTAAAGTCCATGGTAACGTCAGCTTGTGCTGTGTAGTTACCTATGCCCAATACTGGAATCAGTATCGCGTCAATTTTTTCTAAGTACTCTTGCTCACGCTGGCGCTCAATCTCGTATTCTTTTCTGGCACGAGCACTCATGGAATCTTGAGAGCCTGAGTTAAGCAGACGACCATTGCTGTCTGTTACGGTTACCTTAGACGGCTCCATGTTTTGCACTGCAGACGCCACGATATCGACAACAGCATCAACCTCTTCACCTGCAATAACGGCACCGCGCTTAGCCGTTAGCACAACGGTTGCCGACGCTTTCTTCTCTCTTCGCGCAAATACGTTCTCTTTAGGCATAGCTAACAAGACACGGGCTTTTTGAATGCTTGCGATATCTTCGATGGTAGCCGCGATTTGTTGCTCGCGGGCGTGTTTTAGACGTTCCATCTCAACACGCTGGCTCACACCAAACCCCATATCCTGCATAATGATATCGGTACCGGCATCAGAGGCCTTAGTTAACCCTTGGCGGGTCATGCCTAAACGAATATTTTGGAATTCGTCACTTCTTACGTAAACAATATTGCCTTCAAGCTTATAGTCGATTTGGTTCGCATCCATATAATCGAGGGTTTCAATAAGCTCTTGGGTTTCCATTTTCGCAAGTGGACGGTAATCAGGTTCTTGCGACCAGATAAGAATAAAAATAGCGATGGCGACGCAGATTACCAAAACAACCACAAGGGCCATTTGGCGCATCATATCTGCGCTACCTAAAGTGTCCATAAAACCAGATTTGTTTTCTGGCTCATTGTCCACTGCTTGATTTTGATCAGGAACCGTAAGGTTTGTACCTGTAGCTTCAGCCATAACCTACTCCACCTACACCGGCATATTCATTATTGTTTTATAGGCTTCAAGTACTTTGTTACGTACTTGAACAGTGGCTTCAAAAGCAATGCCCGCCTTTTCTTTCGTCAGCATAACTTGAGCTAGGCTTAAGTTAGGGTCGCCCATTTCAAAACGCTGCTGCGCGTCTTTTGATTCGAGCTGCATGCCGTTTACACCATCTACCGCATTCTTTAGCATGGTCGAGAAATCACTTGCCGAGCTATTAACTTCACTAAGCGGCTGCTGTTGAGGCTCATTAACTTGAAGACGAGTTTGCCCAATCATGTTCTGCATTTCTTGATACAAACTATTGGCTTTAACGTCCATAACCACTCCTAGTGCTTTTTCGAGACCGCCTGAACATCGGCGTATAACTTATGTATAGAGGGGATTTAGCAAAGGGCTTGCCAACTTTAAAAAGCTATACATATCAATAAGATAAATCAAAAATAAGAGGGTTAGCCAAATTTATGGCGTTTGACTTAGTGTGAGCAACAAAAAACCGCCGCCTTCTTTACTACAGAGGCGACGGATAAGGACGAGGAAACCGAAAGTGTAGAAAGCGACCTTATGCGGGCACTTCAATACCGTCTTCGCGCATGCGCGCTAATTTGTAACGAAGGGTTCTTGGACTAATGCCGAGCTTTTCTGCCACATCTTTACGCTTGCCGTTACACGACACCAATGTATCGAGGATAATTTGATGTTCTTGGTAGCGCAGCTCAGACCCTAGCCTATTTTCTTCAACATGCTCTTGCAGTGTTTCAACAGGTGCCGTCATGTCTTCGTCAATCATTAAATCGCTGGCGTCGATTTCATTGTGTTCACATAAAATAAGCGCCCGTTGAACCACGTTTTCTAGTTCGCGAACGTTCCCTGGCCAGCTGTATTGTGACAGCTTATTGCGTGCTGCTGCGCTTAACCTGATAGTACCCAGCCCTTGAGAACTAGCGTGACGCTGAACCAAGTGTTCGGCAAGAGGGACAATATCACCCGGACGTTCCGAAAGCGGGCGCCACTCGATAGGGAATACATTTAAGCGATAGTACAAATCTTCTCTGAACTCTCCCGCATCCACTGCTTTTCTCAAATCTCGGTTACTTGTAGCAATAACACGGACGTTGAGCTTAACGGTTTTACGTCCGCCAAGACGCTCTACTTCGCGCTCTTGTAACACGCGTAGCAGTTTAGCTTGAAGCGCCAAATCCATCTCGGTTATTTCATCAAGTAACAGCGTACCGTCTTGGGCTTGTTCAAATTTACCCGGGCAAGCTTGGATTGCGCCGGTGAACGCACCTTTTTCGTAACCAAACAAAGTCGCTTCTAGCATGTTCTCTGGTATGGCTGCACAGTTGATGGCGACAAATGGCGCATCACTTCGCGGCGACTGATCGTGAATATAGCGAGACAGCACTTCTTTACCCGAACCGCTTGGTCCCATTACCATCACAGTGGCGTCGGACTTCGCGACTTTGCGAGAAAGCTCAAGTAACTTCAAGCTTGAAGGGTCAGCAACAATAGGCGTGCGTGACTCTATTTTTTGAGCCGGCGCGTAGCGTCCCACTAAATTAAGCAGTACTTCTGGGGCAAACGGTTTGGATAGATAATCTGTTGCGCCATCGCGCATTGCCTGCACGGCATCATCAATAGTGGCATAGGCTGTCATCAACAGCACCGGCATATTGGGGTACTTGGTTTTGATACTCTTAAGTAGCGTTAAACCGCTCATTTCGCCCATTTGAATATCGCTTACCACTAAATCTACGGAGCGCGTAGACAGCACCATTAACGCTTCTTCAGCGCAGTCAGCAGCAACAACCTCATAGTTACCTAACAGAAGGGTGTCTAGGAGTGCTTCGCGTAATCCTGCGTCATCTTCAACAATTAAAATGGTAGTTTTAGACATTATTCTCTCCTATGACCTACGCAACATGAGTCAATGTTTGTGAAGATTGAGCGTTCACCACACACGGCAAAGACACACTAAAGCACGCCCCACCTTCTGGCATATTTGATACGCTAAGCAAACCGTTGTGGGCGTTTACGACGGATTTAACCACCGCAAGACCAAGGCCCGTGCCATGAGTTTTAGTTGTGAAAAACGGTTCAAAAATTTTGTTTTTGAGTTTATCCGGTACGCCAGGACCTTTATCTATAATGGCCACATGCAAACGTTCATCAGACACTGCAGTTTCTACGTGCACGCACTCCCCTTTCGGAGTAACTTGGCTCGCGTTGTGAACAAGGTTTAATAACGCGCCTTGAAGCGCTGTAAGATTACCGGTAATAGATACGTTTTTATCGAAGCCGCTAAAAGTTAGCGTTTGCTGTGCTTGAGCCGTCATGGTTTGGGCACTGCCTTCAATTGAAGTAAACAACTCTCCCAAGCTAATTTGGCTGACCACTTGTTCTTCCCCTGACTTAGCGAAAAGCAGCATGTCGTTAACCTGACTCTCTAGCTCTTTAAGCCTGTCAGTTAGCTTGTTTGCAAATTGAGTTTGTGCTTCTTGTCCCAAGCCTTTGCGCGTTAAATTAGACGCATAGAGCATGGCCGCAGAAAGAGGCGTACGAATTTGGTGAGCAAGGGATGCCACCATTTTTCCGAGAGAAGACAGGCGCTGCATATGACTCACGCGTGCTTGCAGCTGCCGCGTTTCGGTTAAGTCGGTAATAACAATTAATTGCCCAGGCTCATTTTCTAATGGCGTGATAGAAAGCTTCACTCGGCGACCGTCAACAAGTGAGACTTCGTGGCCGTCGTCAGCACGAGGCTTGAATGAGCGCGTGATAATACTTCGCCACACTTCCTCTTCCAGCGGTTCACCTAACAGTGCTTTCGCTTGTTCATTGGCTTGGCGCACTATCCCTTTACCGTCTATAACGATAACGCCAGCAGGCATTACCTGAAGTAAGTGCTCAAGTCGACTCGCCTGCAACCGTAAAGACGAAATATCGTCACTGCTTGAGGGGTCGTATTCATCACGAGATATCGCATTATCAATACTATCTAACGCATAGCTTGATGCTGAGTACTCAGTTGATTGTGGTGTGCTGTCAAAAGCCATATTGCCCTCGTCAAATTGCAGACGCTGTTAAACTATGACTTAGATAAAGCAGAAGATGTGCCAATTCATCATTGGCTTATTTTTCAGTTAGATAGGATGAAATTATAGAGGAAAGCGCAACGTCAATTACCTGACATTACGCTTCTTCAGTACGTTGAATATCGTACTTCCGCATTTTCTCGACAAGCGTTGTTCTGCGCATACCAAGTTTGTCGGCAGCTCGAGCCACCACCCAATCTTGATTGTCTAACGCCTGTCTAATGAGGTTTACTTCCAACTCAGAAAGGTACTCTTTGAGATTAACCCCTTCCTCAGGTAAAGATGAAGAAACCATTCCGTTCAGACCCTCATGGCTTTGCTCGTTAAGGTCTTCTTCTGGCTCTTGCGCGGCCGCTTCAGCAAAGAGTGCATTGAATGCTTCACGCTCAAGAATTTCTTCGGGATAATCAGGCTCGTAAGCCTGTACATCACCGTATTGATATTTCTCAGGTAAATCGGCGATATCAACGATTTGACCAGGATAAAGAATTGTTAAGCGTTCAACCAGGTTAGACAGCTCACGAACGTTGCCCGCCCATTCGTGCTCCATTAACGAGGCTATCGCTTGCTCGGTAAAGCGCACACCTTCCACCCCATCACCTTGGATACGACTATTTAGCTCTTGGAGTAGTAAAGGGATATCGTCTTTTCTTTGTCTAAGTGCAGGGCTATCAATTGGGAATACGTTGAGTCGGTAATACAAGTCTTCACGGAACTTGTCTTCACTGATCATTGTTTCAAGGTTGCGGTGCGTCGCGGCGATGATACGTACGTTACACTGAAGGGGCTTGTTGCCGCCTACGCGCTCAAAGGTACGCTCTTGTAACACGCGCAATAATTTAACCTGCATCTGAAGCGGCATATCGCCGATTTCATCCAAAAACAACGTACCGCCTTCCGCTAACTCAAAACGGCCTTTACGCGCGCTGATTGCGCCAGTAAATGCCCCTTTTTCGTGACCAAATAGCTCGCTTTCTAGCAGCTCGCCAGGAATGGCACCGCAGTTTACCGGAATAAATGGCCCGTCTTTGCGTTCAGATAAGAAGTGAACATTACGTGCAACGACCTCTTTACCTGTTCCAGACTCTCCTAGAATCAAGACAGTGGCATCAGTTGGAGCAACCTGTTCAACTAATCGACGAACTATTTGTATTTGTTCGCTTTTACCAATAAGGCTTCTAAACAGTCGCGTCTTTGTTCCCGATGTACGAGACAAGCTCGGTTTACGCCTTGAGTATTCTTGGCAACGATGGATAGCTTGGGTCAAAACGGGATAGGTTAATGGCGTTGCAATAACGCTAACGAGATTACAACCTGCTGATGCTTGGCTATTATTTTCAACCAATGCTACAAATGGTATGTGAGGAAACTTCTCAACCAGTCCGCTGACTATGGCTGGCGATATGTGCTCTATAAGAACAGCATCAGCCCCACTATCTTGCAAATACCGTTCGCAATCACTAAAGCCTCGCGATTGACACGATTCTCCCATGAAGGTAACGATAGTTTCCAAGTTTTGAATAAGTTCCTGGTTGTCACTAACCAGCAAAATGTTCTTCATCAATTCCCCGAGAACGCTTTGTTATTATTTACAGTTTAGCGCATTTATAAATTGTAACGACAAAAGATCGGAGCGCAACCGCTGTTTTCGGAAATGTATCAATAAAAAAAGCAGGTTACCCTGCTTCTTTCGATTAATTTTAGCAAAATTAACGTATGTTGGTTTAACTCAACAACGATAAAACCTGACTTTGCTGCTGATTCGCTTGCGCTTGAACGGTTAGCGCCGCTTGACCAAGCACATCGTTTGAAGCCTGCTGTGACACAGCTTGAGCAAAATCAAGATCTTGAATGCGGCTACGCGCTTCAGCGGTGTTCACGTTAGCTTGAGTAAGAGAACGCGCCGCACTCTCGAAACGGTTTTGGGTAGCACCTAAATCGCCTCGCGCGTTACCAAGCGTTTCAATTGCAGCATCAGTTGCACCTAGCGCATCTTCAATGCTGGTTCCCGATGTAATATCGATAGCCAGCACATCGTTTAATTGAGCAGCAACATCCTGTGTATTGACGCTTATTGATTGCCCCGCACTTGAACCTGATTGGAATTCAAGTGAGCCATTTTCAGATAATAACGGCTTGCCAGCAAAATTCGTCTGCTCAATGGTTTGGGAGATATTCTCTTGTAATTGCGTAATTTCAGATTGAATAGCACGGCGATCGCCACTGCTCAAAACACCATTACCAGACTGTAAGGTAAGTTCGCGAATGCGGTTTACATCGTCATTGATGCTGCCTAAACCACCCTCTGCAACCTGCGCCAGTGAAATACCATCATAAACGTTATTGATAGCCTGACGGTTACCTTCTACTTCAGAGGTTAACCGGTCGATGATTTGCTGAGCTGCTGCGCCGTCAGTTGCATCGTTAACTTTCTTACCACTGGCAAGCTTCTCAAACAGGTTATTTTGCTTTTCTTGGATTTGACCAATAAGCGAGTTACCTGAATCGGAACCTATTTTAATCATGAGGCTACCCTATTAAACTTTCACTTAATATAGTGTAGTAAATAGACAGAAGAATAACGAGTGACTGTTTTTTTAAAGAGTATGAAAATGAATACCCAACGGCTCAACGGTATCGTTACTGTTGAGTATTTCACTTTTTATTTAAGGAAGACTCGTTAAAAACTAATGGTTTATGGCATTGTTGCCGACACATGATATATTTAAACGATAATCATAAAAATCGTGGGCGATCTATGTTTGACGGTAAGTCTATATTGATAACAGGTGGTACAGGTTCGTTCGGTCATAAATACACCGAAAATTTGTTATCACGCTATAACCCCAAGCGCTTAATTATCTATTCGCGTGACGAGCTAAAACAGTTCGAAATGCAGCAGAAATTTAATGCTCCCTGCATGCGCTACTTTATCGGTGATGTGCGAGATAAAGACCGCCTTACGCGCGCAATGCAAGGGGTAGACTACGTTATCCATGCTGCCGCCATGAAACAAGTTCCGGCTGCTGAATATAATCCCACGGAGTGCATCCGCACTAATATCGATGGCGCTGAAAACGTTATAAACGCAGCTATTGATAATTCGGTAAGCAAAGTTATCGCGCTGTCGACCGACAAAGCAGCTAACCCCGTTAATTTGTACGGTGCGACTAAGCTCGCTTCCGATAAGCTGTTTGTTGCAGCAAATAATATGGTTGGCGCGGGCAGACCTCGATTTTCTGTAGTGAGATACGGGAATGTAGTGGGCTCTAGAGGCTCGGTTGTTCCGTTTTTCAATAAGCTCATTGAAGAAGGCACTGACCATATTCCGGTTACGCATAAAGATATGACGCGATTTTGGATAACACTTCAGCAGGGCGTCGACTTTGTTTTGAAGAATTTCGAGCGCATGATGGGTGGCGAAATATTTGTGCCCAAAATACCGTCAATTAGAATTACCGATTTAGCCGAAGCCATGGCACCAGGTGTACCCATTAAGATAGTGGGTATTCGACCTGGCGAGAAACTTCACGAAATGATGTGCCCTGGCGACATGGCCTTTCACACTTTCGAATATGACGATCACTTTGTCATTGCGCCAGCTATCAAATTTTTTAATAGAAGCAACGACTTCAAAACTAACGCTCTCGGTGAAAAGGGAAATTCAGTAGTTGATGGTTTTGAATACGTGTCAGACACAAACTCTCATTTTCTTACGGTAGATGAAATATTGACGTTTGATCAGGAAGGTAAGTGATGATTCCTTATGGCAAACAGCATATAGATGATGAAGATATCAAAGCGGTTGTTGAAACACTAACATCTGATTGGCTTACCCAAGGTCCCAAAGTTCCTCTGTTCGAAGAAGCGATGTCTGAATACTGCGGAGCGAGATATGCTGTTGCTGTTAATAGCGCTACTTCAGCGTTACATTTGGCTTGCTTAGCACTATCGGTGGGAGAAGGTGATCGAGTTTGGACATCCCCTAACTCATTTGTAGCCTCGTCAAACTGCGCTCTTTACTGCAATGCTATCGTCGACTTTGTAGACATTGATCTTGAAACCGGCAACATGTGTATAAATGCGTTAAAAAACAAGCTGAGAAAGGCAAAAGAAACAAACACATTACCAAAAGTCTTAATTCCTGTGCATTTTGCAGGGCAATCGTGTGATATGGAGAGTATAGCCACTCTTGCGTCGCACTATGGGTTTCGAGTCATTGAAGATGCATCTCATGCCGTGGGAGCAAAGTACAAGAATAGCTTAGTAGGTAGTTGTAAATATGCCGACATTTGCGTTTTTAGTTTTCACCCAGTAAAGATCATAACCACCATGGAAGGTGGAATGGCAATGACAAATGATCCAGCACTAGTAGAATCAATGCGGATGGGCAGAAGCCATGGTGTCACTAATGCTAAAGAGTCAATGACGAAACCTTCTCATGGTCCTTGGTATTACCAACAAGTTAGTCTTGGCTATAATTACCGAATGAACGATATTGAGGGAGCGCTAGGGGTTAGCCAAGTCAAAAAGCTCTCAGTATTTATAGAGAAACGGAATTCAATCGCAAAAAGGTACGATGAACTATTCAAGTCTTGCCCGCGAATTCTCCCTCTAATTGTTAGTAGCCAAAGCTACTCTAGCTATCATCTGTATGTCGTTCGTATATTGGATATTAGTCAGGAACAAAAAAAGACAATTATTGAGCGTCTTAGAAACGCAGGAATCTTCGCACATTTGCACTACATTCCCATTCATACTCAGCCATATTATGAGGCATTAGGATTTAACGCTGGAGACTTTCCTAACGTAGAGCAATATTACCAACAGGCAATCACCTTACCTATGTTTCCAGATTTAACATCTTCACAAGTTGACTTTATTGTCGATAAACTAATCACATTGCTTGACGAACTCGACGAATAATTTTGGCATTATAACTTTGATTCCCAATTGTGTTAGTGTCTGAGATGTTTTTTGAAAGTGAATATCCAAAAAAATGAATATCGCTATAATTCCCGCTAGAGGCGGAAGCAAACGCATTCCAAGGAAAAATATTACTCGCTTTTGCGGAAAACCAATTATTGCTTACTCAATTGAAGCTGCAATAAACAGCAAGTTAATAGATAGAGTCATCGTCTCTACGGATGACTATGAGATCGCAAACGTTGCAAAAGAATATGGAGCCGAAATTCCTTTTATGCGAGATAAATCTCTCGCTGATGATATGACAGGTACCACTCCAGTTATCCGCTCTGCGCTAAGTGACTACATAGCCCTTAAAAATAATGTTGAATACTGTTTATGTCTATATGCTACCGCGCCTTTCGTCACTGCGCAGCTATTAGATCAATCGTTAGAGTTGCTGCAACAAACAAAAGCGGATTACGTGTTTACCGCCCATCGGTTTTCCTTTCCTATACAAAGAGCCTTACTGGAGGATGAAATTGGTAACATCCGGCCCTGTAGCGCTGTAGATATCAACAAGCGTTCTCAGGATCTACCACATGCTTATCATGATGCTGGGCAACTTTATGCTGCGCAAGCATCGACGTGGTTAGATACGTCTAAAGCAATATTTTCTGAACGCTCACGAATGTTAAAGCTTCCTTCCCATCTAGTTCAAGATATTGATACATTCGAAGACTGGAAGCGAGCAGAAGTGATGTTCAGAGTACTTAAAGAAATGGGAGAACGCAAATCTTAAAAATTGCTTTTAGAGTGGACGCAAGCCCAGAAATAGGCACGGGTCATGTTATGCGATGCCTCACATTAGCCAAGTGCATTCAAAATTTGTTGAACGCGTCTGGCACTCTCCATCGCATCACTTTTGTAAACTCTCAAAAATCGACGCTGTTACAAGAACGTTATGGCCCCTGTAACCTCAATCATGAAGTTGTGCAGCATATTGATAGCGATGTTGGGCATGTAGACGCTGATTTATGGATAGTTGATCATTACCAACTAGATGAAACATTCGAACAAAAACTTTCGTTAACTGGCGCAAAAGTGATGGTTATCGATGACTTAGCAAACCGCCGTCACTATTGCGATTTACTGCTGGATGTCAACTTTTCCGATAAAGGTAATCGATATGAAACGTTAGTTCCTCATAAATGCAAAATGCTGCTCGGCCCAGAGTATGCACTATTGCGACAGGAGTTTTATGAACAGCCAACTCATGATTTTATAAAGCGTGATCCAGTTCGAGTGTTAGTTTGTTTTGGCGGTAGTGACCCCACTAACATGACATCCATAACGCTTGATGCTATCGCGTCGATTAAAGATCTTCAATTAGAGGTCGATATCGTTATTGGAAGCGGTCATAAAGCGAAAAGAGATGTGATAGCTAAGGTCAGTCAAATAAACCTGATTACTAAGCACAACTTACGTTTACATATAGATTGTGACCGAATAGCGGAGCTTATGAAAAAAGCGTCGCTAATGGTTGGTGCGGGCGGTTCAATGCATTGGGAACGCTGTATCTCAGAGCTCCCTGCTCTCGTTATATGCGTGGCAGAAAACCAAGTTGCGACAACGCGATGTTTATCAAAAGAAAACGTATGCAAATACCTCGGATTTTGGGATCAGGTGTCTGTAACTGACGTTGCAAGAGCCCTTGTGTTGTTACTACAATCGCCGCGCACATTACGGGCTATGTCTAAATGCGCTGGTAATATAGTTCCTCGACACAGTGGTACTCCTTGCGTGACCAAACACGTTTTATCATTACTAGAGCCTTTACCTTTACAACAAGCATGAGAGAAAGAAAGTGAACACCATAAAGATTGGACCATTCAGCATAGGTAAAGATGAGCCTCCGTTTATTATTGCTGAGTTATCAGGTAACCATAATCAAAATTTAACACTTGCTTTAGAAATGGTAGACGCTGCCGCGGACGCTGGCGTTAGTGCTATAAAACTACAAACCTATACCGCCGACACTATGACTATCGACATTGAGGGTGGTGAGTTTTTTATCGATGACAAACAAAGCCTTTGGAGGGGCCGCTCGCTATATGAGCTGTACGAAAAAGCACATACTCCTTGGGAATGGCATAAAGCGATATTTGAAAGGGCGAAAGAAAGAGGCATTGTTGCATTTAGCACGCCTTTTGATGCAACGTCAGTTGATTTTTTAGAAACGCTAGACGTTCCATGCTATAAAATAGCATCATTTGAAAACACGGATCATGAATTAATTGCTAAGGTCGCTAAGACGGGTAAACCTGTAATATTGTCTACTGGCATGGCAAGCCTTACTGAGATATCCGAGGCTGTAGAGGTACTTGAGCGGAACAATTGTCAGGAATATGTTCTTCTTAAATGCACCAGCCAGTACCCTGCTGACCCGATAAACGCAAACCTAGCAACACTCCCGCACCTACAGCAATTGTTTAACTGTCATGTAGGGATATCAGACCATACCACGGGTATTGGTACTGCAATTACCGCAACAGCTCTCGGTGCAACCGTTATAGAGAAGCACTTTGTAATAGACAGAAATGCAGGCGGTGTAGACGCGGCATTTTCCCTTGAAGCGGATGAATTTGCTCTTTTAGTCAACGAAACAAAACGTGCACGCGTTGCTATTGGCAAAATTTCATATGGATGCACAGAATCAGAAATAAACTCGCGGAAACTTAGGCGGAGCCTATATATTGTAAAAGATATCAAGGAAGGGGAAATACTCACGCGAGCGAACGTTCGAGCTATTCGCCCAGGTCTTGGCCTGCCAATAAAACACCTAAAACATATCCTTGGGAAGCAGGTGTGCCGGTCAGTTAAGAGGGGCAGTCCTCTTTCATGGAGCATTATCCGATAGCGCCTTTTTGGAACGGAAGATACATATGTTGACCCGCTTCGTGACATGCGACGATGCAGAATACCTGTTTAAGTGGCGCAACAATCCGCACACAATTGCCATGTCGATAAACTCGATGCCGATCACCTGGAGTGAGCATATTGAGTGGCTCCAACATGCCCTTAATGATGAGAAAAAGTTGCTTATTTTGTGTTACTTGGAAAATTCCGCCCCTGTTGGATTTGTTCGTTTTGATGTGCATCATCACTATGCAGAAGTATCGATCAACCTTAATCCACGTTGCAGAGGAAAGGGCTTAGCTAAAAGATGCTTAATGGCAGCTTTAGTAAGATTTAAAAACAAATTTCAGAGACCTACGGTAATAAAAGCACGTATAAAAATTAAAAATGAAGCAAGTAAGCGGCTTTTCACTGGCGCTGGATTTTCATATCTGAGGACACGAGATAACATCGCGTTTTTCATGCTGGATCTCACAGCTTGCCCAAAGAGTTAAAAATCTTAAAACTTTTTAGTATGCTATTACGCGCGAGTATTCAAAACTAAGATTCTCTTCACTCAGCAGCAATGGTGTATTACTTTTCTAGAAGAAACCACGTAATGTCGTCTTGTGGCGCCCAGTTGTCACGTTTATACAGAAAACCATAGTCAACAAGTTTCATTCCATAACGCTCAATCAGGTCGCCAGCAAAATCTCGCTTAAATAGCTTGTCTTGTTCGCCCCGATAAGTAATGACGGTAGGGGATGGATTATAATATTCAGCGACAAGAACATAACGACGAGAGTTTTCTACTAAGTTGTCATAAACGCAGTGTAAAAATTCTGGATTTATATGGATAAGCACACCAGCAGTAAATGTTAGGTCAAATTTATCAGTACTTATCTTTTCAAGAATTGAGCCTGTAACAATATCCGCGACCCCCTGTTTTTCTGCTAGCTTCGCTGCTTTTCTATTTATTTCATATCCCTTTAAGGACAACGCGGGTTGTAGCTTTTTGAGTGCAACTAAATTCAAGCCAATATTACAGCCTAACTCAAGCGCAGATGTCACATTGTTTGCCGAACGCAACATTTTCGACCACATTGCAACTTTGGAAAGGAGCAGTGATTCAGAGTCATTTCTATCGCTATAACTATCTCCAAAATTCCCCGCCCAGAATTGTTCTTGTTCTGTTTTATAGGCCACTGTTTTTATTCCCCTTTTCTAAAAACTTCATCAGACTTAGTACAGCTTCATTTTCTTTTATGGTCACGTACAAGAATTTGTGTAATCTCAAGATTTGCGCTTTTCAAAAATGGTACATACCTGAAACGATCTCCAGCTCCTGTAGATTTTTCACTTTCTCCTAGCAGAGCCTGAGAAAACACTAAAAAGTGATAGGCTTCATAAATGTGAAAAGAAAGTGGGGTTCCTAAACTCGGATTTAGTGACAAAGCCTGTTCAGTCCTATTTGAAGGAAGCTTCGGCACAACAACCTCAATATCTCGATGACATGTAATAGCCAATAGCGAGATGTAACAAATATAATGCTCTATTGACTCAAATTCTGTATTTTTCCAGTCACACATCTTTAGATACTCTGGAATGTAAATAATAGTATCGCCGGCATTCTTCACTTGAAGAGCCTGCCCAATATATTTTTCTTCGAATATAAGATGACAAATTTTAGTGTCAGACAATATAGCTGCTCTTTTTTGACCATCAAATTTCGTAATCACTACTTCGGTTTTATTATTTTCACGTATGTCGAGAGCTAGCGAATTGATCGCATGTTCTAAACCGACTTCGTAGTTTTCTGTGCTGACATATATTCCATTATCTAGGTAATAATCATTTGTCACCGCTTTTTGTCGCTCTTCAGGAAAACTCGTAATAAAATCCAGCTCGTAGGGCACAACATTCATACTCTGATATATTGTTACTAAAAACTCTCGCCAATGGCTTAATATCCCACCTACCAGCTCTAAGCACTCTTCGTCATCCATTATATTGAGCGCTTTACTCAGCGCCGTATTTATGTAATTGACAGAACCATTGAGGTAATAAAGAACGACTGGCTTTCCCTCACGATAATAATCAAATAGTATTTTACGCTGTTCTAAAATTAGCTTTTCAACGACCTCTCGAGTGTCGACTTCGACACCAGCACGGACTCTCAACTTATCTATGCCCTCTAATAAGTCTGTACTCTTGATTCTTTCTTCGAATCGTTCTATAAATCGCTCACAATCTAATGTTTGAAACGCCTCGTTTTCAAGCCAGTTTGTAAGTTTTCTTCTCGAATCTGGCGTAGAGGTAATTAAGACATTCTTTGGATCGAGCGGAATAGTACCTTTAATTTTTGCACCATCGTTTAAGTTATATACTTCAGCATCACTAGAAGAAAGAGTTCGCTCAATCACTGCTTTCGACATTTTGAATTCATATTTCGTTTTGACGTATGGCCTGAGGTTACCTTCAACAACAATCGATGTATTATTTTCTTTTTGATAATCGTAAAGCTCATTACCATTTGAGGTATAGTATCCTGAGTGCTTAGAGTGATGATGCTTTAAATCGACAAACCCCATATCTACGCCAAGCAAATAAATCTGCTTAAACCCAACTTCAACGACAAAGTCAATCGCGAAATTGGATACTGTGGGGTAAGAGTTTCTGAGCGTTGAAAAATTAAGTTCACTCATAAGCGACGTAAGCATTAATGTTGCTGCTTCACCATTTTTAAGTGATAAAAAGGCATCTTTGTAAAGACTTGCCGTATCTGGATGAACTCCGTTTCCACTAATAAGTTTAACCCGTTTTAAAAACTCCCTGTCTTTAATTCGTGCGGTCCAATCAAAAGTCGAACGATTCACTTCGATATCAGCGTGATAATCAGGAACTATATTATGTTTATGTAGGGCCTGTAGCGCCGTTCCACAACTTATGACGATTACGTTTTCTCTTTCAGCTTTCAGAAGGGGAAATAAATTATCTAGCGAAGGGCCATTGCCAACAATAAAAACAGGGACATCTTCAAGTTCCCGCGGCGACTTTTTACGTTCAAGCAAAAATTTCACTCTATTTTCTACTGCCCACTTCGAATGAGAAATAATATAACGGGAGTTTTCAAAATTATCACCAAGACCTACAATGAGTTTTAAGTCTTCGCGTAGGTTCGATAACGTAGGTTCAAGAATGTCGTTGTCATAGCTTTTAAAAAGATAAGTATTTGCAAGATGATAAGTACCTACATTATGAAACTGCGTAAGAAAATCTTGGACCAGATTCGAGCCATCATCACCTATATTTAGATATATTCTTCCACCGCTTTTATCTATTTGCTCTAAAATTTTATGCCAATCAATAGCAAACAAGGATCCATAGAAAAAATCTCTGTTTGGCTCATAAAGAAAAAGCTTTTCAACATCATGAGACTTCATAAGAAATTCGAGCTGATAACCAATACCCAGGCCGAACATTAATACTGACTTTATTTTTTGCCCTATCGAAGCGCTCTCACTTTTATAATTGCGAAATTCCTTTTGCACTCTCATTACTGTTTGGTGGTGATAGTATGGTGATAACTTGCCACCTGCATACCCCAAAATCAGTTCATCTTTGCTAGGATTATCTCTAAACAGCTTATATATTTCTTCAGATTCGCCAACGGGGTCATCTCCTAAAAGAAACTCTCCCCATTTTATGTTCTTTAAATTGGCTTTTTGGTCTCGGTTTACAACGACTTGCCAATGCTTGGTTCTATAATTTTTGAACTCAGATGCAATCTCTGGAAAGTATTTCTCAAAGGCCTTCATATTACTTTCGAATAATTGATGAGTATCGGGTAACTTATGCCAGTTCTTAGTATCGACAACGGGAGCCCACTTTGGCAGGTAACTTTCAAAGCCTTTTTTTTCGACCGTCTCTCTTAGATCCATAGAAAGAAGCCAGTTATTCGATACTAATTCATCAAAAATATCATCGAAAGCGCTATTATGATAATGAAAATATACTGCAAAACGATCCAAAGAAAAGGCTTGCTTTAACTCACTTAGATCACTGAAAAGGCTCTTACCATTATTTGGTATCTGGAAATAGAGCGAAATATTTTGTTCTTGAGCATAAACAAAAATCTTTGGCCAGAAACCAGAGTAAAGCGAGCAGCCAAGGAAATCCGGGTTGGGTTCATAAACCACAAGGTGCTTTGGCTTCAATTTTATAATAAGATCGTAAATATGTAAGCCTAAACCAATACCGAAAACAACGAGACCATCGAGCTTTTGCGTATTAACTGCCTCATCTTTCAATCTTGTCTTACCAAGCTGCAGTACATAGGGACTAAGGAGAAAACGCTCTACATGAGCTGAGATAGCGTTGGTTCTATTAGGACCGTAAAACACGTTTCCAGATTCATATTCAACAATATCTAGCTCGCTTTCACGGTTTATATAAACTGAATGGTGACCATTTCCGCTTTGTTTAATAAGAGAATAGATCGAAGGAACAATACGCTGAAAACATCTTAAACTCTGATTGAAGTTTTTATTAATTAATGAGGAAAAAGACTGTTCGCGCTTCTCTTGTGTTTCGTTTTCAGTGAGGAATAGTTGGATTGCTTTACGCATCTTTATCTGTATCTCTTAACCGCAGCTTCATTTCTCTTAAGCTTTATTACCTCACTTTTTGCATCATGGAGCAAGCGTGAAGTAAGGTCTTCAAGGTATCTATTGGCGTTTAGCTCATTTTCTACAAAATTTCGCCTAGCTTCACCTCTGAGTTTTTTTATCTCCCTTATAACAACTTTGTGCCGAAGTTGAGTAGCGTAAGCAAACTCTTCCGAAAATCTATCAATGTCTAGGAGGTACTGCTGAATTCTCCAATTGACAATCCGCAAAAACAGTGGACTATGCTGATGGTTTAGGTCGACGGTGAAGCCTTCACTCATCCAAGACTTTCTCTTTGTTGGTTCGCATACGCTTCTTGCTTCGCGCTTTCGGGTATCTGAGCCCAAGCATCTCTTATTGGCTCTAATAAACTATAGGATTCATCCAACGGCTCCACCGAATTATGCAAATGCGCCTCATTAATTCTGTCTAAAATATAGCTATACAAAGAATATAAGTTATTAGAGATTTCACCGCCCGCATTAAAATCTAAAGTATCTCTTAGGTGCATGATGATAGAGGTCGATTTAGATATAAAACCCGATTTTGCAACTAAATCCTTACGTTCTATTGCCCCCTTTGCATAGGCAATTCGATCTAACGCACCTTGAATTAACAATAACGTGAGTTTGTGAGGGTCCGCTGTTGAAATATCTTGCTTCAGATTACCTTTTTGATATGCCTTAATGCCTCGTAATGACATAGTAACTCCAATTATTTTTTAAATAAGCGCTGCAAATAGAGCAGAACCAGTTTGATTAAGCTGCGCAACTGTTTTGTCTAAATTCACATATTTTGATCTCACAGTTTGCTCAAAACTGATCATGCGTAATTCAAGTGCTTCTCGGGCTGAATTGATGTTTTCCCGACTTTCCTTCGCACTTTTTTCTCTCAAGCTGATAAGCCCGTCAGAAGAAGAGAATTCATCGACAAAATTGTATATCCTTACCGCAATTCCTTCATTCTCATCTGTAAATAGTTTTGCAATATCATCAAAATTATCTTCAAGCGCATCCTTAAGACGCTCCTCTCCAGAGCCTAATCCAAAATCACTAGACCCAATCTCTAACTTGCCATCTTTATCAAGTTCTACCCCAAGCCGGAAGAGCCCACCCAGAGAAGAATTGCTTACATTCTCACTGACTATTTTTGCAAGGCCAGATTGCATACCTCTTAGAAGAGAGTCGCCTGCCAAGGCTCCATCATCCTCTAGGCTTGACTCGCCATATCGAGTAAGCCTTCCAATTTCATCGATTAACCCATTGTAGTTATCAACGAAATCTCTAATTTTTTGTTCCAATCCCTCTTTATCAAAACCTATTCCTAAAGTTGATGCGAGGGCTGCACCATTAGCGTCTTTAGGAGATAGCTCATTGACAGTGAAAGAAACGTTTTGAATAGTATTGTCAAACTCGTTGCTACTACTTTCAACGGTAATCCCGTCTACTGTTGCAATGGCATTTTTTGCTAACTCAATATTATTCGCTGAGATATTAGACGCACCTCCTCCCGTCGAGAGTCGGTCCAGCTCTGCGTTATCGTTTGTGATAGAGAGGTCGTTACCTGCTCCGGTCTCCTCTGAAACAAAAACAAGTCTTGGTCCTTCAGCAGTTCCGGTTTCAATAATATTAGCAGTCACACCAAAGTTATCAGCAGAATTGTTTACCAACTCCCGTAAGTCTGCAAGCGAGGTTGTGCTATCGACAGTTATAGTAAAGCTTTTATCTGTATTTACCGCGAACGTCAAAGAACCGGTTCCTCCAGATAAAAGTGCGTCTGAACTCGACGAAAAATCGCCAGCGTTAGTCGTTATCCGGCTTCCTGCTGACAACTGATCCACCGTTATGGAATAACTGCCTCTTAATGCAGAAGAAGACGCTTCGGCAGAGAGAACATCATTATCCTCTGAAGGGTTTTTGACGGTTGGTTCCCTACCGTTTATGTCGCTATCAGTGCGGAGTTCGTCTACTGAATCTTTAAATTCAGATAGCTTAGACTTTATTTGGCCTAGACCAGAGATTTCGGCTTCTACAGCCTCTTCTCTCGCGTTTAAGCTTTCTTCCTTTGGCTGCCTTTCAGCCGAAATAAGCTGTTGTACCAAATCATCTAAAGCTAGCCCTGAGCCAACACCTAATGATTGTATCGTCATAATTTACCCCTCAGACTTGTTGATCAATGAACATTCCTACCGTTTGTCCAATATCGTTTTGCAAGTCTTTAATTCTTTCAGCGAGTTCGAGAACATCCTCAGAAGGAATCTGTCTTATAACCTCATCGGATTGCGCGTCTTTCACGATTACCACAGAGCGATTAGTTTCCTCGTCTATTGAAAATGCAAGATCCCGATTTTGAGTCTTTAAAAAAGATTCTACCTTCTTAGTCGCCTCATCAAGCGTAATTTTCGCTTCTGATGACTCGTTATCGGCGATTATTCGGCTTACTTGAGTAGAAAATTGATCATTACTCGCTATAAGTTCATCTGCATTTGTGTTTTTAGACTTATTCTCACTGTCCAGTTCTTGAGAAATAACACCAGTCTCTGATTTTACTCGTATTTGAGGCTCGACATCTCTCCCCATAGAGGGCGAAGCAAATACTTGACCACCTTGCATATTTTGAATTTTCACGAACTATCTCCCCATCTAAAACACAAAAACGAGTGCTCGCAATAAAGCGGGCCCCCGTTTCTGAATTACTGTGCGACTTTTAGAGTATAGCTTACCCGAGCAAAGACAGCGCGGTTTGTGGACGCTGATTAGCCTGACTAAGTACAGAAACAGATGCCTGCTGAATTATCTGGTTTCTAGTCAAAGCCGCTGTTTCAGCAGCGAAATCTGTATCTTTTATCTGAGAACGCGCCGCTGAAACATTTTCTGAGATGTTACTTAAATTTCTGATTGTTGATTGAAAACGATTTTGTAGTGCGCCAAGCTCCGCACGCTGAGCTCCCAATACCGACAGCGCAGCATCCACTTCGGCAAGCATACTAGATGCTCCACCGGCAGAAAGGACATCTCCATCTATCGATAAGCCATTAGCACCAAACCCACCTGTTCTTGAAAGGTTCACGCTAATCGTCTGATTAGCGTTTGCACCAACAAGAAATTTTGCGGAAAAGCCGCCTGCAAGCAAAGTAACGCCACCGAATTCTGTTGTTGCTCCCACTCGAGAAATTTCTTGACGAAGTGCCGAAACCTCTTCTTGCAATGCTTTTCTATCAGCTGTGCTGTTTATACCGTTTTGCGATTGTACAGCAAGCGTTCGTATACGCTGGAGAGATGTAGTTGTCTCCTGTAACGCTCCCTCTGCAGTTTGAGTAAGCGAAATAGCATCGTTGGCATTTCTTACGGCTTGATCTAAACCTTGAATTTGTGACGTCAGTCTGTCAGTAATCTGCAAGCCTGCAGCATCATCAGATGCACTATTTATTCGAAAACCTGAGGAAAGACGTTCAAAAGATGTATTCAATTTATCACTAACGTCAAAAAGCTGACGCTGTGCATTTATTGATGATACGTTAGTATTTACAAATAAAGACATGTTACTACCTCCAAGAGACCTGACCGTACGTATTTCAGCCAGCTCTTTCCAGTTAAAACTAGCAAGGTCACTACGCTTACTAATCCATCATTAATAAAAAAGTATATTACCCCTCAACAATGGTATCGGCTCAAACTTTAAGTTCTTGAGCTTTTTTTTCATTATTTTGAATAAATAATTCGGCAATAATTTAAATTACTGTTTTTTATAATAAAAATATGCACGTAAATTACGTTATACACTGATATGAGAGTGCTTTTGTTGAAACCTATACCATCGCTTCAATTGGGCAAATGATACAAAGTATTCGAGCAATAGAGGTTCAGATACATCAACGAGGCTTGTTTGCTACGACTAGGGATAGATGAAATAATTTTTTCGACAATTAGAAGCAGAACCCAGGAAGACAAACAGAAAATTGGTACCATTATTGCATTAGTCCAAATGGATTCTAGCGTTGCTCTACTGGAATTTGAGATTGGTGAGACGATTCGGCGATTATAAAAAAGGCCGAGACGTTCATCTCGGCCAATTTGCTCACGTTAGGAGATGGAGCAAAATTCGTTTTTGTCGGCTAACAGGGCTTAGTAGATTAAACTGGCCTCTCAACCAACACTTCTACATTTTCGGACCTGTTGGTCGGCATTCTATTTAAAAGGGCGGCAATAAAGCCGTCCTTTTCACTTTTAGGATGGCCTCTCAACTCCTTCCTATAACTTCAACTTTATCCACCAAGAAGCGACAACGCGGCTTGTGGACGCTGGTTAGCTTGCGACAACACTGTAGTTGTTGCCTGCTGTAATATCTGATTGCGGGTCAATTCTGCCGTTTCAGTGGCAAAATCTGTATCCTTGATGCGAGACCTTGCAGCAGAAACGTTTTCGGATATATTGCTCAGGTTACGGATGGTCGACTGGAATCTATTTTGGGTTGCCCCTAACTCTGCGCGAGTGCTCCCAATAATAGACAGCGCGGCATCCACATCGGTCAGCATTGCAGAAGCGGCACCTGCGGAAAGTACGTCTCCATCGATTCCTAAACCCGAAGCGCCAAAGCCACCGGACCTCGAGAGATTTATGCTAATTTTCTGATTAGCATTTGCTCCAACTAAGAAAGACGCAGAGTAACCTCCAGTTAATAAACTTACGCCGCCAAATTCAGTCGTAGAACCAATACGAGACATCTCATTTCTCAATGCTTCAACTTCTTCGTTCAGCGCAACTCTGTCTGCAGTATTATTGATACCGTTCTGTGACTGAATAGCTAGCGTCCGTATACGCTGAAGAGCGTTGGTTGTTTCTTGCAATGCACCTTCCGCAGTTTGTGCTAAAGAAATTCCATCATTTGCATTTCTTACAGCCTGGTCCAGCCCCTGAATTTGAGAAGTCATCCGATCGGTTATCTGAAGTCCTGCAGCATCGTCGGCAGCACTGTTAATACGAAAACCAGACGAAAGACGCTCAAATGCAGTATTTAAATTATTGCTTGTATTAAACAGCTGACGCTGGGCGTTCAATGATGACACATTGGTATTAACAAATAGACTCATGAGTCTCTCCTAACAGTTTCGAGTATGGCGCTATTGGTTTTATTATTTGCGCAATTAATTTAAATATTTGGCATAACCTGTGCTTATAAAACCCTGTCAGTTTATTCTGACGTTTCATTGGCACACTACCAATGGAACTTGCTAAATAGAGAAGTTTCTTCTCTTTGCTGGTCGGTGGGTTTGGTGTTCCAGAACCTCAAACCTCTCACTACCTCCTGGCTCTATTCTCGCCGGTCGGCAGCTCTAATCATTTATCAACAAACTCCATCTTTTATCGACCTTTACTTGAAATTACTTTAGTATTTTTTTCAAGACTTTTTGTCGATTTAAAGCACTGTATTTCCTAACTTTTAAACTCAGAATCTTAAAATAAACCTGAATTAAAACGGTGCTATTGACGCTTTTAAACATAAACTTTAGAAGCGTAGAGGATAAAAACATCGTTTATCTCCCCTTTGTATTAGTTATCGTCAAAGATCTATTTTTACTTTAGATGTTTTTCCAAATTTTTAGATAAAAAAGAGAATCAATAAAAAAACCTATAAACTTCATAGTGTTGGGGCTATGGATTGAAGGCACAAATGTGTGGGTAGGCGGGCTTTATAACAATTAAGTGGCTGAGATATAAAAAAGCTGGCCTTGAAAAGACCAGCTTAAAACGCACGTGAACTAGAGCACTACCTCCTGGCTTCACGCTAATTATGATTAACCTAGAAGCTGTAATGCAGCCTGCGGGCGCTGGTTAGCCTGAGCTAACACAGTGGTGCTTGCCTGCTGGATTATCTGATTTCTCGTGAGACTTGCAGTCTCAGCGGCAAAATCTGTATCCTTTATTTGAGAACGCGCGGCAGATACATTTTCAGAAATATTACTTAAATTTCTTATCGTTGACTGAAACCTGTTTTGCAGCGCACCCAACTCTGCCCGTGTGCTCCCAATTACGGATAATGCCGAATCTATTTCCGCCAACATGCTTGACGCAGCACCTGCTGATAAGACATCACCATCAATTGATAGGCCGTTGGCACCAAATCCACCCGTTCTTGACAAATTAACACTGATTTTCTGATTTGCATTCGCGCCTACAAGGAAGGTAGCAGAGAAGCCACCGGCGAGTAGCGACACACCACCAAACTCTGTAGTGCTCCCGATTCGAGACATTTCCTGTCGAAGAGCTGATACCTCCTCTTGCAGTGCTACCCTATCGGCCGTGCTGTTGATCCCGTTTTGTGACTGTACTGCCAAAGTACGAATTCGCTGAAGGGCATTTGTAGTCTCACCCAGTGCACCTTCAGCGGTCTGAGTAAGAGATATAGCGTCGTTCGCATTGCGAACGGCTTGATCTAATCCTTGAATTTGTGATGTTAAGCGATCAGTAATCTGCAAACCTGCGGCATCATCAGCAGCGCTGTTGATACGGAAGCCTGAAGAAAGGCGCTCAAAAGACGTACTCAAAGAATTACTAACATCAAAAAGCTGACGCTGGGCATTCAATGAGGATACATTGGTATTAACGAACATAGACATAAAGTCTCTCCTACACTCTCAGTCCAGCGTGCGCTGGCTGTCGGCATTGCCGACGTTTTGTTTTAGTAGTCATCAAGACCTGAGGGGTAATTGATGAACTGGCTCTCTCAGAAACTGTATCGACATCATTTAGAATCCCTTTAGAAAAAATTACGATTTTTGCCGATAGGCGGTAAGATATTGCCGTAGATTGACGGTAAGACACGACATAACTGGTGGATTTTTAAGGGAGATTTGGCATGAAAAATAGTTTGATGCTGTTCAACATAAAGCGCATATCCAAGCCTGCAACCCATTGCGCTTTCACTGATTTAATAGAAAATCCGTTCGACAAAAGTCGTAAAACTTTGATGTGCTGTTACCGACAAGCTACCGACCATGTCAGTACTGACGGAGTGGTTATTGTATTAACTCTTGATAAAACTTCGTTTCAAGTTCGCAACAGAGTAGTTATTAGAGAGAATAATGCAGACCTACGAGATCCGAAGTTCTCATACGATGGCTCTCGTCTCATGCTTACTACCTATGCAAAATCCTTCCTTGATAATAGAAAAGTGGTCACAAAAATGGTGACTTTTTTCTCAACCACCGGCTATTCATGGTCTACAGGGAATAGTCACGGTAGAAGCGGTTGGTGGTTGTGGAACAATATTTTTTATAACTCAGAAGCTTATGGTTTTGCGTACAATCGACGAGCGAACTCAGTTTCGCTCTATAAGGGTGATCCTACACGTTCAATGCACGTTCACAAGGAGGAGGCTTTTTGTTTGGGCAAACAAGGTAAAGGTTACCCCAATGAAAGCACAATCTTGTTTGATGATTACGGAATCGCCTCGGTATTTTTAAGACGAGATGCCGATACTTTCAGTGCGCAATTTGGTACGTCAAAACCGCCGTATACCAAATGGCAGTGGCATGATTTAGGTATCTATATTGGCGGTCCGGCCGCAGTGGCGTTAAGTGAAAACCTATATATCGTTGCAGGACGACATATAGATTGGGGCTCACACCAATTTACCACCAGGGTATGGCTATTTGATAGCGTAACTAAAATATTCACTGAACTAAAAACGCTGCCAAGCGGAGGAGATACAAGTTATCCGGGCTTGGTGATTGAAGGCGACAATCTTTATATCTCTTACTACTCCAGCCATGTCGACAATCAAGCCAGAGTTTATATGGCGCGCTTAAACGGCGTTAGTGATTTGATAAATTATGACCGCTAAACGAAATCGAATAGCGATAAGTTAGCTACTTTAGGAAAAGTAGCCAACGCAGCACTCAATGCCGTTTCCTGCTTTGCGAACTCAGTAGACGCCTCTGCGTAGTCTACATCCTGAATAGATGAGCGCTGCGCTTTTGCCGCAATTTCCATATCAAGGTTACTTTCATAAGTACTCTCAGCGATATTCAAACGGCTACCGATGGAAGCCCGTTCTAAAGAAAGTTTCTCAAGTCCGTTATCCAATCCTACTAGTGCATCAGCTATCGATTCTTGAAGTGCAGAATTGTCTATTGTGGAATCCATCAATATGGTCTGAATTTCGTGGATAGACTGGGCCATGCTTTTCTTTTGCGGTGCGTTAAAAGACAAATCTATACTATCACCAGGCACGGCCGTCGCATCAAATTCCATTCCCTTGGTGGTAAACGGCTGACCAGACGTAAACGACACTGTGTCAATAACGACACCAGTACCTTGGTTGACCAACTCAGCTTGTCCGGATGCTAGAAAATTAATGCGGTAATCGTTGTTTCCTGCGTTTACAGGGTCGTAATTCTTGTCAAAAAAGGTATCAAATGTTCCCTGCTGTCTCACAGAGGCAGTAGTTACCGTTGCCCCCGTTGTGCCATCAACTGAAAATTTAAATCGCGATAGCACGTTTTCAAAAACTTCATATCCGTTACTGGTTGATTGAATCTTCGAGCTATTAGATAGCTGCACAAAGCTTACACCAGGGTCGCCTGCGAAGGTAATGGCATTCCCACCCGCTGCTGGGTTGTATTCAAACGCCTGGTTGCCCGACTGGAAGCCCGCATACAAATAATTGCCATCTGCATCCTGTGTGTTCATCAGATCAAACACTTCAAGTTTTATCTGCTCTAGTTCCGCACCAATGGCGCGTTTATCAGGGTCATCTAAGATCCCATTTCCAGCCTGGACAATAAGCGTGCGTGCACGGTTAATTGAATCAGTAATATTGGTTAGCACAGCCTCTTGCTGTTCAAGCGACCCCGTTACCAAATCATTATTACGCTGAAACTGAGTAAGCTCATCAATTTCTTCAGTTAAGCGCAGCACCTTCGCTGCACCAACAGGATCGTCGCTGGGCGTGATAATGCGTTTACCGGAAGCTAGCTGTTCTTGGGTTTTCGCCAAGTCGCCCTGATTTTGCATAATCGAGCGCATGTTTTGATCATAAATTTGATTCGTTGATATACGCATAACTCACCTACCTTGCTGACTGCAAAATGGTATTAAATAATTCTTGAGCCGTAGACAAAATTCGTGCTGCGGCAGCATAGCTTTGTTGGTACTTAATCAAGTTTGCCGCTTCTTCGTCTAAGCTTACGCCTGAAACAGACTCAAACCAGTTTTGCGACTGTACTTTCATCGCTTCAGCGGAAGCCAATGAGACACTGGCCATTGATGCATCTTCACCAATGCGTCCTACCATAGACGCATAGGCATCTTGAAAGGTTCTAGGCCTATTCGTCGCTTCGCTACTCACCTGTACTTTGTTTTCATTCTGAAGAGCAGCTAAATTAAGCGCATTGCTGTTGTCGTTAAAGCCATCTGTATTATAGCTAATTGAAAAGCTATCCCCTGCTTTTGGTACACCGTCTAAACTGAGATCAAAACCAGGGTCTGGGCTTATTCCTGCCTGAGTAATAAGATTATTTAAATTTGTTGTTCCTGTGACAGTTGCTAACACTGTACCGCTTCCATCTAATACCTCGTAGGTATCTGCAGCGGTAAAGCTAATTTGAGCTGGCGCTGTATTTAAAAGGCCACCCGCACCATCAAAAGCAGAAGTGCCCACTTCCGTATTTGACACAGTTACATCTGTTACGTTGGCACTGCCCAAGTTAGTGCTATCAGCCCCAGCTCTTACTGGGTTTGCAAAAGCCAAATCTTCGGGGCGGTCGGAGGCTAAACTTATCTTTGAAGCCACGTCTTTGGTTGGCTGAATCAGAAACTCGTTGCCAATGGTATAGGGGTCGCTCCCCGCAAAGTCTATTTCAATACCACCAGGCAGTTCATTAAAACCAGGCGATATAGCAAAGTTTGAAAAAATAATGTCATTACCTGAACCATCTTTTTTCGGTGTGCCATCTGGATTCAAAAACGTAATTTCTATTTCGCTGGGCACACCTGCAGAAACTGCCGTCACTTCAATTTTATAATCGGCGTCAGTTAATTCAGCGCCTTTACCCTCGGTAATCTGCGCAGTAACAACATAGTCGCCATTGGTATCTTCGTAGGCTAAGCCTCTGAACGAAGGAATATCGAAAATGTTAGTGCCGATTTGACCGTCTAAATCCATACCCAATTTATTTTGAGTATTCATTGCATCGGCGAAAGCGACGGAGAGCTGACCTACATCACGCATTGTTGGCCCTAACACTTCATTGCGATACTCAAACAACCCACCCAATGCGCCGCCAAGATCACTTTCCAAAATTCGTAATGATGCGTTGTTTTTGGTTTGTGAGCCAAAGTCAGTTTCTAACTTAATTTCTTTCGTCGTTAAATCCGCACTAGAGCTTAACTCAAAAAGGTTGAATGCACCGTTTTCAAGAACGAGTGACTCACCTGACGTAAGATTAATGGTCACAGCACCATTTTGTGTAGTGCTCTCTATAACCGTAATACCCATGATAGAAGCAAGCTCGTCGATAGCCTGGTCTCTTTCGTTGAGCAGAGCGCTTGGTTGATCGCTCGTATTGTTACCATTGGCGATAACTATGTTGCGGTTCAAGTCGCCAATATTGCCAATCAAGGTGTTTGCTCGATTCACCATCGAAGTGAACTCTAGGTTGAGCTCTTCCTCTTTTTCTAGCATATAGTCCGATAACGTTCTCATTCGGTTATACAAAGACTCGGATTTGCTCAGTACTTGTTCGCGTGACGCCAAATTGGTTGGGTCATCTGCTGCCGTTTGTAAAGCAGAGAAATACTCACTTAGTCCTTTTGAAATTGAGTTCGCTTCACTTGCCAGCAGGTTATCAATAGCCGTTGTTTTGCTAGAAAAGGCTTCCAGTTCTCCTACCGCTGTTATGTCGCGACGCAGCTGATTTTGTGCAAAAACGTTGATAATACGCTCAGTATTGCCGATCTCCACACCAAAAACTTGGCTGTTTTGAAGCTCAGTGCGCTCGCGAACATAGCCTGGCGTGTTGACATTGGCGATATTGTTACTCGTTGTTTGAAGTAACTTGCTGCTAGCGTTTACGCCGCTTGTGGCTAATGAATATAAATCAACAGAACTCACTGTATTCTCCTCACCTATGGCCCCTCGACTACGGCATTAACGCGCTGAGACGATCGCTGTTATACACTGCCATTATCTTGCGCGCGTATTCAGGGTCTGTAGCGTAGCCCGCTTCTTGAAGCGCATGGGTATAGCGCGCTGCGTCAGAAGCATTCTCGACAGCATGGCTGTAGCGAGGCTGTGATGTGATAAAGCGTCCATAGTCTTCCATTGCGTCTTCTACTGACGAGTAGGACCTAAAAGCAGCCTTTTGTTTTTGCGGTAGTCCATTGTTAAATTCCAACGTGTCGACTACAGCCTGCTCTCCTTGCCATCCCTTATTTGCTTTGATGCCAAATAAGTTGTGCGAGCTTTCCCCATCCGCTTTATGAATAACAAATTTGCCCCACCCGGTTTCAACCGCGGCTTGGGAAATTATTGCTTTAGGATCCATTCCGTATTTTGCTGCCACTTTCTCAGCTATTGGCATTAGGCTCTCTACAAACTGCTCGGGACTTTCGAACATGGCATCTTTTTGTGCTGACTGGCTGCGAATAGACTGTGAAGAAAGGGCAATATCCTGCGCCTCAGCTACGTTGTACACACGGTTTCTGTTAAGTGATGATAAGTCGCCGTCACTTCTGATTACACTGGCAGGCGTATAGCTATCCTCAGTTTGACCTAACTGTTTAACAATGACAGCAGCGAGACCTAAACCGCCACCGGAAGTGAGGTCTGTCGCTAGCTGTTGGTCGTGCATATCACGATAAAACTTAACTTGCTGCGAATTAAATGGGCTATTTTCGTCAGCAAGGGCATCTTGCGCTTTACGCATTGATTTCAACATCATCTGCACAAATATCGCTTCAAACTGCTGGGCGGCTTCTTGCAATACCGTCTCGTCGCCCGACGCAATGGCTTCACGCATTTTGTTTATGCTGCCCATATCGTGGACATTGCGAGCCATATCAAGCTGACTTTTTGTGCTAAGTGATTCCATCGTGCTTATTCCGCTGTGACCTTATTTTTACTAACGTCTCGTAAATGCTCTTTGCTCGTTTTAAATAATAACGAGCTCTCCACGCAACGCGCCTGCTTGACGTAATGCTTCCAAAATTGCCATTAAATCGCCCGGCGCAGCGCCCACCTCATTTACCGCGCGCACAAGCTGGTCCAGAGTAACGCCTGGCTCAAACTTAAACATGCGGCTATCTGCCAAATCGACATCAACAATCGACTGAGTGGTAACAGCTGTCTGCCCTTCACCAAACGCGTTAGGTTGAGAAACTTGCTGATTTTCAGAGATGGTCACCGTTAGCCCGCCGTGAGTAATTGCTGCTGGTAACAAGCGAACGTCACTGCCGATAACAATGGTGCCTGTGCGGCTGTTTATAACCACACGCGCTGGCGCATCAGCTGGTGTAAATTCGAAGTTTTCTAAGGTTGCCAAAAAGCCCACGCGCTGACCGACATCTCGCGGGGCCGACACGCGAACAGACGCTGCATCAATGGGCTTAGCAATAACATAGCCATTTTCCGGCTGTGCACCTAAGCGCTCGTTGATCGTATCTGCAAGCGACTTGGCTGTTGAGAAATCTGGATAATGGAGGTTAAGCGTTAACGTGTCGCCATTGGCAAAGCCTGTTGGTACAGATTGCTCTACCATCGCACCGTTTGGAATTCTGCCTACCGTTGGCGTATTAACGACAATACGAGAGCCATCACCGCCTTGTGCGCCAAACCCGCTCACGACTAAGCTGCCTTGCGCTACAGCGTAGACTTTACCGTCAACACCGCGAAGAAACGTCTGGAGCAGTGTTCCGCCTTGAAGACTGGCCGCTTCGCCAACTGAAGAAACCGTAATATCAATGGTTTGTCCGGGTTTTGCAAAAGCAGGCAGGTCGGCGTGTACCGCCACTGCGGCCACGTTTCGTATTTTTGGCTTGGTGTTAGCGTCAAGACTGATACCAAAGTTGCGCAGCATGGTTCTGAAACTTTGTTCGGTAAACGGGCTTTGTTCACCCGTTCCAGGCAAACCTACAACAAGACCATATCCCACTAATTGGTTACTACGTACGCCTTGAATACTCGCTACATCTTTAATGCGCTGCGCACCTGCCTGTAAAGATAAAAGCGTTGTGAAAACGGCTAATACTACTGAAAACAAACGCATGTTCACTCTCCTATCCTAAAACCTAAAGAGGCCACCAAGCAGAATCAAAGAACTTGGTTAACCAACCCTTTTCTTGTGCTCGCGCAAAACTTCCCGTACCCGAATATTGGATACGCGCATTTGCAACCTTAGTGGACACGATTTCATTCTCGGGACTAATGTCTGCCGGACGAATGATGCCGGTAAGACGAATATATTCATCGCCCTGATTCAGGGTTAGCCACTTTTCGCCACGAATAACAAGGTTGCTGTTAGGAAGTACGTCGACCACAGTAACTGAGATAGCGCCGTTTAAGCTGTTGCTTTGGTTAGCAGTGGCATCACCGGAGAAATCTCGAGATGAACTTATTCCTAATTGTACGGACTCTCCGCCAATGTTTATCGCTTGCCCAGCAAGCCCGGTAATAGGGTTAAGATTGACGTTTGAATCTTTCGCTGTGCTAGTGTCGGCTGATTTGCTCGCTTGGGTATTCTCGCTTAACGTTACAGTGATGATGTCACCGACTCTTCTTGCGGTAACGTCAGAATATAAGTTGTTAGCAAGCTGCGAACGAAAAAGCGAGCCGTCCTCTACTACCGTTTCACGCGGGTAATCTGGCACTACCGGTGCAAACGACGGGTCGTTTGCCTGAACGGGAGGCTCGTTTGTACTTGCGCAACCGCTAAGTATCAGAAGTGCAGCAGATAAACCTAAAATACGCATGATGCTACCTACTAAAGTTGCTGAATAACCTGACCAAGCATTTGGTCGACCGATGAGATAACCTTTGAGTTCATCTCATACAAGCGCTGGCTTTCGATAAGGTTTACTAACTCTTCGGTCACGTTTACGTTAGAGGTTTCCAACGTGCCTTGTGAGATATAACCCAATCCTTGCAGACCAGGGATCCCCTGAATAGGCGCACCGCTTGACGCTGTCTCTACATAAAGGTTTTGTCCGGTTGGTTGTAATCCGGTTGGGTTAACAAAGTCAGAAATATTAAGCTGACCGAGTACCTGCGGTTCAGCTTGGCCCCGTATGCTCACGCTAATTTCACCATCTTGAGAAATTGTGATTTGTTGCGCATCTTCGGGAATAGCCACTTCAGGCTGAAGCAAAAAGCCCGCGCCAGATGTAACAATTTGGCCTTGGTCGTTCAGTGAAAACTGACCATTTCTCGAATATGCAATGGTGCCGTCTGGCTGCAATATTTCAAAGTAACCACGGCCTTGAATTGACATATCAAGCGCGTTTTCAGTGGTTAACAGGTTACCTTGCGTATGTGCTTTTTGAGTAGCAACGACCTTCGAGCCTGAACCAAGCATAAGCCCAGAAGGAAGCTCTGTGTCAGCAGATGAACGACCGCCTGGCTGATTGATATTCTGATAAAGCAAATCTTCAAACACCGCGCGGTCTTTTTTAAAGCCCACTGTTGACGCATTGGCTAGGTTGTTAGATACCACTGCCACATCAGTCTGTGCGGCGTCTAGTCCGGTTTTACTTATCCATAGTGCTGGATGCATGTTAACCTCCGACGTTGCTCATGGGGCAACGATGATAAAAATTCGTTTACAGAATGCGTAATAACGCATTGCCACTTTGATCTAGTTTCTCTGCTTGCTTCATCATTTTGACTTGAAGCTCGTAGTGACGCTGCAGACTTATCATGTCTACCATTTCGTCAACCGCATTGACGTTGGAACCTTCAAGCATGCCCGACATTACTTTCACGTTGGCATTGGCTGGCGCTATTGAGCCATCTTCCATTCTAAATAAGCCGTCGTTCCCACGTTCCATGTCTGCATAGTTTGGGCTAACTAATTTAAGTCGCCCCACTTCTTCAATAACATTGGCAGGGGCACCTAACTGTCTCATTGACAACGTGCCATCGGCCGCAATATTGAGATTATCTAAAGGAACAGGAAGGAATATTGGCCCATTGTCACCAAGCACGACGCGATCGTGGATATCTGTCAAAATTCCGTCATCGCCCAACTTGAAATTTCCATCACGCGAGTAAGCTTCTTGACCATTTTGATCTTGTACAGCGAACCAACCATCACCTTGAATGGCTACGTCTAAATCGCGGTCTGTTTTAATCATCGGGCCCGACTCGTAATTATTCGACGGGCTTTCTGTCATGGAAAACACGCGAGTCGGCAAACCTTCGCCGTAGGCCGGCATTGACCTTGCCTGCTCTAACTGCGCTCTGAATCCCGTTGTCTGTGCATTAGCCAAGTTATTAGCCCTAATCCCTGTTCCTAGTAGGTCTTGGGAGGCGCCACTTGCTGAAATATAGAGAAGTTTGTCCATGACTGACTTTTGACTCTGATTAAACCTTAAACAAGATTTTGCAAAGGCAGTGCCAATCTGTGGATATTTAGTGCAATTGAAAAATAAGGGCGGTATTGAATTGATATATATAGAAAAATAAAAAGGTCGCATTGTTGCGACCTTTCTAAATCGGGTCAAATAGGTACGGTTTTCCGCGCCTAAAATTTGCCGCTTAGCAATCTGCTAATGTAGCTTACTGCAAACTATCGAATGTTAAGGATAGTCTGGTTTAGCGAGTTGTTCACTTCAAGCGCACGCGAGTTTGCCTGGAAGTTACGCTGAGCGATAATCATATCGATGAGCTCAGTGGTAAGGTTAACGTTAGCTTGTTCTAGCGCCGAAGAGTTAATTTCGCCGAAAGTACCAGTTGTTGCTTCACCCGCTAGTGCCTCACCAGAAAGAATACTTTCCTTCCACTGAGTACTGCTCTCTTGAGTTAGGCCTTGTTCATTAGAAAAGCGAACCAAAGCGACACGAACAATAGGTTCAGACGTACCATTAGAGAACGTTGCACGAACCAGGCCGTCAGGACCGATATCGATACCCGTCAATCGACCTACAGGCAAACCATCCTGTTCTAATGATGTAACCTCGAACGCAGAGGCGAACTGAGTCGGCTCATTAGGCGTAGCGCTATTAACATCGAGGTTGAAATCTATACTTATTTGCTGCGTAGGATCTGAGCCATTAGCAAGAATACCTGCGCCTAGCGCTTCTGTTTCCATTTTGAAATCAAGTGTAGGTAGGCCATCAGGCGTTTCCATACCAGCGAAATCACCGCCTTGAGAGAAGATGAGTTTAGATGCTGTTACGGCGTTACCAGTGTTACCACCGACACTATTTACTGCTGTTGCTGGGTCTGTGTTATTACCCGCTGAATCTGTCATATCAACTAGCGTGTCATCGATTGCAGTAGCAACATACCACTCATTATCAACACCCGGTGTCGCATCCTTTATGAAGTAATAGGTCATTACGTGACTATCACCTAACGAATCGTAAACGGTTACCGATGTTGCTGCGTTGTAGGTAAGCGGATCTTCAGGGTCAAAATCTTGTGGATCTAGGGCTGCATCACCAGCAGGCAAGTTCATTCGAATGTCAACTTCTGTGGTTTGTGCGGGAGAACCCGAAGAATCTGGGATACGTACTGGCTCTGTAGTACTAAGTGCTACCGAGGCACTTGTACCATCAGAGTTAACGGGGAAACCCAATAAGTTATCGCCGTTACTGTTAACCACGAAATTGTCGCTATCTAACTTGAACTGACCCGCACGTGTGAACGAGAAGTCGCGAGACGTAATTTCAGGTACTGTCGCAAAGAAACCATTACCTGTGATCGCCAAATCAAGCGAGGTATTGGTAAACTGAAGGCTACCTTGAGAAAATTGCTGAGCAACTTCTTGAGTGAGTACACCGTCACCTACTTTAGTTTTGCCACCTGAAAGCAGTGATGCCGCATAAACATCGCCAAATTCAGCGCGAGATTCTTTAAAGCCAACTGTATTTACGTTTGCGATGTTGTTGGCGGTTACATCCAAATCTTTTTGTGCGGCTGATACGCCACTCAGTGCAATATTAAAAGACATTATTGATTCTCCTACTAACTGCCGATTTGAATGACGTCATCAAGATTGATACTGACATCACCATCCAAATTCAAAATTACGCCTTGACCACTACCAGCCAAGCTTACACTTCCAACATGGCGATTAACGGCGGTATTCAGCTGAACACCTTCTCCATTCAACTCGCCAGTGGCACTGATAACATATTCACCCGGTGCCATCTGGTTGCCATGCTTATCTTTGCCATCCCATTCAAACTCAATGTTGCCAGCGCTTTGTGTGCCTGCATCAATGGTTTTTATGACTTCACCAAACTGGTTCTCAATAGTGATCGTCATATTCTGAACTGTTTTTTCATTCACGATGACACCCGAAATGCCATCGCCTTCATTGGCCATATAACCCACGTTACCTTGAACCAGCACGTTTTGCCCGATAAGACTAGAAGCTTGTAACGCTTGATTCGATGTCATTGAAGCTGCAAACGACTCAAACTTTTCGTTAAGCTGGGAAATACCGTCGGCCATCGTAAATGATGTCATCTGCGCTACCATTTGATCGTTATCAACGGGTGCAGTGGGATCCTGATTGGCTAACTGCTCAGTTAACATTGAGAAGAAATCTTCCTGGGTTAACTGCTGCTCGGTGCCGTCAGCTATTTTGACGGTTTCCTCTTGCCAATACAGATCAGTATTTAAGCCAGTATTGTTTATGGTATTCACTGAGTAATCCTCACATTATTCAAGCGGCAAGTTACTGCCCTTGACCTAGCTGCAGTACGCGACGGAAAATACGCTTTGTGGTGTCCGCAACCTGCACGTTAGTTTCATACGCTTTGGACGCTGACATCATATTCGCCATCTCTTCCACAATGTTCACGTTGGGTTTATAGATGTAGCCATTTTCATCTGCCATCGGGTTGTTAGGTGAATACTCCACTTGCAAAGGAGCATCACTTTCTACAATACCCTTTACTTGAACACCTGCACCTTTCGACTGGTCGCGCATTGCATCTTGCAACGCCGTAGCGAAAACTGGATGGCGAGCTCGGTATGTTTCGTCATAGCTGCTGCTAACCGAGTTAGCGTTGGCAATATTACTTGCCGTAGTATTAAGACGTACATTCTCCGCCTCCATACCCGTACTCGAAATTTGCATTACATTAAATAAACTCATGACTACTGACCTCCTGAGCTAAGCGCTTTTTTCATGCCTTTAATTTTTCCGTTCAAAAATTCTAGGCTGGCTTGGTAGCGCAATCCATTGTCTAAAAACCGATTTCTTTCCGCTTGAACTTCAACCGTGTTACCGTCGCCAGTGTCTGGTTGTGTTGGGATGCGGTATTGCATGTCAAAGTTTGCCGCTACTGACGTAGAATTGCCGCTTAAGTGGCGATCATTTGTCCGCACCATTCCTGAAGAAGCGTGATTGGCTGTACCACCAGATGCTTCTCGCATAGCCGACTGCATTGCTTTATTAAAATCAATGTCCCGCGCTTTATAACCAGGCGTGTTTGCGTTCGCTAGATTTCCAGAAATCACTTCCATACGCTCTGTGCGTATAGTGAGTGCTGACTCATGAAAGCCAACCAGCTTATCTAGGTTAATAGCCATAACATGACCTCTGACATACTAAAAACTTGTTCGTGGTGACAATGTAAGCGGACAATTAAATATCGAATCTTGCCGTTTTACTGTCGTTTGTAGAAATAGTTAGCAAGGCAAATGCCATAATGAGATTTTGACGGAGGGTGTAAGTCAAAAGTGTCGACCTGATCGTAAAAAAAGTATTATTTATCAGGCCGATAAGTTAGATCATTTTTTTTGATAGTAAAGGCCAGGGTGGCACTTAACCATACTGTAGGTATCACTTGCAGCGCTGATTGATTCTGAGGCGCCAAGGAAAAGCACACCCTGAGGCTGCAGCTGTCCGGCAATTTGTTGCAGGATGCGTTGTTTTACTTCGGCCGAGAAATAAATCAAAACATTACGGCAAAAAACGATATCAAAGCGGCCAAGTGCTGCATAGCTCGAAAGTAAATTTAGACTTCTAAAGCTTACCATCCGACGAACGTCGGGTTTTACCTGCATTAGCCCGCTATCATTTTGCTGGAAAAAGGCCTGTCTCCTTTGCGGGGACAATCCCCTTGCAAGGGACAGTTCGTCATAAATACCTAACTCACACTTTTGCAGCATTTCTGACGATAAATCTGTAGCAACAATTTCAACACCCGCTCTTAATGCACCTGGCCTTTGGCGCTGATATTCAAGTACAGACATCGCAATAGAATAAGGCTCTTGTCCAGACGAACAAGCGGCACTCCATATGCGAAGCTTCTGATTTTTTGCCGATAGTGTTGGTAGTAACTCTTTTACAAGTAAATCGAAGGGATAGTTGTCTCGAAACCACAACGTTTCGTTTGTGGTCATTGCGTCAATAACGTTCTGTAGTAAAGTTCTGTCGAACCCTTTCACAACCACGTCAATCAGTTCGTCAGCAGACTCATACTTATGCTTATAGAGTAATGAAGCTAAACGGCTGCGCACCAGGTATTGTTTATTATCACCTAATACTATGCCGCATTGCTTTTCCAAAAACTCTCTAAATTTGAGGTAACTTGCTGGCGAAACGTCTTTATTAGCCAATCCAATCTTGCTCCGTTATTCGCACTCAGTCATTAGCCACTTTTGTACCGCGGTAGCAAGTTCATCGGGGTGGAATTTCGCGATAAAGTCATCAGCCCCTACTTTCTGCACCATAGCTTGGTTGAAGACACCACTGAGCGACGTATGCAATACAACATGAAGCTTTTGAAGTTCAGGCGTATTCTTAATTTCGGCGGTTAGTGTATAGCCGTCCATTTCTGGCATCTCGATATCTGAGACCAGCACGCCTACACGGTTCGTTACATCGCCATACTCTTCCGCAATTTCTTTAAGCCTGTTTAATGCTTCAAGACCGTTTTTAGCTAGCTCAATTTCTAAGCCTAGTGAAGTTAGGGCCTTTTTAACTTGGTTTCTCGCTACCGCAGAGTCATCTGCAATAAAGATAATTTTGTTCTCTTGGCCTTCGGTTGTCAGACCTTCTGCCACCTCTGAACTTACTTCGGCATTCAACGGAGAAATTTCATTTAAAATTTTCTCAACGTCTAGAATTTCAATAAGTTCGTTTTCAACTTCAGTCACCGCCGTTAAATAGCTTGCTCTGCCGGTACCTTGAGGTGGCGGCATGATCGCATCCCAATTGGTGTTGATGATACGCTCTACGGCACCCACCAAAAAGCCCTGAACTGAACGGTTATATTCCGCAATGACAATAAAGGCATTAGAGAGGTCTTCAATTTTACGGCCGCGTGTTGCCATACTTAAATCAATGACCGATATGGTTTGACCACGGATGTGCGCCACACCACGAACCAACGGGTTTAATTTCGGCATTGCTGTTAGCGGAGGACACTGAAGCACTTCCCGCACTTTAAAAACGTTAATTCCAAAGCGTTGGCGGCCGTTCAGTCTAAACAGCAGCAACTCTAAGCGATTCTGCCCAACAAGCTGCGTGCGCTGGTTTACTGAATCTAAAATCCCCGACATAGGTCACCTCTAAGTAATACTGGGCATGATCATTGCCTCTTATGATAAAGATAGACAATATCACTAAATTTTTGCAGGTCAAACGACAGAAAAATGACACTAAATAGCATTTTTCAGTCTTTAGTAGGGTTTATACCTTAACTTAGTCAATGATCCTGCGTTGACGCTCGTGCTTGTAAACCTTATGGATTTACTTTGGCTGTTATTTATTTGCACTAAGCAAACCGGCCGTATTAAGCATAGTCAATAACTTGTAAACTGAACACGAAAAGTCATGATGAAAAATATGAACGCCAAAACGCGCCTTACATTCACACGATTACTGTCATTAACCGTTTTCAGTGTGCTTTCTATGAACTGCTTGGCGACACAAACCAATCACAAACAGGTTGAAGAAGGCGCAAAACAATACCTAATAACTCAACTTGCTGATAATACGCAGGATACTAGCATTGATGTGTCTATTGTGAAGATAGACGATAGGATAAATATTCCTGACTGCCCAACTGGGTTCGAATACAACGCGTCGCAAGAAGCGCTGAGCCAATCGTATATATCAGTTAGAGTGAGCTGTAGAAATAATGAATGGTACCTTTTTACCAGCGGGCAAGTAACGCGTACCAAAGAAATTGTTGTCACTCAAGGCGCAATAAGTCCAGGAACCGTACTAACATCATCGAATCTCTCTCTGGCAAAAGTTGATGTAAGACGATTGCGCCATACCGCATTTACTGAGCTAGAAGCACTTATTGGGGCTAGAATAAAACGCCGAGTGACTGACGGACAAGCTATACAGTCAAATATGCTATGCTTTGTGTGCAAAGGCGACAGAATTACCATAACTGCTGAGGTAGCAGGTATGGAAGTGAAAACAGCCGGAATCGCTCAGCAAGACGGTGTTGTTGGTGACAATATTAAGGTAATTAATGCCAGTAGCCAAAAGGCGGTGATAGCAAGAGTCGCAAGCCCTGAAGAAGTCGTGATACACTTATAAACGAGGCAGCGAATATCTACTTTTTTGTTCACAATTTAGCTAAAGAAATTAGCCGAAAGGCCGATACACTTTACAGAGGCGAAAAAGTAGTGAGGACTAATTATGGCAATTAACAATATAAACAATGGGTTACCGAAAACACCCGTTGATAATGGAAAGGTTGCGCAGCAAAACCAAACGCAGCAATCTCCACAGCAGGCATCAACACAGGCTGCGCAAACCGCATCAGTTCCGCGTCAGGATTCTGTATCGTTGACGCAATCTGCTCAGCAGCTCAACCAGGTTCAGAAGAAAGGTTCGGAAGCGCCTGTGAACCAAGATAAAGTCGATCGCCTTAAGCGAGCGATTCAAAGTGGCGAGTATAAAGTTAATCCTGAAGTGCTTGCCAACAAGATTGCAAAACTAGAAGGTGAGATTTTTGGCGCTAAATAGTGAGCGACAAAACTCGTAACTAACCAGAAGAGAGCTAACGTGACTGAACAAGAAAGCCAATTGACACAAGCACTAATAAAGCAAGTGGAGCAACTGTCTTCACTTGCCGTATTGCTTGAAAAAGAATTGCAACTTATCAGTTCGCGAGACGCAGAATCTTTAATGAACTTATTAGACGAAAAGACAGCACTGTTAACGTCTATTCAGGCTCTCGATGGAAGCATTGAGCGCACAATTAGCGATCAAGGCTCAATGTCAGAAGAAGATGAAGCATTAATGGCTAATGCAAAGAAACTTCTGGACGATTGCAAATACCGCACACAAGTCAATCAAAAAGCCGTAGAGCAAGGACAGCTACGCCTCACACACTTACGTAACTTGATGATGGAAGTTCGTGCCAAAGAATCGCTCACCTATGACAAAAAAGGAAAGCCGAAAGGCGGGACTTTAGGGTCGGGAGTGAGCGCCTAATTTTTTGCGATTTCAGTAAACCCCACTCAGCGAGCTTTAACCATTAAGCCTTAACCGGTAAAAGTAAATTATACCTCTGTGAATTTGCGCATGATTTAAGACTTCACGATACAGCCACTTGCGCAAACTCCCCTTTCGCTAATGTTTAATAATACTTAACATCCTTTACTCGGCGCGGTTTTGCGGTCGACAGATATATATCGTAAACCTGCTGCATATCTAAAGCGAGTTCGGTGACGTATGTATCTTCACCTACCGGATAGGCTTTTACGACTTCAGCGCCTCTAATGACCCCCTCTACAGATGCTCGCAATGTTTCGCTATCTATAACCAAGTGAGACAGAGACTGATTGCCTTCAATTTTTTGACCATAGACTTGTTCAGTGAGCTCTCGGTATGCATCTAATTTTGACGCTTTCATCGCCATTATAAGCTTCATGCTGTCGCTTTCGCCGTGCTGAGAAGAAATTGGCGCATAGCCTACCGCCTTGAGCACGGGATAGCTTTCTGGTTCTATTGTTTCCCACTCAACGTGTTTATCAATAATGCCGCATCCACCAGTGCTTATTGCTAAACCAAGAAAGCAAGACAGCAGCAGCGATTTTGATTTATGTATTTTTTTCAAGCACATAGTTTCATTTCCAAATTACATTATTAATAAAATCAAATGTGTAGTTACGCTGCTCTCGTCGGTGGCAGCCTTGTAACTACGAGATACTGCCATACTCGCGGTAGCAGATTTTGACATATCTAAACTGACGCGTTTTACAAACCTTTAGCAAGATACGCGTTGCAAGATATGTGCAAGATATGCGCCCGATTGATTTAATGGCGACAAACCACATCAACTGGCACTCTTTTCGCATACTTCGCTTCATAAACCGGGCGCTTTGCATAGCGCAGTTAGATAAAAACCTCCAGAGGTGTGCGGTGCGACATATTAGCAAAACAAAGCTGGTAACTATTTTAAATGCAGTCGTGGCGGTAATTTGCCTGTTTGCATTTTTGGTTGGGCAAGCAAATGCCGTGTGGTACGAGGCTACAGGACAGGCTGTGGTGCGAAATGGTGATAAGGAAACTGCCAGACATGCGGCTACCCAAGAGGCACTTAAGCAAGCCATGCTTTTTGCAGGCGCATCAGTTCATAGTGTCGCCAAGCTTACAAATGGTCTTCTTAAAAATGAAGAGATGACCATTCACTCTACCGGCGAAGTTGAACAACTGGAACTAGTTGATGAAGTTTATAGCGGCGATGTGATTACGGTAAGTATTCGCGCTGACATTTTTCCAAGAGGAAAAGTGTGTGCCGCACAAAATGACCAAAAACATTTCGCTACCACACATTTCAGGGTACGTAACAGAGCGCAATTAACACAGGGTAATATTCCCAATTTCGATGCTTCATTCACCCAGCAGTTAGCGCAGACCATGCGAAATAAAACTGAAAACCTAGATATTATCTATATCGCGCCACATACTGCAAAATTTGACAGTCGATATACTGACCAAAATGTACGCACGCTTTCAGCGCAAAGTAATACT
The DNA here is from genome assembly GCF_054960375.1 of Alteromonas sp. G4i35. NCBI lineage: Bacteria > Pseudomonadati > Pseudomonadota > Gammaproteobacteria > Alteromonadales > Alteromonadaceae > Alteromonas > Alteromonas sp. G4i35. The sequence goes on along the minus strand of NZ_JBHNZD010000004.1, from coordinate 11,376 downwards.
CAATTTGTGCTGGTGGGCATGATAGATGATTTAAGCGTGACACGGGAAGAGGCTTCGGTTTTTACACCGTGGCGTGAGGGTACTTCTCGACGCTCCTTTGCTATGACCATTCAGGTCTATGACGGCATTAATGGAGGCCTGTTGTTGACTAAGTCTTATCAGAATCAAGGAGAATGGACATTCGACAGATTCGAAGATGTAGATGAATTTTCGACGAAGTTTTGGCAGTCGCTTTATGGGCAAACTGTCAACGCGACAATAGCAGAAGCGATTGAAGACATAAAAGAAGCCACTGCATGCCAGCCAATGACAGGTAGAGTGATTAATGTTGCCGGCGATAAAATTTCTGTATCTTTAGGCAGAGACAATGGCATTTCTGAAAAAGATGAACTATACCTTTATCAAGCTAAAGAGATTGTCGATAACCGTGGCCGTAAATACTTACAGTACTCACTATATCCTGGCAAATTTGTAGTGAGTAGTGCCTACGGTAATTCGTCTCTAGTAGTAAACGAAGGTGCAGGAATTATCGCAAACATTCAAGAACACGATTTTGTAGTAAAAAAATAGTCTTTCTCGATTTCCACTTTAGCATTCGAAATCATGGTTGGTTTATCAGCACAGCCATGTTATACCTATAACTACGTATAGCAAATTATACTTAAACTTTAGGTGAAGACGGTTACTCTCGCCTATACTTTAGTATAACTAAAATAATGAAGTTATGACCCTTTCTCTATTTGCGTCGCACTGCTTAGCATTAGTGGCCCTGCTACTGGCTGGACAGCAAATGAAGGATCAGTATGTAATCGAGTTTCCAAAGCTTGAACAGGAAGTAAAAAATAAATTTGGAGCTGATAAAGCATCACACGTTGCAGCGCTAGAAGCTGCCCTACACGCTCTTGAAAGTAAGGGTGTCAAAGATCAATTGCTTGGTGTAAACGCTTTCTTTGATGAGCATATTCAGTATGCTACTGACGATATTGTGTTTAAAGAAAAAGACTACTGGGCAACCCCTTCTGAACTTTTTGGCCATTCTCGCGGAGATTGTGAGGATTATGCCATTGCAAAATACGTAGCTCTGCTACACTTAGGTATCGATAGTTCTAAACTTCGCCTAATTTATGTAAAAGCGAAGATTGGTAGAAGTCGAGTAACACAAGCACACATGGTTTTAGGATACTATGATACCCCTTCATCGGATCCCCTTGTGCTAGACAGCTTAGTGTCTAATGTATTACCCGGCTCACAGCGCACAGACTTGATACCTGTTTTTAGTTTTAACGACTCAGGTATTTGGCAACCAGGCAAAACGGCACAGGTTTCTTCGTCTACCAGTAGACTATCTAGGTGGCGTGACGTTATTGAGCGCATGAAGCAAGAGGGGATTAGCAGAAGGTCCTAGGAGTTTATGTCAATAACAAGAGAATTATGGCTAGCCATTGTAGTCGTTGTCCTTGTTGCAATTGCAGGTAGCGTGACAATTCATGGAATTACTACGAAGCAATACGTAGAAGAACAGCTTTATTCAAAAAACTTAGATAACGCCAGTATGATGGCGTTAACGCTAAGTGGATTAGAAAAAGACCCCGTATCTTTAGACCTTTTCATCATGTCCCAATTCGATATAGGACACTACGCAACAATTGTACTTCAAAAAGCGGACGGCGAAATTGTGTCTGCCCACACCCACGAAGTGCAATTAGATGAAGACACGCCCAAATGGTTTGCAGACAATTTCTCACCGAATGTCAATCCAGGTATTGCTCAGGTTAGCGAGGGGTGGGGTCAGTACGGTACGATATATGTTGAAACCGACACCAGCTTCGCCGTCGCATCTATGTGGCGCGCTACTCAACGGCTCATTTTTGGCTTGTCCCTTGTAGGTATCTTCTCAGGAATAATAGGCGCGTGGGCACTTCGTTTTATTATTCGACCTCTGGATGGCGTTGTTAGTCAAGCCGAGTCTTTTGGTGAAATGAAATTTGTTCAACTGCCCGAACCTCGCACGCTAGAACTCAAACGTGTGGTTCGCGCGATGAACTTCTTAGCGAGAACGTCCAAGAAGATTATGGAGGAGGAAAATTCCCGCCTTGATCTCATGCGCTATAAAACCCAATTCGACGACGAATCTGGTGTCGCCAACAGAGACTATTTTATATCGATTTTAAAAGGCCAACTTGCCTTTCGCGATACAGAAGGCGTCAACTGCGTCTTTTTTGTGAGATTTACTGAGGGCGAAGGTTTCTTGCGCTCCCCGGCCAATATACGTAAAAATCGTATTCGCGACTTCGTTGAAGAAATTAATGATTGCCTTTCTATGCATCACCACCTTTTCACCGACAGTCGTATTGCTAGAATGCAAAAAAATGAATTTGTTATTCTCCTCACCGAAACCCACGATGCCGTTACTATATCTGAAGCATTACACGGTGCGTGTTTGAGTGCATTTAGCCGCGATGGCGACCCTCAAGTCTTTCAGTCGGTTGTGAAATTACGACCGGATGACAGCTTTTCAAACGCACTTATGCGCGCTGATGCAATGATAGATGAAGCCGAAGCGGATGAAATGGACGAACCGTTTGTCGAGGCCCCGCTAAGAGAATTCATTTCACTTGTGGAAGAGAAGCGATGGGAGCAAGAGCTCAAACGTGCTATCGATGAGCGCGATGTAGAAACATTTAATTTCCCAGTGCTCGATATAGACAGAAATTTGGTTCATTACCAAAGCTGGGCTGGGGTGAACATAGACGGCGAGCTTAGAAAGAGCGGCTTCTATACCCACTGGGCACGTTACTTAGGTTTGTTGCCACAGTTAGAACTGACAACCATTATTCACCTTATTGATTACATTAACCGTTCTGGCACAGAATCAAAGTTTGCTTTTCTTTGCTCTGAACAGTTCATGCTAGACCCTGAAACCCTTGCACAGCTTTATTATCAAATAGGTATCAACTCAAAAGCAGCTAAACAGCTGTGCTTCGAAGTAAGAGAATCTACAGCAACACGTTTCCCTGACGAATTTAGCGACTTTTGCACTACACTTAAAGCTAAAGAATGCGAAATAGGCCTTAAACGTGTAGGCGAATCGTTCTCTCAACTGTTAGATGTGCAAGAGATGGGGCTAGACTATGTGAAAATTGATTCCGCATTTATGGCCGACATAGATTTCAACCCAGCTAATCACGCTTTCCTTCGAGGCTTCTGCTCACTGGCGCATACTTTCGGTATTAAAGTATACGCCGACGGCGTTAAACGCTCTGATCATCAAGCGCTCTTTATAGAACTTGGTATTGACGGCGTTGTATCACATATGGAAGTTATAGAGCATCTTTTAGATGACTAAATTCACCAAGTCGAAGTAATAGACTGATTCGGTCCTTTGCCTCAAATTTGTGTAAGAGCGTACCCACATATTCTTTAACGGTACGCTCGGTAATACCGTGCTCTCTTGCAATTTCTTTATTGCTTAACCCATCTAAAATGCCGCTCAATACGTCCTTTTCGCGGTTCGTTAAGCCACTTAAAGCAGGTAGCACTCGTTTAGACTGCAGATTGACCGCCACATTAGATGTTGTCACTAAAAGCAACTCATTAGGTAACCACATGCCTCCGGCTTCTATCACCCTCGCTACCGAAGATAAAAGAGACTGGGTTCCTAATGCGTGACAATACGCCCTAGCGCCTAGCATCAGCGCTGTTTGCATCTCTAAACGGTCATATTTGTAGGTCAGTAATACCACTTGCGTTACTTTTTGCTTGGCTTCAATTAGCTGTTGCCGCCAGTTCTCATCACTTGCCAATATCCATATACAATCAGTTTGATCACATGTTAGTTGATCAACCCGACTATAGCTGGTCCACGAATACTGGGTTAGCGCCCCTTGCAAATCTTTCTCGGCAATGAAATGTCTCATTTAACGCTCCCGCAGCGCAGAGGCTGTAACATTGAACAGAGGGGATAAGATATAGTTAAGGACAGTTTTCTTTCCCGTCAATATGTCTACCTGTACGATCATTCCAGGTAAAATATCTAACGCTTCATCAGCAATGCTTTTCTTCGTTTCAAGCCTGACTAAATAGTAGGTTTCATCTTTCTCGTTGGTAATGGCGTCAGCACTGATATGTTGGACTTCAGCAGACATACCGCCATAAATAGTAAAGTCGTAAGCACTGAACTTTAATATGGCCTGCTGCCCTTCTCGAATAAACGCAATATCTTTAGGCGAGACCTTTGCCTCAACAATAAGTTGATCATCTTGAGGAACGAGTTCCACTACCGCGCTGCCTGGTGTAATGACCCCACCAATGGTATTAATGAGCAAGCGCTGCACCGTACCATTAATTGGCGATCTCAGCGCTGCTTGTGACACCACATCTTCTAAACTGGTTTGAGACTGCTGCAATGTCGCCATTTCGGCGGTGGCTTCGGTCAATTCTTGGTTCCATCGATTAACCAGTTTAAGACGCGCTTCTTCCTTCTTTATGATTTCTTCTTCGATGGCGTTTAAGCCACGCTCAATCGCTACCTTGGACTTGGTGATGTTTCCTTCTAGCTCTACTATCTGACGTTCCAATCGAAGGATTTCAATCTCCGACACAGCACCTGATGCAAGTAATGGCTTGGTCACAGAGAGCTCTTTCTTTGAGAGGGACAAAACGTTTTGATACTGGGAAAGATTCGCTCGCTCTTCTTCCACGTCTTGACGGCGTTGCATAATACGAGAATCCGATCCTGCTGCGACTTCATCAAGCTCAGCCAAATTGGAATTGTAAAGCTTGCGTTCGTTATCAACGATCGTTGGTGCCTGTTCGCGAAGCTCTCGATTAAACCGCAATACGTCACCTTGGGTAAGCGCAGATAAGCGCTGCACTTTCGCCGCCAGCGCCGCAAACTGGGTTGTGTTTTCTTCAAGGCTTGACAAAAATCGGGTAGGATCAACCTTTAATAACACTTGCCCAGCTTTAACCGTTTGCCCTTCTCGTACTAATATATCCTGTACAATTCCTCCGTCGTAGGATTGGAGAACCTGTAGTTGCTGTGACGGTATGACTTTCCCATCGCCTTTGGCAACTTCATCAATCTCTGCAAAATACGACCACACCACCAAAAGAAATAAAACTAGTGATACCAAATACAAAAGCCCACGGGCTTTTACCGGCGTTTGCATTATACGTGACCACTCGGCTTCCAATACCCAGTCCTGACCTGGAGGTGGCGCTAGCCAACCTCGCATTAATCGCTGCAACCAGTCTTTTTTCTCACCACCACTGTTTGAAATCATGGCGCCCTCTTAAGTATTTGACTTGGCTGTTTAAACTGAACAAGTACATCTTCCTTCTTACCGTCAGCAATAACTTTTCCGTTCTCGACAACAATCACGCGCTCAACAAGGTCAAGCAGCGTAGTACGATGAGTATTGATGATGAGTGTTTTGCCGGATGTCGCTGCTTTTATAGTTTCCTTCATCTGCGCTTCGTTCGTTGAGTCCATGGCTGAGGTAGGCTCATCCATGATATATATCGCAGGGTTTCGCACTATCGCTCTAGCCATCGCTACTGCTTGTCGCTGACCACCAGAAAGTAAGCTACCTCGCTCACCTACATTTTGTTCTACCCCGTTGGCATTTCCATTAACAAGTTTCGCCAAACCACACTGAGTCAGTACCTCCCAAAAGTCACTTTCATCGATATGTAAATCTTCAGACATAATATTGTCTTTCAATGAACCGTAGAAAAGGCTGACGTCTTGTGGCACGTAACCTATCTGTTTGCGAAGTAGTGTCGGGTCGTATTGCTGAAGGTCAATGCCATCCACGAGTAACTGCCCAGACTCAGGGCGGTAAAAGGCCATAAGCAGTTTGTTCAAGGTAGATTTTCCGCATCCGTTTTTGCCCAAAATCGCTACGTGCTCACCTTGTTTAATTGAGAAGTTTATGTCTTTGAGTGCAAGTACGGTTTCATCCGGATATTTAAAGCAAAGCTGGCTTGCATCAATATTCCCCTTAAGCACAATATTACTTTTTATCTGCTTATTACTGCCTGACTCACTCGGTAAAGACATAATATCGTCAAGGGCATTCTTCGCCGTCTCAGCGTGATGGTATTGCGCCAATAAAGCCGCAGCCTGGGAGACCGGCCCCATAGCTCGGCTAGACAATAGGTAGGCAGCAATCAATCCACCTTGGGTGATTACACCTTCAATGATCAGATATACACCAGTTAAAATGATTACAACGCCGACTGACTGCTGAACCCAAAGTGCAGCATTATTTACCGACATCGAAACCAAACGCAGCTTGGCGTTGACTTTGGCTAGAAATATCGTCTGTTTTTCCCACGCACTTTGGTTTCGGCTCTGGTAACCAAAAGCCTTAATGTCCTCTAAAGAAGTCACGCTTTCGGTAACGAGGGAGCTTTTTCGAGAACTAATCTCCATCGACTCTTCTGAAAGAGAACGCATTACGCGCTGCGCTTTCATGGCGTATAGGAAAAGCGCAGTTGCGCCAATAAGAATAGGAATGATCAAATAAAAATCGATCATGGCTATGATAACGACAAACAGGAGCCCGAATGGCAAATCAACCAATGCCACCAGCGTTACAGAACCAAAAAACTGCCGAATACTCTCAAAAGATTGCAAGCTGTTTATAAAGGAACCGCTTTTTGCTGGTCTACTGGCCAAATTTATAGACAGTACTTTTTCCATAATTTTTGCAGAAAGCGTGACATCTAGCCGACTTGCCGCCAGCTCTACAAAATACTGACGAAGCATGCGTAACAGGAAATCTGCCGCGAGAACTAAAAGCACGCCGATCGCCAGCGCCCACAAGGTTTCCAGTGCCGCATTTGGCACCACCCTGTCGTATACATTCATTACAAAAAGAGGCAGGGCAATGGAAAGCAGACTAATAAAAACAGAGGCTATTAGTACATCCCTATACAGCCCTTTTGCAGATTTGATAGATGACCACAACCAGTGCCCTACCGAGGACTTGTCAATTTGCGCATTAGTTTCTTGCGCATGCATCTCTGGACGAGCAAATATGATGTACCCAGTATAACGGGCAGCAAGTTCATCTCTGGGAACTTCAACCACGGCGTCATCTAGTTCTGGATACGAAACTCTTGCATGGGTAGGCTCTAAGCCATGTAGTACACAGGCTTGCTTTTCATTTAAGACTAATACAGCGGGCAAAAGCGCAGTATTAATGTGGTCTAAATCGCGCTTAACCGTTCTGCTGGCGAGTCCCGCCCGTTTAGCTGCACGCTCAAATCCTGTGGGCGATAATTCGCCGCTATCTAAGGGAAGCCCACTGAGCAGGCTGACTCGAGATACATCCAGATGGTGCGCATGACAGATCGTAATCAAACAATCCATCATTACGCCTCCTTGCTGTTCCAAATAGGATATGTCGTCTACGACCTTCTTTTCCTTCATATAGGCCTACACATTGCTATTCGTTAGAAGGAAGCTGGATAATAGCCGCTTCAATTCTGCGATTACGGGCGTTCGCCGCGTCTGATTCTTCATCAACCAGCGGACGACTCTCTCCGTAACCAACCGCAGTAATTCTTCTAGCTTCTATGTTCGCTTTATTCATAAGCAGCGACGCAACCGCCTTAGCTCTGCGTTCAGACAACCGCTGGTTGTAGGCTGCATCCCCATCTAAAGAGGCGTGACCGTGAATAATCACCCCTGAATTTGGGTCATTGTTTAAGGCTTCAATGACATCCTGAAGCGAGTTCTCATATTCAGGCAAAACCTCGGTAGAATTAGACGCAAATTCGATATTGACGTTGAATGAATTGATTATCTTCGCATTATCTAACGTAAAATCTGCAGCACTTGGTTCTGGCGCCATATCAGGCTCTTTGGCTTCACAACCAAAGTCATCGACCATAGCCCCAGGCGTAGAATCGACGCAGTCGTCCCACAAATCAACAATGCCGTCGCCATCTGTGTCGCGCTTAAGAATATTAAGTTCATCTTCAAAGTTTGTACGAACGGCCGGACAAACGTAGTTAGGGTCGTAGCTTATTCTCTCTTCAGCTTTGTTCAGTACATCTGGCACGCCATCTTTTGTAATTCCTAACGTTTGTGCCAAGCTACCCGAAGCCGCAAGCAGTCTTACGCGCGCCTTTTCTAAGGTGTATTGTGCTTCTAAATATGCGCGACTAGATTCGTAGTACTCGTTTTCGGAATCGAGCAAATCCAATAGAGAACGTTCGCCAATGGTAAACTGATCCATGTATGCAGACTTTACTCTGTCTGAAGACAGGCGGTGGGCATTCAGTGAGGGTAGCTGCTCAGTAATATTGATAATGTCGTTATAAGCTATCTGTACCGTTTGTCTCATATCGATACAGGCTTTATCCCGCAAGTCTTTTGCTAAATCTACCTGCGATAAAGCTTGTCGAATCGCTGCGCGGTCCGAACCACCATTATATAAGTTGTAAGAAAAGTTGACGCCAACACTGGCTTCAGTAATGGTGTTATTCAGCGCAGCTTGGTCTCGCGTTTGTGCGCCGTAACTTGCGGTTAAATTAACTTGTGGATGATAAAGACTTTTTGCACTGTCCACGGCGTAACGCTGGGCATCAATGTTGTAAATAGCAGCATTGAATTGGGGGTTGGTGCCGTAGGCGCTAGTGAGTAAGGTTTGAATATCAGTAACACTAGCATCAACATAGGCAGAGTTTAACGTTACCGGCTGCAAGTTATTCGCGGGCTTCTCGCCCACCAACCGTAAAAACCGCGCGGTAACATCGTGCAAATTAGACAGCTCGGTAAGCACATTAGACTCAGCCAGAGACAAACGGCCGCTAATTTGTTCCAAATCGGCACGACGACCTACACCAGCTTCTACACTCTCCTCAATTTGTTTAAACACGTCCACATGAGTAATTAAGTTTTCTTCAGCGAGTTTTAAGAGCTCGCGAAACATCTTCACATCCATGTAGGCGAGCGCTGTATCCAGAGATTTTTGCTCTACTTCACCCATTAGTTCGAAAAAGCGAACCACTTGCGCTTGTTTAAAACGTTTAACTTCACTGCTTGTTAAGAAACCGTCGTATAGCATCTGGGTTAAGGCGATTTGCGCGGTATGTCCCATGTATTCCCGATCTAGCCCGTAATTTCTATCGGTATAAGCACTTGATGCCAACACATCGACCTGAGGGCGAAAGCCGCCACGAGCAATATCAACGTCTGACATAGCCACTTGAAGTTGACGCCAGCTGGCTTGCACTTCTGGGTTTTCGTTTACTACCTTGCGAACATAGTCTTCCAAACTGACTGGTGAGTTACCAACACCATTGCTTTGAGCAATGGCAGCATGAGCCAGCACAGCGCCAGTTGCTCCAATAACAACCTTGGAAAGCACTGAATTTATCAACTTCATATATGCATCTCACTATATAAATACTAAGCGACATTTGTGTCGTTTCTTACTTTTAAAAAGTAGACGCTAATAAATTTTCTGCAAACTGCTGCACCATTTTTTGACCTAAAAATGAATTAATTAGGGGGAATTCCCTACAACTTATACCAAAGGATATGTGTCCCCCGTACCACGGTCCGGTAACGAGATAAAAAAGCCCTGCTACGCTTTTTGTATAGCGTGCAAATTTATCGATTGAGAGGGAATTATGGCTGAAGTAATCATTGCAGAAGTAAACGGCGAGGCTTCTTTAGTACGTGGTGAAACAGGTGAACAGGTCAATGTTACTGTCGGTATGACGGTGGCGGAAGGCGACGTATTAAGCATATCACCTGATGGATTTGTTACCGTAAGTGTAGATGGAGAACTTCGCACACTTCCAGCCGGACAAAGTGTTACTTTCCCGCTGCAATTAGATTTCACCGAAAACAATTCTGACGATGAATTTGCTGTTTTTGATGAAAGTGTCGATGAGCTAACAGCATTACTTGACGGTGTTGACGGCGTTGATGATAACAACCAAGAAGGTGACGCTGACTTTCTTGATGTACTTGCTGGTGATGGAGACATTTTAGAATCGTTAGAAGCAACCGCGGCGGGTCTAGATGGCGGCGCTGGTACTGACGGCGGTAGTAATTTTGTGCGCGTTGATCGCATAAATGAAGAAGTCGATCCAGTGGGTTTCCAGTTCGATCAAAGTGCAAATGGCAACGACGATGTTACGCCAGTTGAGTTTTCTGGAACAGGCGAGCAAGCACAAGACATTTCACTTACCCTAGATGCGATTGGCTTAACAAGCGACACCACGCCAACACTATCAGGCATTACTTCAGCAATTCCAGGCAGTACAGTTACACTAACCGTTACCGATAGTGAGGGAAACACTCAGGTTGTTACCGCCATAGTACAAGACGACGGTACGTTCAGTGTAGACGTACCAAACGCACTGGCTGATGGTGAGTTCACGGTAGATGCTACCGTATTAGAACCTACAGGTAATACTGCAGATAGTTCTACCACTGGTGAAATTGACGCTACCGCTCCAACTATTACTATTAATGCGCCGGGTTCTGATAACGACACCACGCCTACCCTTTCAGGTACAACCGATGCCACTCCTGGCAGCACAGTTACGCTAACCATTACCGACAGTGCAGGCAATACTCAAACCGTGACTGCCATTGTGCAGGCAGACGGCACCTACAGCGTTGATGTACCCACTGAATTAGCTGAAGGCGAATTTACCGTTAACGCCAGTGTTACTGATGAGGCAGGCAATACAGCAACTGCTGATACCACAGGGGAAATTGATACCACCGCCCCAACCATTACCATCAATGCGCCAGGTTCTGATAACGACACCACACCTACCCTTTCAGGTACTACTGATGCCACTCCTGGCAGCACAGTTACGCTAACCATTACCGACAGTGCAGGCAATACGCAAACCGTGACCGCCATTGTGCAGGCTGACGGCACGTACAGCGTTGATGTACCCGCTGAATTAGCGGAAGGTGAATTTACCGTTAACGCCAGCGTGACCGATGAAGCAGGCAATACAGCAACTGCTGATACTACAGGGGTAATTGATACCACCGCCCCAACCATTACAATTAATGCGCCGGGTTCTGATAACGACACCACGCCTACCCTGTCAGGTACCACTGATGCCACACCGGGTAGCACAGTTACGCTAACCATTACTGATAGTGCGGGCAATACGCAAACCGTGACTACCATTGTGCAAGCAGACGGCACGTATAGCGTTGATGTGCCGGCTGAATTGGCCGAAGGTGAATTTACCGTTAACGCCAGCGTGACGGATGAGGCTGGCAATACAGCAACCACAGACACCACGGGCGTAATTGATACCACTGCACCATCGATCACTATCGACACCATAGCGACAGGTAACGACACTACGCCAACCTTG
>NZ_JBHNZD010000039.1:0-22955 GCF_054960375.1 Alteromonas sp. G4i35 | reverse complement strand
TAATAGATTTAGTGGCGTATCTTCAGCCTAAATATAAAGTAACACCCTACAGGACTAGTGATTACCGCCTCTATCAACTGCGTATTCCAAGTGAGCAATCTAAAGATTAACTCGCAGTTTTAGGCATTAAAAATCGTTAAGCGTGACTCCACAATCGGTATTTGATTAGGAGTCATGGCTTAGTTTTTTTAAGATACCGCTTTCGTTTCTTTCTCTATTTCTGCCAATAAACTACAAGGCATAAAGCTTTCAGAATTTGCTTCTTTTAAGTGTAATTTAAATCTATCGGGAACGTCGTCGGTTAAGAAACTTCCTGTTTTAACTAACGGGAAAATTTCGTCGTAACGCGCAATATGACACTGATCTACTCGCCTAAATATATGGGTACGATTTAGTTCGCTAGTTCTCACATGTCCTGTAGAAGACAAGATATCCATCAGCGCATGAATAGTTTTTTTGTGAAAGCGGTACACGCGCTCGTACTTGTCTTCAACGTTTAAGCCCTTGGCAAGCTTGGGGTCTTGCGTTGCTACACCGGTCGGACATTTATTCGTATTGCATGACAGCGACTGAACACATCCAAGTGCCAACATCATTCCTCTGGCACTGTTACATAGATCGGCGCCTAAACTTAGATTTTTCGCTAACTGAAAAGCGGTAATGATTTTTCCAGAAGCAATGATTTTAATTTTGTCGCGAATACCAAAACCAGTGAGACAATCGTCAACAAACGCCAACGCTTCACGTAGAGGAAATCCTATAGAGTTTGTGTACTCAAGCGGTGCGGCGCCGGTACCTCCTTCGCCCCCGTCTACCGTTATAAAATCTGGCGTTACGTCCTTCTCTACCATGGCTTTGCACATGGCAATAAACTCACTTTTTCTACCCAGCGCCAGCTTAATACCCACTGGTTTATATCCACTTAACTTGCGTAACTGACTAATAAAATCAACCATTTCTAAAGGCGTTGCAAACGCTTTATGTCTAGGGGGAGAATCAACTTGAGTTCCAGGCTCAACCCCTCTTATTTTAGCTATTTCAGGGGTATTTTTATACGCAGGTAAAATACCACCATGTCCAGGCTTAGCGCCCTGGCTTAGCTTTATTTCTATCATTTTTACATTGTCGAGTTTGGCTTTTTCTTCAAAAAGAACAGGATCGAAACCGCCATCTTTACTTCTACAACCAAAGTATCCCGTACCAATTTGCCAAACGATATCGCCACCATTTTCGAGGTGATATGGGGTTAGACCACCCTCACCTGTGTTATGGTAAAACCCGCCTTTTGCAGCACCTTTATTTAGCGCCAAAATGGCATTTTTTGACAAGCTTCCAAAGCTCATTGCGCTTATGTTAAGTATGCTTGCACGATACGGCTTTTTGCAATGAGGGCCACCTACCGTCACTCGGGGATCTTCATCCATGTCTTCCACTTCGCGAGCAGATAAAGAATGGCCAATCCACTCATAGCCATCTTTATACGTATCTAGCTGAGTACCGAAGGGAACAGTTTCTCTACTGTTTTTCGCACGTTGATAAACAATCGAACGAAACATGCGGGAAATAGGTGCTCCGCCAGTATCGGTTTCTATGATGTATTGCTGGATGTAGGGCCTTAGTCCCTCGACGGTCCATCGTACCCTGCCAATTAATGGAAAGTTCTTTAAAATGGCATGTTTTGTTTGGAAGGCATCATATAGACCAAAAATGAGTAGCGTGACTGATAAGAGTAAAAACCACCACACGGGCGCCCACAATACGCCAATCACCACATTGAAAGCGACCAGCAGGGTTAGCACAGTTAGAATTGTTAAACGCATTCAAAGTCCTTCTTTATTTTTGGTCATATCTAAACAAAATAATATGCCTACAACCCTGTTCAATACACCTGAAATCGGGAACTAGATTTACTTTAGCGGTAAATGACTGATTTAGGGTTTAAATATACTGAGCCGGCTTTTAGCTCAAATGGGTTACGCGTTACCAAATTATGCAATTACAATGCTTTTTTAGCTGCGAAAACAAGCCATTGCATGCTAGTCTAAAACCTTTCAATTAGCGAGTTGAGAGAGCGATTTGTAGCTATCACTGGTTAATAGATGATGTGACCTATACAAAGGTAACGGATTTTACGTTCAACATTTTCTGAAAGGTAATTCATGGAGTATGCATTTCTTCTTTTCGCATTTGTTTGCGGCTTAACGGTTAAACTTATTGGCATTCCTCCTTTAGTTGGCTACTTGGTAGCTGGCTTTTTATTAAATTTTGCAGGCTACACGCTCACTGAAGATTTAACCCAAATAGCCAACTTGGGCATCACCATTATGCTCTTCACCATCGGTCTGAAACTCAACATCCGCGATTTGAGTCGACGAGAAGTTTGGGCGGGAAGCGTTTCACATACCTTAGTATGGGTGGGCGTTATTACCTGTTGCGTCTATGCGATTGGTGCGGTTGCTGCAAATTTCGTTGATGGGCTTACATGGAAAAGCGCTGCGCTTATCGCTTTTGCCCTTAGTTTCAGTAGCACAGTCTGCGTGGTTAAAGTATTAGAAGAAAGTGGCGAAAGTAAAACCCGCCACGGCCGCCTTGCCATTGGCATTTTGGTCATGCAAGACGTTTTTGCTGTTATCTTCCTTGTTGCTGCAACTGGAAAGCTCCCCTCTGTGTGGGCGCTTGCGTTGTTGGCCTTATTCCCAGCAATGCCAATCATAAACAAAATGATTAATAAGTCGGGCCACGGTGAACTGCTTCCGCTTACTGGCTTTATCCTCGCCTTAGGTGGCTATCACTTGTTTGAGCTGGTTAACATTAAAGGCGATCTTGGGGCACTAATCTTTGGAATCATGTTAGCCCAACATGAAAAGGCTTCGGAGCTAGCGAAGTCGCTGCTTAGTTTTAAGGATCTCTTCTTAATCGGCTTCTTCCTTACTATCGGTCTTACCGCCCTTCCCGATATTAGTATGATTGTCCTAGCTATCGTGTTCTGCTTATTTATACCGTTAAAAGCAGCACTCTTTTTCGGCTTATTTACGTCACTTCGCCTTCGCGGTCGCACGGCTTACTTGAGCAGCTTGGTGCTTTCAAATTACAGTGAATTTGGCCTTATTGTTGGCGCACTAGCCGTTTCATTAGGTTTATTGGCAAACTCTTGGTTAGTGGTGATTGCTTTAGCCGTATCTATTTCATTCGTTATCACCAGCGTGCTCTATCGCAATTCTCATTCTCAATATCACAATCATAAACACACCATTAAACGTTTTGAGAAAAACGAGCGCTTAAAAGAAGACATTTATCCTACTCTCCACAACGCGGAGTTTTTAGTGTTGGGGATGGGACGAGTTGGTCGCGGTGCCTTCAATGCGTTATCTAAATTAAGTGATGTGAGCGTATGGGGAATGGACGCCGACCGAGTAAAAGTAAAAGAGTTATCAGACGAAGGCTTAAACGTAATATGCGGCGACGGTGAAGACGTCGATTTGTGGGATAATTTAGATATCAAACAAATTCAGCTTGTTTTGCTTGCTCTGCCTTCCATCCAGGACTCAATAAACATCACACGTCAGCTTAAAAACGCGGGCTATGTTGGAAAAGTTGCGGCCATTGCACGATATGAGGATGAAGTATCACATCTATTAGAAAACGGTGTAGATAAAGTCTTCAACTTCTTTACCGAAGCAGGGCTTGGTTTTGCTGAAGAAAGTCTTGCTTATGCGCATGCACAACAGTAATGCTGTTCTAAATGCGAACAATGGATGAATTGAGAAACGTTATCGTTTGTAAACAACTGTTTTACAAAGACTTTTTTGACATGCAGTCAAATTTAGACTAAACTTCACGCAAATACGTTAATAGGGTTTACACAATGCAAGGTGATAAACAAGTTGTTGCAAAATTGAACGAAGTACTGACAAGTGAACTTACTTCGATAAATCAATACTTTCTGCACGCTCGTATGTTCAAAAACTGGGGTTTTTCTGAACTTAACGAAAAGAATTATAAAAAGTCTATCAAGGACATGAAGCAAGCGGACGATCTTATCGAGCGCATTTTATTCCTTGAGGGCCTTCCTAATCTTCAAGCGTTAGGCAAGCTTTATATCGGTGAAGATACCGTTGAAATGCTGTCATGTGATGCGCGTTTTCAAAAAGAACAGCTTCCACTACTTCGTGAAGCTATCGCGCTGTGTGAAGAAAAGCAGGATTATGTTTCTCGTGATTTGCTTGAAGACCTTCTTGAATACGAAGAAGAGCACCTAGACTGGATTGAAACGCAA
The DNA here is from genome assembly GCF_054960375.1 of Alteromonas sp. G4i35. Taxonomy (NCBI): domain Bacteria; kingdom Pseudomonadati; phylum Pseudomonadota; class Gammaproteobacteria; order Alteromonadales; family Alteromonadaceae; genus Alteromonas; species Alteromonas sp. G4i35. Next base: position 18,679 of record NZ_JBHNZD010000039.1, on the reverse strand, counting down.
GAATACCAAATTGATGCTATGGGTATAGAGAACTACCTACAAGCGCAAGTAATGGGAGATGACTAATGAAAGGTAACCAAGCAATCATCAATGGCTTAAACGAACTACTCTCTTATGAGTTAGCCGCCATGGATCAGTATTTCATTCACTCTCAGATGTATCTTGATTGGGGTTTGAATAAACTTTATGAACGCATCGATCATGAATTTGATGACGAGCGTGGACATGCAACTAAGCTAATAGAACGCATGCTGTTTTTAGAAGGTACGCCTGACATGACGAAGCGCACAGGCTTCAAAGTGGGTAAAGATGTACCTGAAATGCTTGAAAGCGATTTACGTGTTGAATATGAAGTTGATGCAAAGTTACGTGAAGTTATTGCGCTTTGTGAAACCGAAAAAGACTATGTTACTCGTGACATGCTAATTGTACTACTAGACGATACAGAGATGGATCACGCACACTGGCTAGAGCAGCAGCTTGGCCTTATTAAGCGACTAGGTATTCAAAACTACCTTCAGTCGCAAATGTAAGAAATAGCGTTCACGCTACAATTTACAGGTAATTAATAAAAGGCCGCTCTTAAATAAAGAGCGGCCTTTTTTGCTTGTTTACTCCCCTTTCTTAGGGAGAGTCTTATTGCTTTTAATACAGTTACTGCTGTGTAACAAAATACAAATAGCTGGGGCTTTCTTTATCTTTAATATTTAGACGTAGCTGCCATTTCATCACTGGCTCACTACAGCTACCTAACATAAACCAACCTGACCACTTTCCTTGACCATCGTTATCTAACAGCACGGGAATTTTGCCCATATACATGTTTACCCCTTCAATCCATGCGCTCTCTATTTCCTCTCCCTCAGGAACTAAGAGCTTAACCGTTACTGACTCTTCGGCTTCAGGCATGGCTGAAAAAGTGGCAATTGCTAACCTGTCATCAATTAAGAATTCGCAAGTTTCATTGACAAAGTTGCAGCTGTTTCCTATTCCATTAACTACGCTAGTGTCTTTTAACACCGATGACTGGAATTTATGTGCAAGGTATACACACACGGCTACAACAATAATAGCCACTAATGGAAGCTGGGAATGTAAAATTTTTGATCGTTTATTGTTATCGTTATTTAGCATTTCTTAAATTTTGTGTATTTCTTCATTGACGGAGATCAAGCTTAGGTAGTTTATGGTATCTTTTTGTAATTAAAAACCTTATCATCCGCGTACCAACTGGCTTGGAGACAATAATTATTACTCTTTCCGAGCTCGGTGTGAAGCGTTATTCCTTAGCTGATACACGTCTCGACCGTACTATTCCGGCAGTTGGAGACCATAGTTCATTTGAAGTGGAAGATTCATTAAAATGAGTGAAATAAGCCAAGCACAACCTGACTACAATTATAAAGTAGTTAGGCAATTTACCATCATGACCATAGTCTGGGGTATCATTGGTATGGGCCTAGGGGTATTTATTGCCGCGCAGTTATTTGCACCTATGCTTAACTTTGACACACCATGGCTAACATTCTCACGTTTGCGTCCGTTGCACACTAACGCCGTTATTTTTGCCTTCGGCGGCTGTGCGCTATTTGCAACGTCGTACTACATCGTTCAGCGTACCTGCCAGGTAAGACTGTTCAGTGACAAACTTGCCGCATTTACCTTTTGGGGTTGGCAAGCCGTTATCGTTTTAGCTGTTATCACCCTGCCTATGGGTTTAACCAGCTCAAAAGAATACGCTGAACTAGAATGGCCAATTGATATCCTTTTGGCACTGGTTTGGGTCGCTTATATCATTAACTTCTTCGGAACCCTAGTAATCCGTAAAGTTTCGCACATTTATGTTGCAAACTGGTTCTTAGGCGCGTTCATGTTAACTGTTGCAATTCTTCATATTGGTAACAGCATGGCTATTCCGGTATCTTTCACTAAATCGTATTCACTGTATGCAGGCGCAGTAGACGCTATGATGCAGTGGTGGTACGGCCATAACGCGGTAGGCTTTTTCCTGACTGCGGGCTTCCTTGGTATGATGTACTACTTCGTACCTAAGCAAGCTGGTCGCCCGGTTTATTCATACAGACTTTCAATTGTTCACTTCTGGGCACTTATCTCTCTGTATATCTGGGCTGGTCCTCACCACCTTCACTACACTGCCCTACCAGACTGGACTCAGTCACTAGGTATGGTGATGTCTATTATCCTATTCGTTCCATCTTGGGGTGGTATGATTAACGGTATTATGACGCTATCTGGCGCGTGGCATAAACTTCGCACCGACCCAGTACTGCGTTTCCTAATTGTTTCGTTGTCTTTCTACGGTATGTCTACCTTCGAAGGTCCAATGATGGCAATTAAGACCGTTAATGCACTGTCTCACTACACTGACTGGACAATTGGTCACGTACACTCTGGCGCTCTAGGTTGGGTTGCAATGGTTTCAATTGGTTCAATTTACCACTTAATTCCAGTGCTATTCGGTCAGCGCGCTATGTATAGCACCAAGCTAGTTAACGTACACTTCTGGTTCGCAACTATCGGTGTTGTTCTATACATCGTAGCAATGTGGATGTCTGGTGTACTACAGGGTCTAATGTGGCGTGCAGTAAATGCTGACGGTACGTTAACCTATAGCTTTGTTGAGTCATTAGAAGCGTCTAAGCCTTTCTATGTGGTTCGTTTCATTGGTGGTTGTTTCGTGGTAGCAGGTATGCTTGTTATGGCATACAACACATGGAAAACCGTTCGTGCACCTAAAGGCAGTATCGCTGCAGACCCAGCGACTCAGCCGGCGTAGTAAAGGAGACGAATAATGAAAAACGCACATGAGTTAATTGAAAAGAACGTCGGTCTGTTAACGGTATTAATCCTTATCGCTATCAGCTTCGGTGCCATGGTCCAAATAACGCCGTTGATGTTTCAACAGCAAACCATGGAACCGGTAACAGGCTTACGTCCATATACCGCGCTTGAGCTTGAAGGCCGTGATATCTACATCCGTGAAGGTTGTGTAGGTTGTCACAGCCAGATGATCCGTCCATTCCGCGCTGAAACAGAGCGTTATGGTCACTACAGCGTTGCTGGCGAATCAGTATGGGAGCACCCTTTCCTTTGGGGTTCTAAGCGTACTGGTCCTGACCTAGCACGTGTTGGTGGTCGTTACAGCGACGAATGGCACCGAGTTCACCTGCTTAATCCTCGTAACGTGGTACCAGAGTCGAATATGCCAGGTTTCCCTTGGCTTGCGGAAAACACGCTTAATGGCGAGTTAACAGCTGAAAAAATGGAAGTATTCCGTGGATTTGGCGTTCCGTATACCGACGAAGATATCGCGGGTGCGAAAGCGGCAGTACAGGGCAAAACGGAAATGCAGGCCCTTATTGCTTATCTACAATCTCTTGGCACACATTTGAAATAATATGGACCAGGGAATTGTAGGCAGCATTTTTACTGTCATCGTCTTTGTAAGCTTCATCGGTGTTGTATGGTGGGCGTTCAGCAGCCGCAACAAGAAAAAATTCGATGAAGCTGCAAACCTAGTGTTTGCAGACGAAGAAAAAGAAAAATCAAAAGAAGATTAGCAGGAGTCTCGAACTCATGAGTATGTTTTGGACAATTTGGATTTCAGTGATAACCCTAGGGTTAATCATTGGTTGCTACTTCCTTCTTCGCTGGTGCCTTTCTAACAAGACTGGCGTAGCTGAAGGTGAGTCAATGGGCCACGAATTTGATGGTATTGAGGAGTTGAACAACCAACTTCCTCGCTGGTGGACAATTATGTTCTACATGACCATCGTTTGGGGCTTTTTATACCTAGCGCTTTATCCTGGCCTAGGTGCGTATGAAGGTATTTTGGGTTGGAAGAGCTCTAACCAAAATATTCAATCGCTAGAAGAGTCAGCTCAGGCGCGTATTGATGCTAAAGAGCAAGGCTACCTAGTAGAATATGACCGTGAACTAGATTTCGCTGCCGAGAAGTTCGATCCGATCTTCGAAGCGTATGCACAAGTTCCTGTTGAAGAACTGGCTAAAGACCCAGAAGCAAATAAAGTAGGTCAGCGTTTGTTCCTACAAAATTGCTCTCAGTGTCACGGTTCTGATGCACGTGGTCAAAATGGCGGCTTCCCTAACCTAACGGACAACGACTGGTTGTACGGTGGTTCAGGTGCGAAAATCGTTGAAACTCTTACGCTTGGTCGTAAAGCAGCTATGCCAGCATGGCTAGATGCTATGGGTGAAGACGGTATCGAAGAAGTGGTTAACTACGTACTTAGTTTAAGCGGTCGCGATGTGGACCCTCAGCTTGCAGAAGCAGGTAAAGCTCGTTTCGCAGCGTGTGCGGCTTGTCACGGTATGGACGGTAAAGGTAACCAAGCACTTGGTGCACCAAACCTTACTGACAATATCTGGCTATACGGCGGCAGCCACAGAGCGGTAACAGAAACGCTTACTTACGGTCGTAACGGTGTAATGCCTTCATTCAAGAAAACCTTGGGTGATGACAAAATTCACGTTGTTGCAGCGTATGTATACAGCCTTTCAAATGATTAATGATTTAAATCATTAAATATCTTAAAAAGCCTCGTTACTACGGGGCTTTTTTTATGAGAAAATACAGCGGTATAGAGAGTGCCATGCGAACATTCTTTGTACACGTTTAACATGTCTCGCCAACACTATATTTATCATTATTTGCCGGCTTTACGTGTAGTTGGGGAAGTAAAAATAAATATGTTGTTAGTGAAGTAAATACGAGAAAAGATTTCGATGAATAGACCCTGGTATAAAGAGTTCTGGCCCTGGTTTTTAATTGCCGTTCCTATCATTACCCTCATCATGGGTGGCGTGTTATTAAACCTTGCTATTTCTACGGAAGATAGCTTGGTGGTAGACGACTACTACAAAGAAGGAAAAGCAATTAATGCCCGTCTGGACAAAGAAGCCATAGCCCGCCGCATGAATATCACCACTGATTTAACCATTGAAGATGGAAGCATAGCGCTGCAATTTCATTCGGGGATTCCTCAAGAAGGTAACGCGGTTAAATTAAGTTTCTATCACGTAACGCTAGAAGAGCGCGATGTTAGCGTTTTATTGAGTCGCGACGCTAACGGTATTTATCGCGGCTTTATTGAAGAAAACCTTGACGGTAAATGGCGCATATCGCTGACGCCGATTGATGATAGCTGGAAAATTCAAAACACGGTCTATCTGCCCCACACTGGCAAAATGAAATTCAATCCATAATGACGAAGCACGACTGTTACCATTGCGGCTTGCCTATAGCGAGTCCAGACAATGGGAAATTTACTACTGTCATTTTAGGGCAACAACGAGACATGTGTTGCCCTGGCTGCTTAGCGGTAGCTGAAGCGATCGTTAACAACGGCCTTGAAGACTATTACCAGTTTAGAACCGAACCGGCGCAAAAATCTGACGACAGTATTTTAGAAACGTTAGATAAGCTAAAAGTCTATGACGACCCTTCCCTTCAAGAAGAGTTCGTGTTTGAAGAAGGTCAGGACAAACAGATTCAGTTGACCCTTGAAGGTATTACATGCGCTGCGTGTGGCTGGCTTATCGAAAAGCAGTTGTCGAAAGTAGAAGGAATAAAGCAAGTTGCGGTAAATGTACAAGAGCGCCGCGCTTTAGTCACTTGGTCACCGTTTCAAATTAAGCTTAGCCAAATTCTATCTACGCTAAAACGCATTGGTTATGTTGGGTCACCATTTCACCCCGACGAACACGAAGCCAGTTATAAACGCGAACAGAAGACCTTTCTAAAAAAGCTTGGCCTAGCAGGCATTATGACCATGCAGGTTATGATGCTGATGACTGGGCTTTATTTTGATTGGTTCGGCGCCATTGAGTTAGAGACCCGCCAATATTTTTATTGGGTTGCCCTTACGCTTACTACACCAGTGGTGCTGTATTCAGGCAGCACCTTTTATGTGGGCGCCGCTAAAGCGCTAAGCGCCAAAACGGTTAATATGGACGTACCCGTTACGCTCGCCATATTCGGTACTTACATTGCTGGAATTCGCTCTACAGTATTAGAGCAAGGTGAAGTGTATTTCGAATCCATCTGTATGTTTATTTTTCTGCTGTTACTTAGCCGATTCTTAGAACATCGCAGTCGTCATCGCGCCGCACAGATCTCTGCCAATATGATGCAGTATGTGCCCGTATCAGCGACCAAACTAAATCCGGATGGCAGCCTAACCGAGTGTCTGGCTAAGCAGCTAAAAATTGATGACGTAGTACTGGTGAAGCCTGGTGAAACAGTCCCCATTGATGGGGTGGTAACCGACGGCAACGCAGCGGTTGACGAATCAATGCTTACCGGCGAGTTTAACCCCGTGCGTAAGTCGAACAGTAGCCCGGTTTACGGCGGCACGGTTTGTCAAGATGGTACGCTAACCATTACGGTTACGCAGACCCTTAAAAATGCGCTGGTAAATCAAATTGTACGACTGCAAGCAAGTGCGATGGCGAGTAAGCCTAAAGCAGCGCAGATAGCCGATAATTTTTCTCGCTATTTCGTTACCGCGGTATTGCTGATTTCGGCGTCAACCTATGGCTTTTGGGCGTATCAGGGTAGCGACGAGGCATTTTGGATCACCATATCGGTGCTGGTTGCAACCTGTCCTTGCGCACTAGGGTTGGCTACGCCATCAGCGTTAACTTGCGCTATGGCAAAGTTAAACCGACAAGGTATTTTACTAAAACGGGCCGATGCGCTTGAACAAATTACTGACATTGACACCATCGCATTAGACAAAACCGGCACGCTCACAAAAGGCAAATTTACTATTTCAAATGCATGGTACGCTGACGGTGTGGATAGTAATAGTGCGCTATCAATTGCGCGCGCTTTGGAGTCACGCTCTGAACATCCGATTGCCAAAGCCTTTAGCGACGGTGTAGCCCTAAGCGAGATTTCTGCCTCTAGCGGTAGTGCTGACGCCATCGATAACACGGTACACAAAGTGACTAATTTTACCGTTACGCCAGGAGGTGGTATCAGCGGTGAGATCAATGACACGTTGTTTTCTATGGGATCTGCAGCATTCAGCGTTCACGAATCACAGCTAAAACTCATTGAAGCTTTCCCTTCAGCTAACGTGTTTCTCACGGTTAAGGGGCGTATTATGGCGGCGTATGAAGTAAAGGATTCACTAAGAGAAGATACGCAAGAAACTCTCGATATATTAGCTGCAAGTCATACTCTCGCCGTTTTAAGTGGTGATACACAGCAAAACGTTAATGCGCTTACCGCACCATTGCCAATTTCGACCGCTAAAGGTGGCCTAACACCTGAGCAAAAGTACGAAGCCGTTCAAGCTATGCAGCAATCTGGCGCGAAAGTGATGATGATGGGTGACGGTATTAACGACGCTCCAGTTCTTGCCAGCGCTGATGTGGCAATTGCAGTGGGTAATGCCACAGACGTGGCTAAAACTGCGGCCGACGTGATACTCCTTGGCGATCAGCTGCTTTCTGTACCAGAACTTATTCGAACTGCGCACCAAGTGAAGCAAAAAATAAGGCAAAATATTGGCTGGTCGGTAGGTTACAACGTTTTGATCTTACCTTTCGCCGTATCAGGCCTACTTTCACCGTGGATGGCTGTTGTTGGTATGTCGTTAAGCAGTATCATTGTGGTCACAAACTCAACGCGACTTTTGAGCAAATAGCATGAGTATTATTTACGTATTAATTCCAATCGCCATCATCATTGTTGCCGTCGCTATCGTGATATTCTTTTGGGCGGTGAAAACCAATCAATTTGAAGATTTGGATCGCCAAGGGTATAGCATACTGTTTGACGATGATCTTCCGCCAGAAGAAAAAAAGCTAGCTGAGCAACGCAAGCAACTTCAAGACAGTAAAGTAGACAAAAGCCAAGCGCCACATGGAAGGGATTAACTACTTCTCTGCCTTTCTTATCGGCTTAGCCGGTGGAGTTCACTGTGTGGGAATGTGCGGTGGAATTGTCGCTGCGCTAAGGATGGTATCCCCTAAAGGCGCTTCAGCACTACCCTATACCCTTGCCTATAACATGGGACGTATAGTGAGCTACACCATCGCCGGAGCAATAACCGGGGCACTTGGAAAAATTGCAGCAGATTATATACCTCTTGCCAACTATGCCCTTTCCCTACTTAGCGGAATCATGTTGCTTCTACTGGCGTGTTATTTGGGTAAGTGGTGGACTGGCTTAACAGTGCTGGAAAATGCGGGTAAAGGCCTATTTTCCAAAGTCCAGCCGCTTTCAAAACGCTTTTTGCCATTTAAGACCCCTTTAAGTGCGTTGCCTTATGGTTTTATTTGGGGTTGGCTTCCTTGCGGTTTGGTGTATTCCACACTTACCTGGTCTCTCGCGGCGGGTAACGCGCTAGAAGGCGCTGCTATTATGTTCTTCTTCGGTTTGGGTACATTACCCACCTTGCTCGCCGCAAGCGCTGGTAGCCAATATATTGTTCAAAGTTTTCAACATAACCATTTTAGACAAATTATTGCAGTAATAATGGCAATATATGCAGCTTATCTTATTCATGGCGCAATCGTTTAAAAATGGGTGTATTATTGTCGGGTATTCTTTTAGAGAGCGTGCATTATGAGCAAAGGAAGCCAATTTTCTATTCACTGTCAAAACTGTAGTTTCAGTCACCTGTGTTTACCGGTGGCGTTAAACAAAACAGAAATCGAGTCTCTTGACGATATTATTGAACGCAAGAAGCCGCTTCATAAAGGTGACACGCTGATTCAAACTGGTGATAAATTCCGTTCTCTATTTGCAGTGAGAACCGGTTCATTCAAATCATTTGTGACTAATACCGAAGGTGAAGAACAGATTACCGGCTTCCACTTTCCTGGTGATATTATCGGTTTCGATGCACTAAGAGAGAATAAACACCAAAGCTATACTTCTGCGTTAGAAACTGCCATGGTGTGTGAGCTTCCCTACGAGACCCTCGACGAAATGTCAGTGCAATTTCCAAAGCTACGCCACCAGATCATGAGCTTCATGAGCGCTGAAATAAAACAAGATCACGACATGATCATGCTTTTAAACAAGCGAACTGCAGAAGAGCGCTTACTGTATTTCATCTCACACCTGTCGCAACGCTTTGAAGAGCGTGGCTTTTCCCATAGAGAATTCCACTTAACCATGACGCGCAACGAAATTGGAAACTATTTAGGATTAACGATTGAAACGATTAGCCGTCTGTTAAGCCGTTTTCAAAAAGACAACATCATAAAGGTAGACGGCAAGCTTATTACTATTTTGGATTTCGATAGGCTAAACACCAAACTAGCGGCGCTTAACGGCCCTAGCGTTGTCTGCGGTTAGTCCTTTTTAAGTGTTAAATAAGGCGCGCACTAAGCGCGCTTTTTTGTAACCTGTGTTAGCCACCTATCTACCCTTTCAGCGCCACGCCGGTTGCTCCATATTCAATTAGGTACGTTCACTCATGGTCGCCTCGTAAAATTCTTGATCTAAAACAACTTACGTTTTTCCCAATGTCGTTTATAGTTAGTATTAGAAAGCTTCGATTTCGACAGCCGCTACTAAGTTTCGTAGTTAGGGGGACGTTATGATTGAGTGTAAACGAATTCTGGCCGTGGTAGATGCCGAGCGCGATAACCAACCTGCACTGAGCCGTGCTTATGAACTCGCTTCAAAAACAGGCGCTTCAGTTACCGCAATGATGGTGGTATACGACTTATCTTATGATATGACGACCATGCTTAGCCCGGATGAGCGCGAGTCAATGCGCGATGCAGTTACAAAGGAGCATGCAAAATGGCTTGCCACCCACTTAAGAGAACAAGGATTCACTGAAACTGATATCGTTGTAGAATGGAATAATCGTGCGTATGAGTCGATTATTTACTACACCCTAAACAATCAGATAGATTTAGTGGTAAAGGCAACCAAAAAGCACGACGATCTTGCTTCTGTTATTTTCACCCCCACCGACTGGCATTTAATGCGTAAATGCCCTCGGCCAGTATTGCTCGTTAAAGAGCACGACTGGCCAGAAGGAGGAGAGATTATTGCTGCAGTAAACGTAGGCAGTGAAGACGATGAGCACGCCGCACTTAACGATAAGCTCACCCTCATTGCTAACGACTACGCCTCTTTATTGAAAGGGAGCGTAAATTTGGTCAACAGTTACCCTTCTACACCACTTAATATCGCCATAGAAGTGCCTGAGTTCGACCCCGATACCTATCACGACGCGGTAAAAAATCATCATTTAAAAGAAATGCGTAGTCACGCGTTAAAGTACGGTATTCCTGAGAACAAATGCGTAGTAAGAGAAGGCCTTCCGGAAAAGGTCATCCCGCTAGTGGCAAAAACACTGGATGCAGAGCTGGTTGTTATTGGTACCGTTGGCCGTGTGGGCATTTCAGCGGCCCTAATTGGTAACACTGCAGAACACGTGATCGACGAACTCAATTGCGATGTGCTTGCTATTAAGCCAGATGGATTTGTGTCGCCGTTGTCGGTGTAATCTTTTCATCAGTACCGCATAGCCCGTGTTTTCCGTTACTTAGCGGCCAACACGGTATGTCACCAACAAATTTAACTTCACAAGCATGGTCTCGAAAAGCCGCTTTAATGTATAATGGTGGCTTTATCACAAACCAAGCTAGTTAATTATGAGTTTAGGCACAAACAGTGCTGACGCGTCGCCATTAAATGCTGCGCAAAGTAAGCAAAAGTACAACTTCAACAAACTTCAGAAACGACTTCGCCGCAATGTGGGTAAAGCCATTGGCGATTTCGGTATGATTGAAAACAACGACAAAGTAATGGTGTGTTTATCTGGCGGTAAAGACAGCTACACCATGCTAGATATTTTATTGTTTTTAAAGAAGATTGCGCCTATTCATTTTGATATCGTTGCGGTTAATCTTGACCAAAAGCAGCCTGGTTTCCCCGAACATATCTTGCCTGAATATCTAGAAAGCATTGGCGTTGACTACAAAATTGTAGAAGAAGACACCTACTCTATTGTTAAAGACAAAATTCCAGAGGGAAAGACAACATGCTCTCTCTGTTCTCGCTTGCGCCGTGGTATTTTGTACCGCACGGCAAAAGAGTTAGGTGCGACTAAAATTGCATTAGGTCATCACCGCGACGACATGCTAGAAACGTTTTTCCTCAATATGTTTCATGGTGGCAAGCTTAAGTCTATGCCGCCAAAGCTAGTCAGCGATAACGGTGAACACATCGTTATTCGTCCATTGGCGTACTGCACAGAAAAAGACATCGAGAAATATTCTCAGGCCGCTGAATTTCCGATTATTCCTTGTAACCTTTGTGGCTCACAAGAAAACCTACAGCGCCAAAACATAAAGGCTATGCTACAAGACTGGAACCGTCGCTTCCCAGGTCGTATAGAGTCGATGTTCCGTGCGCTTCAAAACGTAGCGCCTTCACACTTAATCGACAGCAACCTTTATGATTTTAAAGCTATAGCTACACAAGAAGGCCCGGTAGAAGACGGTGATATCGGGTTCGATGAACCTTCTTTCACTACAGAAAATAGTACGGACTTCAGTGATGAAGATAATACTATTGAAGTAATAAACATTATGGAACCTAAGTAAATGAAAATTGGACTTGCGCTAGGTGCCGGTGCCGCAAGGGGCTGGACTCACATTGGCATAATTGAAGCATTAGAAAAACTCGGCGTAAAAATTGACGTTGTAGCGGGATGCTCTATTGGTGCCTATGTTGGTGCTGCCTACGCAAGTGGCAAGCTGGAAGGATTGAAAGAGTGGGCCTGTTCCCTCAGCGACTGGCAGGTACTTGCTCTTATGGGCGTAGGACTTAGACGCGGCGGCATTGCAAGCGGACAGAAGGTTTTCGACAAACTAGCAAGCGAGTTTTGTGAATCGACTTATGAAGACATGCTTAAGCCATTTGCGGCTGTGGCTACCGACCTTTATACAGGCCGTGAAGTGGTGTTTAACTCTGGTCCTATTGGAGACACCATTCAAGCATCCTGCGCTATTCCCGCACTTTTTGCGCCCGTAGCACACGGTGATCGTTGGTTGGTAGACGGTGCCGTTGTAAACCCTGTACCGGTGAACTTATGTCGCCAATTAGGGGCCGATTTTGTAATCGCGGTTAACCTTAACGCCGATTTCCGACCACTTCGTCTTGAAAAGTTGAGACAAGATCATGAAGAAAACCAGCGCAAAACTGAGGACTTTTTTACAAAGAGTCAAAACGTACTACGCCAATGGTTCTCCCCTGACAACAAAGAAGAAAAAGCCCTAGAGAAAAAAGATGAAAAAGACAGCGTCTCGGCTGGCAATGTAAAGACTGAAGAAGGCATTGCTTCTGATGTGATTGAAAAAGTGGAAGAAGAGTTGACCGAAGTCCCCGCTAAAGTGAACAAGCGAAACCCGCCGGGAATTATGAGCGTGATGAGCAGTTCACTTGAGATACTTCAAGCTCGCGTCACACGCTCACGCTTGGCTGGCGATCCGCCTGACATTCTTATTGAGCCTCAGCTTACCGACGTGGGTATTATGGAATTCCACAGAGCCGAAGAGCTATGCGCGAAGGGCGAAGAGACCATCGCGCGTTTAGCAGAGCAAATAAGGTATCAGCTTCTTACCTAATCCCAAATATGCATTTAGCTTGAAGCCATAGCGGTAACACGTAGCGGCGCATGAGGCAGTGTTAAGCCTTTTGCGTCGTTGATCCAATCTTGTTCTAGATGCAATACGCCGTTATTGATTTGCACACCTTGTGGTGTAATGAAATCTAAATTCTTGTCATCAAACTGAATCATCAAGCCCTTTACCGAAGGCATCATGAAAGACAAAAAACTTCCCATTTCATTAAAGAAAGCTTCGTACTGACCATACAAAAACGTAAGGTCGTCTTTTGTGTAATACTGCTTAAGATATTCCGGCTTGGTTTCAAGTTGTACCGACATATCACACACGTTCGCGCGTTCGTTTAAATCGATGCGAACCAGTGCGTTGGCAAGTTTCAGGGCCTTTTCAGTAGGCACCGTGAATCGCCCTTCACCACTCACTTCTAAGGGCATTGTTTTCTTATCGGTTACGATAGACGCTCCGTTAACTTCACATAAACGCCCTTCGCCAACACGAACAAACCCGAATGCAAACTGAAGTGCTTGGGTATCTTCATTATCCAGCTTTTTAACATGGCTATAGAAACGGCTGTACTCAACATCTATCGTTTCAGCAGCAACGGAAGAACTGCCTACACCAATAAACAGAGATGAAGCAAAAAATAAAGCAGCGCGTATCATTCGGATAAAAACTCCTCGTTAAATAGGATCATAGTTTGAAGCTCTTCAACATAAGCGGCTCCTCGCTCAGAGTAATTCATTAGCCCTTCAGCTAACGCAACACCAGTTATAGGAATTTGGTTTGCACGCAGTCGGCTGCGGATCTCTCTTAAATCCGCATACGCGTCGTGGCGGTTTAAATTTCGCATGTAGGTGTACGTTGCACGCGACAAACTGTCGAATTTGGCAACTTCATGAGATGCCCCATCGTTTCGACGGTTAGGAACAAAGCCACACCCCTTAGAGAAACACCATAAGCCAAAGAAGTTATAGCCCTTTCTTGCGAACCGGCTGGTGCCCCAAGCTGACTCATTCGCGGCTTGCACGAGCACGAGTTCGGCTGGTAGAACATCAATCTTTTGTAGCAAAGCTAGCAATTTTGATTTTAGCGGCTGCGTTGGCTTAACTCGATATTCCTCTTCTAACCATTCAAGCCTTGCCATATCTTCTTCAGAGAGCGTTTCGTTAGCTAACGCCTTTCTATATAAGGTTTGTACGTAATGTCTAAGCGTGAGTAGATACGCATTCTGCTTCTCTATTTCGGGACGTAAATAGTTAAAAAATGCCTCTTTCTTCTCTTTTACATCTGTATAGGCAGAGAAGTTAGGCACCGGCTTTTTAGCTTCAACCGTTTGCGGTATATCTAAAATATCCGGTTCGTCCTCAGTAAAAATTATGGCGTTAATGACGATTACCGCCAATACGCCTAACGTAATGAGGACAATTTTAAAGGTTTCACGCTTATGCATCGAAGCTAGACTCATTCACATCGTTTTCAGATGCTTCCGTGCTTACTCCCTGCTCGCCAATCAGTTCCTGATAGAGCAAGCCCATCATACTAAAATAAAAAGGTAATACCCAAATAAGTGAAAAGCCCAGCGTTAATGGCACCGACACAAACAGTAAAAAGAACACACCAAATATGCTGGCGATTTGAGCCCAGTATGCATTAAATACGCGACACGACAGGATGATCGCGCTAATTGGCGTTAACTTTCTGTCAGCAACCAACATAAGTGAAAAGGACGAGGCTAAATAAAAATAAACGCCGGGTATAATAAGCAACATTATACCAAGTTGAACAAGAATACTGTTCACTAGCTGAGTTAGCGCCAGCAAAAATATCAAGGGGAAAAACTGGAAAACGGTAAATACTGAAGTTTTAGTGCCGCGGGCAACAAAAACGCCCATCATATACAACCCCGTCAACAGCGGGGCAACGATGCAGATTGCAACAATTTCTATGATAGACTGATGCTCGAATACATAGGTCCCATCGTCATTTATTGTGATGTACTGCTGAGCAAATACACCTAACACGACAAACGTCAAAAATAGAACAACACTTCCCTGCAGCAATGATGAAAAGTTTGCCTTTGTTAAACCGGCAGCGCGGCGCAATAGACCTTTGGTATCAAATTGATACTGTTTAGACAACGTATTGTTCAGGCGGTCTTGGTTTACGTCTTTCACACAACTCTCTTATCTTTTTGAAAAATCGGCGCGATTATACCAATTCACAAAAACAAATGCCTGTTTGTAAGGTAAACAAACGTTAACCTAGTACTAATTTCGCAGCTAAACCGACGAGTAGCACCCCCATCGCACGGTCTAACCAATACCCTTTTTTACCAATAAGCTCAGCTACTTTACTGGTGCTCAAAAGGTATGAAAGAAAACAGAACCACAGTCCAGTAGCTATAGCTAAATAGATACCGTAGCCAAGTTTCACTGTAAATGGAGTATCAATACTAATAATTGCAGTAAACAATGAGAGGAAAAATAGCGTTGCTTTTGGGTTTAGTCCATTTGTGAGAAAGCCCATCCAAACTGCGCGCTTTGCAGATATGTGGGATGTTTTCTTTTCAGCGTTAACTGCCTGGTCCTGCTTTACAGGCCCGCTTCTAAGCGCACCAAACGCAAGGTACAGTAAATAAGCTGCGGCGGCATAGCTAAATGTGGTGAATAACCATGGAGTAGTTGCAATAACCACACTAAGCCCCACTAACGAGTAAGCCACATGCAGTAATATAGCTAAGCCAATCCCTATACTGGTGTACATGGCGATACGTCTGCCATAGGCCACGCTGTTTCGAACAACCACCGCGAAATCTGGCCCTGGGCTAGCAACAGCCACAAGGTGTACCAACGCAATGGTAAGAAACTCATTCATATACTGCATGTTATGCGCCTCCTACAGCGCGTACTTTGACATTAATTGATCAACCCATTGTGGGACGATGTGAGAAGCAGGGCCTGTTAGCGATTCATCGAACAATGTATTAGTTACGCCCGGCTCCAAATTTGCCTCTATGGTGTGTGCGCCACTTTCTTTAGCGATCTGAACAAAACCCGCGGCAGGATAGACATTACCTGATGTGCCAATGGCAATAAACACATCAGCCTTTGAAAGCGCATCGTAAATCTCTTCCATGTACATGGGCATTTCACCAAACCACACGATATCCGGTCGTAAGGTTACTCTGTTGCAACACGGGCATTTAGTGGTGTGATCAAAACTATCACTCCAGTCAAAAGTCTGCTGGCTTATAGCGCAGCGCGCAGATAGCAGCTTGCCATGCATATGGTAAACAGACTGGCTTCCACCGCGCTCATGCAAGTCATCCACATTTTGAGTAACCAACATCAGGTTGCTACCGAACGCTTTCTCAAGTTTGGCCAGCGCCTCATGCGCTGCATTAGGATTCACGTCGTCTTGCTGTAACTGCGCACGTCGAGCGTTGTAAAAGCGATAAACTAAGCTAGGATTTTGTTCAAAAGCCTCTGGGGTGGCCACCTCTTCTACGCGATGATTTTCCCAAAGGCCGTCATTATCCCGAAATGTCTTTAATCCAGATTCAGCGGAAATACCCGCACCGGTAAGAATAACAATATTGGGTAGAGATTGATCAGATGGCATCAGGTTGTTCTTACTCTGTAGTTATAGCGCTAATTATACGATTAGCATGTTGTATATTTACTTAGTTAAAAGCCGCGACTCTTTACATACCTTTGACCACAGGATATTGAGTATCAGCGCCCCACTCTGACCAAGAGCCATCGTATACTGAAACCTGCGTTGCGCCGCACAATAATGCCGCCACTCCAATTATGCAGGCGGTAACGCCAGAACCACACGTACAAATAATGGGTTTGCGTAAATCGATATTAGCGCGGTCAAAAACAGGCTTAAGCTGCTCAACTGGCAAAAAATGCCCGCTTTTGAGTAAGGTGTCAAAAGGAATATTAAACGCACCAGGCATATGACCTGAACGTACTCCTTCACGAGGCTCTGACACTTCTCCTTTGAATCGCGGCGCGCTGCGCGCATCAACAAGTTGTGCTTCAGTATTTATTGCCTGAAGTACTGCACCGGAATTTGCGAACCAACCAGGCCTAGGCGTAGCTTGATAGGTTAATTTTCCGTATTGTTGTTGTTCTGAAACCGGCAGCGCTGCTTTTTCCCATGCAGGCTGTCCGCCATTTAATATATAAACATCTTGGTGGCCCAACGCTTTTAACATCCACCACACTCTTGGTGCAGAATATATTCCACGGGTATCGTATACCGTAATAGGTGTATTCGCTGTTATGCCCTGATTACCAAGATAAATAGCAAGGTCATTTGCAGAAGGCATACTGTGAGGGAGACCTGTAGTGTGATCGCTTCCTTCACTATCTAAGTCAAAGTCGACTGACGCAGGTAAAACCATTGCCGTGCGCGTATCTGGTGTTTTTGAAACGGGGTCGTCCATTAACGCTCGTACAAGCGTTGCCGGCTTTTGTTGCATTACATTGGCTAATTCACCAACTGAGAGCAATACCGATGCCATTACATTCTCCTAAAAGGCACCCACATCAGCGAGTGCCCTGTATTACCCCGATAAAACAAATCGGTACGTATTCAAACACATCACATAGTTAGCTAATTAACTAACCTATGTTGCGGATCTACTTAGCTAAGAGCTGCGATAGCCGCGTCGTAGTTCGGCTCTTCTGTTGTTTCTGCAACTTGCTCTGTGTAAACCACTTTGCCTTCGGCATCGATAACCACTACTGAACGAGACAGCAGCCCAGTAAGCGGCGCTGATTCAAAGGTAACACCATAGTCATCACCAAAGCTTGAGCGGAAAGTCGAGCCTGTAAGTACATTTTCAATACCTTCAGCACCACAGAAGCGACCCGCTGCAAACGGAAGATCTGCCGATACACAGATAACTGTAGTGTTATCCAATTTTGCCGCTTCCTCGTTGAATTTACGCACAGACATTGCACATGTTCCCGTGTCGATAGAAGGGAAAATGTTTAATACCACATTTTTTCCTGCAAGCTCAGACAGTGTTACTTCACCCAAATCTGCTTTCACTAATGTAAAGTCTGGTGCAGATGTACCTACTTCAGGAAGCTGACCCTTTGTCGTAACTGTATTGCCTTGAAAAGTAACTGATGCCATTCGCTTTCTCCGTGTTTTGTTAATATGAAATAGTGGATGTAAAACAATACTTTCGCAAATAAAAGTGACGCTTTTTAAATGTTACTTTTAACCTGCGACTCTGCAAACGCAAGCTTATGCTGCAAATGCGGCTTACCTTTTAAATATTCCCGTCTAAACACACTGAAATAATGCGCTAAGGTTTGTGCCCCTTGCTTCTGTTCTGCAAGGTCTAAAACGCTAATACCAACTTCAGCAGTACAGTGTTGGAAATCATGGGTAGATTCGCGTAGTAAATAATCTGACGCTACGTCCATACTCACGCCCAACACAGGAAAGTCATGCAAGTAAGGGCTCTTCACGAACATTTTTTTTGCTTCACGCCACGTTCCATCCAAGAAAATAAATAGTAACGTTTTCCCAGTATTCAATGGTGGCGTATCAATACAACGTTCAGCTGCAGCATATTCGTGTGGAAATACCACGATAGGAAAATATTTTTCGTTGCGAAGTAACGCCAATAGCGCCTCTTCTGGCTCGGTGCGCTTCCACAAAAATGCGTGGTTATCTTTAACCACGTCCGCAATTAAACGACCGGTATTAGTAGGCTTATAATATTCGCCTTTGTACATCAAGAACAAAACCGCCACATCAGTGCCAGCCTCAGGCTTAAATTCACAAATACAGTTTTGCGTTGGAAGCAGACATGCGTCGCAGCGAACTACTTTACTCCCACGAGCGTGGAATGGACGTTCAGCACGAGATAACTCGTCTAAACGAAGTGACATAACAGAATTCAAGATAGTACGTCTTTGCCAAAATTTTTATGGATTTTACCATAGTAATTTGTGATAAAAGAGCGCAATTATCTTATCAATTTTTTGATTAAAATTTG
>NZ_JBHNZD010000038.1:0-26284 GCF_054960375.1 Alteromonas sp. G4i35 | reverse complement strand
GTCCAAAGCTGTACCTAACTAGTGTGTAGTGAAGAGCTTACGTTTCTCAATAACTCTTTTGGCAGCTGAGCGGGATGATATTGACTTTTTTGGCATGCCACGTGCGAGGCATAAGCTTCATATGAATCAATAAAATTAAAATAAGGCGTTTAGTTCAACTGCTCAATTCAATAGTAACGTCGGACAGACACTTATTTTCAACAAGGAGGAGCTATGTCTAGCGATATTAAGAAAACAATGTGGAAAGCAATGTCAGATAGTCCAAAAGTAATGGTAAGTCTGGTAGGCGAGGATATGCATGCCGAGCCTATGTACGCCCAACTTGATAAAGACGCTGATAGCGAGTTTTGGTTTTACACTAGTCGAGACAACCGCATTGCTAAAGGTGGAAAAGCCATGGTTCATTTTGCATCCAAAGGTCATGATGTATTTGCTTGTATCCGAGGCAATCTCACTGTTGAATCACGTAAAGAGGTGATTGATAAATACTGGTCTAATCCAGTAGAAGCATGGTTCGAGAAAGGTAGAGATGATCCTTCTTTATTAATGCTTCGCTTCGAACTTATAGATGCAGAAGTGTGGGATGCAGACCCTTCACTCAAAGGCATGTTTAAAGTGCTTACTGGTAAAACCGTAAAGCCAGAAGAGATGGGTGAACACGAAAAGGTCGATCTTTAAACGCAGTATTATGGGCCAATTTTATGACGAAGCTTCGAGGCGCTGGGACACATACTTAGAGGAGCGAGTGTCTGTCCACAAGGGATTGTTTATTACGATTGTTGGCTGATTATTAAGTGACTGTCCATTATCAACAGTATGAAGCTTGGCAAATAATTACGAGTGTGTGTCCTCATTAGTTTAGTAAATGAGTGACTGTCCACACTAGTTGACGAGTGTGTGTCCTCGTTAGTCTAGCAAGTGAGTGTCTGTCCACACTAGTTCGATAAATAAGTGTTAGCTTCATTATTGTTGAAGCAACAAAAAAGCCCCTTAAAACCGGAACTTTTCGGTCTCAAGGGGCTTTCGCTATTTAACATTAATTACGATATAACGCTTAGCTCAAAATCTAAGGCAAAACCTTTTTGTAAGGTTTAACTACAACACTTTCATAAACACCAGCTTCGATGTACGGGTCGGCGTCTGCCCATACTTGAGCAGCTTCTAGCGAATCAAACTCTGCTACCACTAGAGAGCCGGTAAAGCCGGCTGGGCCAGGATCTGGGCTATCAACAGCAGGGAAAGGGCCTGCCATGACTAAACGGCCCGCATCTTTTAATGCATTCAAACGTTCAAGGTGAGCAGGGCGTGCAGCAAGGCGTTTTTCTAAACTGTCCGCAACATCGGTTGCGCAAATCATATATAGCATACGTCTATCCTTTTGCCGTAGCTGCTTTCATGCTTTCAACGAAGCTGCCGAGCTCGCTTAGCATTTTGTGACTGTCCGATAAATTAGCAGCAATGATATTCACCGTCGCCGAGCCGGAAATCGCGCCAGCGGCTCCAGCGTCAATGGCAGATTTCACCTGTTCAGGTGTAGAAATACCAAAACCTAACAATGCCGGTGCTGCTTTGTGTTTATTCAAGCGCTCAATAAGCTCTGAAGCAGGAACATTTGCCGCAGTTTCTGCGCCAGTAACGCCCGCGCGGCCTAACAGGTATGTGTAGCCTTTTGAGTATTCCCCGATTTTTTCCATGGTTTCATCGGTAGCATTCGGCGGTGCAATCAGAATTTGTGAAATGCCCGTTGCTTCCGCTGCCTTCTGGAAAGGTGCCGCCTCGCGAATTGGCACGTCGGCAACCAAAATTGAGTCAACGCCTGCATCCTGCGCCTTGTTGTAAAAGTTCTCGATACCCTGGGCCATCACCAAGTTGCTATAAAGTAGCAAGCCGATAGGCACCTCTGGGTATTTTGCGCGAACTCGTGAAATTACGCCCAAGCAATCCGCTACCGTTACTTTACTCTCCAAAGCGCGAATGGCAGAAGCTTGAATAGTAGGTCCATCAGCGATGGGGTCAGAGTAAGGTATACCTAACTCAAGTGCGTCTGCACCACTTTCTATTAACTTACAAATAATGGCTTCAGATTGCGCTAAATCGGGGTCACCCACCATTACGAAAGGTACGAAAGCGCCTTGGTTCTTTTCATCAAGGCCTGCAAACATTTGTGCATATCTATCCATTATAAATCGTCCCCTAAAATGTTGATAACGTGCGCTAAATCTTTGTCGCCACGACCTGATAAGTTAACTACGATGATGGTTTCTTCTTCCGCTTCATCTGCCATATTAAGCGCGTGCGCTAAGGCATGCGACGATTCAAGGGCAGGAATAATACCTTCTTTTCTTGCAAGCAATTGAAAAGCATTCAGCGCTTCTTCGTCGGTTGCGGCCACGTATTCCGCTCGGCCAATGTCGTGAAGATAAGCATGCTGAGGGCCAACAGCAGGGTAGTCCAGACCAGCCGATACTGAGTAGCTCTCTTCAATCTGGCCTTCTTTGTCTTGCATGATGAAGGTGTAAGCGCCGTGAAGAATACCTTTTGTACCCGTCACGATAGTTGCGCCGTGCTCTTTGGTGTGAACACCTTTACCCGCAGGCTCAACGCCAACTAGGCGTACAGATGGCTCATCAATAAAGTCTGCAAACATACCGATAGCATTTGAGCCTCCGCCCACACATGCTACTACGGCGTCAGGTAAGCGACCTTCTTTTTCCATGATTTGTGCACGAGTTTCTTCACCAATCATACGGTGATATTCACGAACAATAGTCGGGAACGGGTGTGGGCCCGCGGCTGTGCCTAACAAATAGTGGGCTTTATCATAGTTTGCCGACCAGTCGCGCATGGCTTCGTTTACGGCATCTTTAAGCGTACCAGAACCGGCATTTACAGGAATAACCTCTGCGCCCATAAGCTTCATTCGGAACACGTTTGGCGCTTGACGCTCAACGTCTTTCGCACCCATATAAATACGTGCTTTAAGCCCCAATAATGCACATGCTAACGCGGTTGCAACACCGTGTTGGCCTGCGCCTGTTTCGGCAATAACTTCTTTTTTACCCATGCGCTTGGTAAGTAGCGCTTGGCCTAACACCTGGTTAGTTTTGTGAGCGCCACCGTGTAGTAAGTCTTCACGCTTTAGGTATAACTTCACCTTTGGGTTACTTACCAGATTGCGAGTTAACGTCATTGATGTTGGGCGACCCGCATAGTCTTTTAACAGAGATAAAAACTCTTCGTTAAATGTCGGGTCGTCCTTGGCATCCAAAAATGCTTTTTCCAGTTGGTCTAGTGCTGGAATAAGTAGCTCGGGCACGTACATGCCACCAAATTCACCAAATTTTGTATCTAACTGGTTCATTACGTTGTCCTGTATTTAAATTAGTAACGGCGGCAAATGGCAAAAAGCGCGTCGAGTTTTTCTTCGCTTTTCACGCCGGGTGCGGTTTCTACGCCTGAATTCACATCAATAGCACCACAGCCGGTTGCAATAGCTTCTACAACATTCTGGGCGTTAATACCGCCAGCAAGCACTAACTTATGCTTCGCTTCGATATCGTTTAATAGCTGCCAATTGAACGCTTCGCCTGTACCGCCTTTGGCATCACCGACTTGGCAATCCAGAAGAACACGGCTTACAAGGCTATTTTTTAAGTGTCTGTCCACTGCGTCTGGAAGTGCGTCAGAAGAGGTTGCTTTAACACCTTCGACTTTCCAAATTTCACAACCTTCTGGAAGCTTGGCAGCAAGCGCTGAAATGTAGGTGTCATCTTCGCTGCCGTGAAGCTGCACTGCAAAAAGGTTGAGCAAGGCGGCGAGTGATGCCACTTCATCAATGTCGTGATTAACGAACACACCAACAAAAGCACCGTCAACGCTCTGCGTTATAGTCAAAGCCTGTGCTTCGCTCACACAGCGTGGCGATTTTTCAGCGAAGATAAGCCCGCCAAAGCTAGCGCCTTTATCAAACGCCATTTGCGCTTGTTCGGGGTTGGTAAGCCCGCATACTTTAACTGCGCCATTCACTAACGTTTTCACAGCGCGCGGTAGGTCAGACTCTGCCATTAACGCACTGCCCACCAAAAAGCCTTGGGATACAGGCGCTAAACGAAGCACGTCTTGGTGTGTGTATATGCCCGACTCTGAAATAACCACGTAGTCGTGCGTGGCTTTTTCAAGCATGGGCACAAGGCGTTCGGTGGTCGCTAAATCGGTAGAAAGGTCGCGTAAGTTGCGATTATTGATACCAATGATGTTGGCTTCAAGGGCAATAGCGCGCTCCATTTCTTCTTCATTACTTACTTCGGTAAGAATATCTAATGACAGAGCATTGGCAACGCTTGCCAACTCTCGATATTCGTCATCATTTAGCACACTAAGCATTAATAGCACTGCGTCGGCATTATAGTGACGGGCTAGATACACTTGATAGGTATCAACGAAGAAATCTTTGTTAAGCACAGGCTGAGCAACACGCTCAGTAACATAAGCTAAGTACTCAAATTTACCTTGGAAGTACTTCTCGTCTGTCAGCACAGAAATACCGGCAGCATAAGGCGTGTAAGCCGCTAAGATCTCGTCTAAATCGAAATGCTCTCGAATAAGGCCTTTTGAAGGCGATGCTTTTTTGCATTCGAAGATAAAGCCTGCATTTGGCTCACTAAGTGCCGCAAATAAACTCTTTTCAGAAGGAACTAGATTCGCCTTGAAGCTTTCTAGCGGCAGTGCTTCTTTGCGTGCGGCCACTTCTTCTCGTTTGTCTGCAACAATTTTCTCAAGCACATTAGCCATTCGTGCTTACCTCCTGAGTAATTTTGGCAACCTTCGTTAATAACTGCATGGGTAACCCTTCGGCCATAGCGTTCATCGCCATTTCAGCCCCTTCTTTGAAGGTTGAGGCTTTGCCGGTTACTTTCAACAGTGCCCCACAGTTCATGGCGATAGCGGCACGGTGCGCCTCTTTACCTTCGCCGTTTAGCGCTGCTTCAACAAATTGTCTGTTTTCTTCAGGTTCACCGCCCTCAATTGCAGAAAGAGGATAATGAGGTAAACCGAAGTCTTCGGCGGTAACGGTAAGCTTGCGAATATCGCCATGCTCAAGGTCGTAAATCATTGATTCGCCGTGAAGCGCCAGTTCATCCAAGCCATCGCCATGCACTATCATTGCGCGGTGTTGGCCAAGCAGCATAAGGGTTTTTGCGTAAGGTTCAAGCAGTTCAGGTGAGTATACGCCGAAAACGCCGTGAGTTGGACCCGCAGGGTTTGCCAGTGGCCCCAGTATATTAAACAAGGTTCTTGTCTTCATCGCAGCGCGCACGGGGGCTGCGTGACGCATACCTGCGTGATAAACCGGCGCAAAAAGAAATGTGAAATTTGCTTCATCTAAGCACTTGCGGGAAGTTTCTGGGCTTATTTCTAAATTAAGACCAAACTGGCGAAACAAATCAGCAGAACCAGACTTACTCGATACACTGCGATTACCGTGTTTCGCCACCTTCACGCCACAAGATGCGGCAACTACACCGGCTGCACTGGAAATATTAATGGTGTTGTGGCCATCACCGCCTGTGCCAACGATATCTGCAAACTCATAAGACGGTGTGGGAAAGGGCAGTGCATTGGCAACCATGGCACTCGCTGCACCCGCAATTTCGCTAGGAGATTCTTTTTTCATTTTCAGCGCAGTCAGCACTGAAGCAATCATCACTTCGCTTTGCTCACCGTGCATGATGCTGTTAAACAAGCTGTATGCTTCGGTTTGCGACAGTGATTCTCGCAACATAATTTGTTCTAGTAGAGGGCCTGCGTTAAGCATGGTTCGCTCCCTGTAACGTTAAATAGTCAATACTTTGCTTTAACAGCAAACTGCCGTGGGCTGTTAAAATAGATTCTGGGTGAAATTGGAAACCCAACATGCGATCTTCGCTATTGTAAACTGCCATTACTGCTTTGCTTCCGTCGTCGTTCACGGTAGATGCGCACACAGTAAGGTTTTCAGGCAATGAATGTGCCACTAAAGAGTGGTAGCGTGCTACATGTAAGGGTTGCTGTAAGCCTTTGAACATAGCGTCTTCAGAATGAGTAATGGCAGAAGATTTGCCGTGCATAACTTGGCTGGCGCGACCTACGGTGCCGCCGTAATGCTCAACAATAGCTTGATGGCCTAAACAAATACCAATTACGGGGAACACGCCGTGTACTTTTTTAAGTAGCTCAGGCATACAGCCAGCTTCACTTGGTGCACCTGGGCCTGGCGACAGCATAAGAAGCACTGGGCCTTTCGTTGCTTGTTCCTGCATTCTTTCAAACAGAGCATTTGCTGAAACCGTGTTGCGATAGACTTTAATGTCTAGGTTTAAGGTGCGCAGTTCGTCCACAAGGTTGTAGGTAAATGAGTCTACATTGTCGAGCAAAAATAGGGTGGTCACTTGCTGATTCATGCGTTGCCTCCTTCATTTAATGCAACGTTGATACTTTCAGCTTCTTCTTGTAGCGCTGCTTTTACTGCACCAATTACCGCTTGTGCCTTAGCGCGGGTTTCATCAGCTTCAGCTTGTGGAACCGAGTCATATACTACACCTGCACCCGCTTGAATATAAGCCGTGCCGTTTTTCACAAACGCTGAGCGAATGACTATACAAGTGTCCATATCGCCTTGACCATTCAAGTAGCCAACCGCGCCGCCATAACTGCCGCGGCGTTTTTTCTCTACTTCACGAATTAACGTCGCTGCGCTTACTTTTGGTGCGCCAACCAGGGTGCCCATGTTCATGCAGGCTTGATAAGCGTGCAGTGGATCTAAGTCGTCACGTAGCTGGCCAACCACGCGTGACACCAAGTGCATCACGTGAGAGTAACGGTCAACTTTTAGCAAGTCTTTCACATAGCGCGTGCCTGGGCGACTCACCTTTGCCACATCGTTTCGAGCAAGGTCAACCAGCATAATGTGCTCAGACTTTTCTTTGGTGTCTTCGCGAAGGTTAAGCTCAATACGGCTGTCTAAATCTCTGTCGATACTGCCATCAGGGCGCTTGCCACGTGGACGGGTACCGGCAATCGGGTAGATCTCTACCTGATTACTTTCTCTTTCGTATTTAAGCGCTGATTCGGGAGAGGCACCAAATATGCTGAAAGCGGCATCTTGCATGTAAAACATGTAAGGGCTTGGGTTTGATTCTTTAAGTTTAGCGTAAGCAAGTAGCGGCGACGGGCAGGGGAGAGAGAATGTGCGCGAGGGCACAACCTGAAAAATATCGCCGGCTAAAATGTGCTGTTTTAAGTCCAGCACATGATTACAGAACTGTTCATCACTTAAATTAACGCTAACTTCAACGCTTGGGTCAAAAGAAGAAAGTGACTGTCCGTTTTCGGTTTCGTTTGAGTTTTCTGAGTCGGAAACGAGTGACTGTCCGCTTTGTGCTTCACTTTCTACATCAACAATCTTTACTGTATTTACACCTACTAGCACTGGTTCAGCGGGCATATCGTGTAGCTGCTGATGAATTGCTTCCAAGCGCTGAGCAATGGCAAAGTATTGCTGGGCAACGTCTTGTCCGCTAAAAACACTGCCAATTAAATGTGTCTCGCGGGTTTGGTGGTCAACGGTAATTAAGGTCTCTGCCAAGTAAAACACAAAGTCTGGACAGTCATTTTCACCTTCTGCAACATCGGGTAGTTTTTCAAAGCCTGCTAGCATGTCGTAGGCAAATACACCGCCTAAGAAAACCGCGTGGGGATGTTGGCGGATTGGCGTTATCTTATTGATAACAATGCGAAGCGCGTCCATTACGCTTGCGGCCTTTAAGCGACTGTCCTCGTCAAGTTCACCGTCAGCCTTATCACACACCAGCGTAATTGAAGTGTCTGTCCTTTCTTTGATGTGTAGGCCGTCAGGGGCGTGGTCAACAAATAAAGGTAACACTGAAGCGCCGTTGCCTGTCAGTGCTTTCACTTCAACACGATTGCCCCGGCATTCCATGCGCAGTGCTGCGTCAACCATTAACAAGCTTTGTAAATCGTCTTTAGAATCAATTTCTGCCGACTCTAAAAGCAATGCGTTATTTTTATTGCCACAAAGGTGGGCAAACGCGGCAAGTGGATCATCGACATAGTGTCCCACCTGCTCAATTGTCTCTACCTTACCTGGAGAAATCCCCAGTTCCGCTAAACTCATTTTTGCTACTCTCCAACTGCAAAAAGACAAAAAAAAGGCCCGTATAAACGGGCCTTTATGTGTATTCATTCACGCACTACAGTGCACACCGCCCGTTAAGTTAGGGAGTGCCACCACCAAGCTGCAACTGTCATTGCTGTTGAAATATTGTATGAATGCATGAATTACTCGTTGTTTTTCCAAACTTCAATAGGATTTGAAGCGGTTAGTACGTATACTTTGTGTGTATAGAAGAAAACAAATTGCCGTTTGTGTCAACCTAAAATTTGCATAAGACATTGAAAATAGATCTACACAGTCATACAAAATTCTCTGATGGCCACCTAACGCCAGAAGAATTAATCCTTCGCGCACACACCATGCAGGTGGATGCGCTTGCCGTTACCGACCACGATACCGTAGCCGGTTTGGAAGAAGCACATGCCACTCAATCGAAGCAAAAACGTGCTTTAACCATTATTGATGGTGTTGAAATTTCCACCACTTGGCACAGTTTCGATATCCATATAGTTGGATTAAATGTGGACAGACACTGCCCAACGTTTCTTGAGCGGCTGCAAGGCCAGTCTCAAACCCGAGAAGCCCGAGCTGAAAAAATTGCTGATAAGCTCGAAAAGTGTGGGTTTGAAGGTGTTCTAACGCGAGCAAAAGCGCTAGCGGGCGTTGGCCAGGTGACACGGGCGCATTTTGCGCGCGTATTAGTAAACAACTACGGTGTGCCAAGTATGGACGCCGCGTTTAAGAAGTATCTTGGCAAAGGCAAACGAGCTGCAGTTAAAGCAGAGTGGCCAAGTATCGAAACGGCTATCGAGTGGATACACGATGCAGGTGGACAAGCAGTACTGGCTCATCCTGCTCATTATGATATGACAGCGAAGTGGCTACGGCGTTTGGTGGCCTTGTTCGAACAAGCCGGTGGCGATGCCATTGAAACTGCGTTTCCAGGTATCAATAAAACCAAACAAGAGCTTATTAATGAGCTTGCACAAACCCATCAGTTACTAGCATCGGCGGGCTCTGATTTTCACTTTCCGTCTCGTTGGACTGAGCTGGGTAAGAACCTCGGCATTAGCAGTAAGCTCACACCCGTATGGCATAATTGGAAACAATTTGAAGGGCTGACGGCTGAAAGCTAAGAAAATCTAATTTACTAAGCTCTGGGTATAAATGGGCAAGGTAAGGCAAATGGTTCACGTACGGTTGATGAGCGCTATAGCTAATTAAAATGCCGAGAGTTGGTTGGTAAAAAGCTTAAAAGCGAGTTTTACCAACGAGCTTAACCAGCAAGCTCAACAAGTGGACTGACACTTACCCCGTTGGCAAAGTAGTATCGTTCTGCGCGTTTAAGAAAAGGAAGTAATTATGAGTCAATTTTTCTATGTGCACCCCGACAACCCGCAAAAGCGCCTAATTAGTCAGGCTTGTGAGTTAATTCGAGAGGGGGCAGTGGTGGTGTATCCGACAGACTCAGGCTACGCCATAGGTTGCCAAATGGAAGACAAAAAGGCGCTTGAGCAGTTGTGTCGTATTCGTCAAATCGATAAAGATCACAACTTTACCTTAATGTGTCGAGACATGTCTGAGCTATCAATTTACGCAAAGGTAGACAACACGGCGTTCAGGCAAATTAAGAACAACACACCAGGGCGATACACCTTCGTGTTGAAAGCGACCCGCGAAGTACCAAAGCGTTTGCAAAATCCTAAACGTAAAACCATAGGTATTCGCGTGCCCGATAACGCCATTGCACTTGCATTATTGGAAGAGCTGGGCGAACCATTGATGTCTACGTCTTTGATTTTGCCAGGTAACACCATGGCCGAATCAGACCCAGATGTCATTCGCGACAACTTAGAAAAGCAAGTAGGGCTTATTATTCACGGTGGTTACATTGGAGAGCAGCCCACTACCGTGGTTGATTTGTCGGAAGACACGCCGGTAATTGTGCGACATGGCACGGGCGATCCGTCTCCCTTTGAGTAACTTTCGTTAGGCTGACTTTTTGAAGAGACTGTTTTAAATAGGTTATTTTAAATAGCTTCTTTTGCTAGTTGCAGGTGGGAGTTATAGTAGGAAACCGTAAGCTAAGTTTCTAAGGCCTGTAGCGCTTCAGTTTGCAGCGAAGCGCTGCAAGTTCTCGCGTGAACGCGTAAATAATAATATCAATAATCGCCGCTTTGTTAGCGCGTAAAAACGGTTGTGGAACTGTGTCAGAGTTTGTTGAAGACAATAATAACGATAATGACGCCTCTATTGAGAAGGGGCTTTCGACACCTGTTCAGCAGCCGTTGCCACTTGCGTTTATTAATGGCGAAGCGCTAATTGAAAAGCCTGAAGATCTCTTCATTCCCCCCGATGCCTTAGAGGTCATATTAGAAACCTTCGAAGGGCCGCTCGACTTACTGCTTTATCTGATTAGAAAACAAAAGTTTGATATCACCACACTGCCCATCGCTGATGTTACCAAGCAGTATATGGAGTATGTGGATGCCATGATGTCGCTAAAATTAGAGCTGGCGGCAGAGTACTTGCTGATGGCAGCCATATTGGCAGAAATTAAGTCCAGGCTTCTATTGCCTAAACGCAGTGACGATTCTGACGAAGAAGAAGACCCTCGCGCAGAGCTTATTCGCCGGCTAAAAGAATACGAGCTAGTAAAGCAAGCGGCAGAAGATTTAGATATTCAGCCTAGACTTGAACGGGATATTTTCACCACTCACGTTGAACTAAGTGAGAATGTGGCGCCAATTCGCATTGAGCCCGATGTGTCTTTAGCTGAAATTGTATTGGCGTTCAGTGCGGCCATGAAGCGCGCTGAAGCGTTTGAACACCATACCATTGCACGGGAAGCACTGAGCACGCGAGAGCGCATGTCGCTCATCTTGTCGTTACTCACAACAACAGAATATACGCCACTTGAACGCCTATTTACGGTTGAAGAAGGTAAAGCTGGGGTAGTGGTTTGCTTCTTAGCAATTTTAGAATTAGTAAAAGAACAGCTAATTTTATGCATTCAGGCAGGTCCTTATGCAAAAATTCATGTAAAATTAGGTGCCCATGAAGAAAATTAACACGGCGCAGCTTAAACAATTGGTAGAGGCAGCAATATTTGTTGCTGATAAACCTATTTCAAAGCAGCATTTAAAAGAAATGGTACTCAATGAGTTTACCGTCGCTGATAGAACCTTGAGTAAGGTGATTAACGAGCTAAAGTTAGACTATCAGCCCAGAGGCATTCAGCTGGTGGAAGTAGCAAGTGGCTATCGCTTTCAATCGTTAGATGCGTTAAGCCCGTGGTTAAGCAAATTGTGGCAGGAAAATGCGCCAAAGTATTCTAGAGCAATGCTCGAAACCTTGGCACTCATTGCCTATCGTCAACCTATAACCCGCGGAGAAATAGAGCAGGTCAGGGGCGTGGCGGTAAGCAGTAATATTATAAAGACACTCACAGAACGAGACTGGGTAAAGGTAGTGGGCCACAAAGAAGTGCCTGGGCGACCAGCACTTTATGCAACTACCAAAGGCTTTTTAGACTATTTTTCGATGACGTCGTTGAGCGATTTGCCCAATGCTGATGCTTTCGAAAACATGGCTGAAAGCGTTGCGTCAGACTCGCCGCTTAAGGTGTTAAATGAGGCACCGTCCGAATAGACCGTGCGACCGTAAACAAGCAATTAAAGAGTGAAAACCCATGACTGAAAAGTTGCAAAAAGTACTGGCTAACCAAGGGCTAGGCTCGCGACGAGAAATGGAACGTTGGATTGAAGAAGGCCGAGTATCGGTCGATGGCACCAAAGCAACATTAGGAGATAGAGTCGATCACACCGCACAAATTCGTGTTGATGGTCATTTGCTATCTCGTCAAACAGAACAGCCAATTTGCCGTGTGTTGATGTACAACAAACCCGAAGGTGAATTGTGTAGCCGTCACGACCCTGAAGGTCGCGATACGGTATTTGACCGTCTACCCGCTATTCGATTAGGGCGCTGGATCACCGTTGGTCGTTTAGACATGAACACCAGTGGCCTGCTGTTATTCACCAACGATGGTGAATTAGCCAACCGCCTAATGCACCCTAAGTGCGAAGTAGAACGCGAATACGCAGTACGTGTATTCGGTGAGGTAACAGGCAAAACACTACATACCCTTCAAAAAGGTGTAGAGCTGGAAGACGGCGAAGCAAAGTTCCTGACAATTTCAGGTGCGCCTACGCCGCAGCATGCTGAAGATGAAAGCATGAACCGTTGGTACAACGTAACGTTGAAAGAAGGGCGTAACCGCGAAGTGCGTCGTCTTTGGGAGTCGCAAGGCGTGCAGGTAAGCCGTTTGATCCGTGTTAAGTATGGCCCAATTGAATTGCAAAAGCGTCTACCCCAAGGTGCGTGGGTAGAACTAGGATTAGAAGACGTGAACGCGCTTCGTAGCCATGTTCAACTGCCGGATGAAACGCAAACTATGGTTAATGTGCGCCAGGGCAAACTTGACCACGCGCGTTTAAGTCGCATGCGTCGCTCGGTTAAAAAGCATAAAGTGCGTAAGCAACAAGGCTTAAATAAACGAGCTGGGCGTCCCGCCAAACGTAAGTAATAGTTAATTTATTCTTGACGTGTAAGTGATTACTCAAAGCCGCAAGCGTTCGCTAGCGGCTTTTTTATTTCAGTGACGTGCATTCTTCAACGTAATCACTAGGTTTGTCCCCCATTTAAATCTGATTTCAGTCACGATGATTACGATCTTCTTTCTAAGCGATGGCGTAGCAAAGTGTGAAGCTGCTACGTCAAGTAGGGTAAGACCAAAACGGAAAAGGAGAGAGTAATGAAAGATATGCCTCAGTTAGGAATGGGAACGTTTCGGTTGAAAGGTGACGAGGCCCGTGAGTCAGTCAGTAAAGCGCTAGAGGTTGGTTTCAGACACATTGATACCGCACAATTTTATGACAACGAAGCACAAGTTGGTGATGCCATAAAAACCAGCGGCCTTGATAGAAGCGAACTGTTTGTCACCACCAAGGTGTGGCACGAGTCATTGGGCGATGCTCATTTTATTCCAAGTGTTCACGAAAGCTTAGAAAAGCTGAAGCTAGAATATGTTGATTTGCTTCTTATCCATTGGCCATATCCTGGCAATGATATTTCACTCGAAAGTTACTTAGGCAATCTTGCGAAGGCGAAAGAGCAAGGGCTTACTCGTCATATTGGGGTGTCTAATTTCACTATTGATTTGTTAGATAAGGCCGAAAAGGTTCTTGGTAAAGGCGAGATTTACACCAACCAAATTGAAATCCATCCTTTCATGCAAAATAAGAAAGTTGTTGAAGCGTGTAAGGAAAAAGGCATAAAAGCGACTGCATATATGCCATTTGCGGTAGGAAAAGTAATGAAGGACGAAACGTTATTGCGAATAGCGCAAAACCACGATGCGACGCCAGCGCAAGTTGTTCTGGCGTGGATGGAGAAACGTCACATTTACGCAATCCCTTCATCAACCAGTAAAGTACACTTGGCAGAGAATTTAGCTTACGGTGGTGTACATTTAACTGATTCAGAGCTCGCGCTTATTGATGACCAAGATAACGGCGACCGAATTGTAAACCCAGATTTTGCTCCAGACTGGGATTAACGATTTAAAGAGCGCGTTTGTCTTTAGACTACTAACGGGATAGCGTTTAATTTTACCTAGCTCTGTGTACTAGGCTAAAGTCAGGGGCCGCCTTTGAGGTACTAATGGCGGCCATTGAAGAGTCTTTGAATTACCGGTTCAGATTAAATCGATAGATGTGACTTGGTATGGACTCGTGTAAAGGTGTTTTTTAAGGCATGTGATACCGAAAACATCACATGCTCTATTCGGCTTGCTCTATTTCTTTGATGACTTTGGCGGGGTTACCACCTATGACCACATTGTCGCCAAAAGACTTAGTTACCACCGCGCCAGAGGCCACAACCACATTGTCTCCCAACGTTACGCCAGGGTTTATGACCGCCATACCACCAATCCAGCAATTATCGCCAATAGTAATGGGCTTGGCGAACTCGATGCCGGTTGCCCTTTGTACAGGATCTAATGGGTGCGTAGCGGTGTACAAACCGACTTGAGGCGCAATCATGCAGTTATCACCTATCGTGACCTTCGCTGCATCTAAAATCACACAATTGAAGTTAGCGAAAAAATTTTCGCCTACGTGAATATTTTCGCCGTAATCACATTTGAATGAAGACTCAATGTAAAGCCTTTTTCCAGTACTACCAAACAGCGCTTTTAGTAGTCTTGTACGCTTTTTGTGGTCACTTTGACAAGTTGTGTTGAGCTCGTCTAATTGCATACGGCATTGCTTGCGCAATGCCGATAATGTTTTGTCTGACGGAAAGTATAAATCGCCAGCAAGCATCTTTTCTTGTTCAGTCATGCATTTCCAGTAGGTAAGCTTAAATGATTAAGCCAATACGTTACTGTGCACTGCCGTAGCTTACAATGACTTTTTGTTTTAGTTCATCGCTTTCAATGTCTAAGTTGACAGGGCGGTGCAAAACAATGCTGCCGTCCACAGTAACCGATGCACTAATCGATAGGGTAGGTTTGTTGTCTGATTTCTTGCCCCAAGCGCTTTCACTTTCCTTATATACGATATCGCCTAAAATGTGAGAAGAGCCAGACAAAGTAATATCGCCGTTGAGTGTTTTGATGTGTTTTTCAATGGTTGTATCGACGGCTGTTATGTCTCCATTCACTGTTTCAACGCTACCGCCAATTGCACTTTGCGTAGGAAGCGTAACATTTCCATTCACGGTCTCTACACCCTTAAGCACACTGAGGTGTGAAGATGCACTTACATCGCCATTTACAATGTCGATATTTCGGACAGACACATGGCTACCCATTTCAAGATTTCCGTTAACGATGCTGACTTCATCCGCGCCACCATGATCGCTAATTTCCACATTGCCATTAACAGAAGAAATATCGCCAGCGTGCTTCCCTTCAGCTATGTCAATATTGCCTAGAATAGAACTGAAGTCACTGCCTTCTAATGCACTAGCGTCGCCAACATGGATAACGCAGCCCGTAAGTAATGAAGCTGATAGCAGCATAGCTGCACTGGCAATAATAGACTTTTTCATATTCTTATATCCTAAAGTGTTTGGTGAGTGTGATGAATAACACGCTTATGTCACTG
Organism: Alteromonas sp. G4i35; assembly: GCF_054960375.1. NCBI lineage: Bacteria > Pseudomonadati > Pseudomonadota > Gammaproteobacteria > Alteromonadales > Alteromonadaceae > Alteromonas > Alteromonas sp. G4i35. The sequence goes on along the minus strand of NZ_JBHNZD010000038.1, from coordinate 10,936 downwards.
TGTTATATCATTTTTTTCTAAAGTTTTACTGAAATCTTTACCTGCATAGCAAGTGTTATCATATTTCGTGCCACTCATTAAAATTCAATGTAATCATGGGGTTATGCATTTTTTGTAAGAACCTGAAACATTTAAGCTAGTGAAATTCCTCACTAAATTGCCTCATCGACTAACGCATTGCGAATCTGACCAATTCACTATTCGATTATTAAAATAAAGCATGGTACAGAATTGGACAGACACTCATTTAAAAGCAAAGAAGGTGCTGTAGCTGATAAATGCAGTACAGTAGTGGACAGACACTTGCTAACAGTTGCAGAAGCGCCAGCAGTACAGGAATGGACAGTCACTTGATAGTAGAAGCGTGATTGACAAGTATATGGAGGTCAAGAGGATGCCCAAAGAGCAAAGAGGCCAAATATAATCATTTAAGTGTGTGTCCAGAGTGGACAGGTAAAAAGTGGATTATTTGAGTGTGTGTCCGGCGAGGACAGGTGGAAAGTAAATGCTGGGCTTTTTTTGAATAGGCCTGGTGTTTGCATCCTTAAAATTGAATATGGGATGCTAGCTACTTTAGGTTTTCTATAAATATGGCCTTAAAAGTACTTTTTGCTAAGGAAGTCGGTGCAGTGCAAATCGGTCTCAATGCTGGACGAATACTTTGAATGGAGTAGTAGATGCAGGACAAATACACGCAGTTAAACAAGGCGAAAAGGCTAGCTTTGGCCTGTTTAATTTTTGCTGCAAGTGTTTTTATCGGAACAATATTAATTCCAAAATTTTATTCAAGTTTGGAAGGTGCATGGTGGCTGGGGCTTATTAAAATGGCCAGCGAGGCGGCGCTTATCGGCGGCCTTGCTGATTGGTTTGCCGTAACTGCACTGTTTAAGCCAATTCCTGCTCAATACCCCATTCCGCACACCAATATCGTAGCAAGTAACAAGTCTGTTATTGCTAATAACTTGTCTTTGTTCGTTAAAGAGAAATTCTTTCATCCTGAAGCGATAGAGCGGCTTATTCGAAACAGTGACCCAGCCAAAGGCGCAGGAAGATGGTTGTCACAAGAGAGAAACGCTACCCGGTTAAGTCGCTTTCTATGTGATGCTTTTGCAGGTGTTCTGCGCGTGCTTGATGATAAACCTGTTAAAGCATTTATCACTAAAACAGCACAGAAGGGCATTAACCAACTTGATCTTAGACAGTTGATGGCGACCTCGTTGGGCGCTGTGACGAAAGAACGTCAGCACCAGGTTGTCCTTGATAGAGTGCTGGGAAAACTGGCCAAACTGCTCGCAGAGCCAGAAACCCAAATCTACATAGCAGACACTTTAGTGGTTTGGTTGAAAACCGAATACAGTCGTATTGAAAAGTTATTACCCTCTAGCTGGTTAAGCGAGCAGGGGGCGTTAATTGCGGTTAAAGCTGTTTCAAGTATCTTAGAAGATATATATGCGGATGAGCACCACCCCATCCGCCATGCGTTTGACGAGCAAGTACATGAGTTTCTTTATGAATTACAGCACAGTCCGTTAATGGAGAAAAAGGTAAACAACTTCCGCGAAAAAATCATCAACGACCCAGCGTTAAACGCATACGTTCAGCAGTCATGGGCTAAGTTTCATCAATGGTTGTTAGCGGTTCTTGAAGAGCCAAATGGTAAAGCTGAGACCAAAGTATCTGGACTTCTAAAGGACTTGGGCACTACGTTAACGCAAGATACAGAACTAGCAAAGGCGTTCAATAAGCACATTGGAGAAGCAGCAAAATATATGGCGCCTGAGCTGGCTGAATTTCTAACACGTCACATACGCGACACCATCAATAGTTGGGATGAACGTGAAATGGCACAGCAGGTGGAGCTAAACATTGGTCGCGATCTTCAAAAAGTGCGCATTAATGGCACGATTGTAGGCGGGCTTATAGGTGCGTTATTGTTTGGCGTAGAAGCGCTACTTGGCCTCTAGCCGCAATTCAAAGCAATGCCATATGGCATTGCTTGACCCTCGCTTTTTAACTCTAAGCTCGGAATAAACTGCATTTTGTTTTAAATAGTATTTGTCGGCCACAAAAAGCAAGAAAAACGCCTATTTTGCCGATAGCGCAAAGACTAAATTATCAGCGTCTACTTTGCCTTTCAAACCGCCTTCAAGCACTGAGCGTTCTAGCCTTTGAATGTTGTAATCGGCAGAGTAAAGAGAATCAACGGTCTTTTCATTAACGCTAAATGGAGGGCCAGCCATTTCGTTTTGGTCGTAATCAAAAGAAATGATAAGCTGTGGCGCACATTGAGTGATCTCAATTAAGTGTGCAGAATATTGTTCGCGAAGTGGACTAGGCAGGGCCACCAATGCCGCTCTGTCGTAAACACCCGTAACATCACCTATGTCGCTTGATGTAAGTTTGAATATATCGCCTACAAATATGGTCAAGCCGTCTTTTGCGTACACCTTACCGTTAGTGGAAGTGGAAATGGTAGGCTCGACGCCTAACTCTTCAAACAATTGTGTAATAGCAACCTCGCTTAGTTCAGCACCAACTACTTCACAACCTTGAGCCAGTAGCCAACCAATGTCACGGGTCTTACCACAAAGTGGGACAAATATGCGGCTTGATGATGAGCTAGGGCTATTGTCGCCAATCAAAAACGATGAATATTTTACGAGAAGCGCATTGCCCTCAGGCTCGTGAAATCCAATTTCATTTTTTTGCCATTTACTGTGCCAAAAACTGTGTTCCATATAGACCTCAATTGGGTAAGCGACATATTTCTAAAAACAGGCGTCTTTAAGAAGGGTATTAGAAACAAAAAAAGGTAGCGTGAAATCGCTACCTTTTTAAAATTGCTTAGTTATCAAGCGGTGTATTGAAGTCTTCAGATAACTCGAAGTCACCTTCAACCGTTGTCACTTTGTTGTCTACAAAGTTAATCACCATTTGCTTTTGAAAATCTTCACCACGCTTTTTCATACCGCGCTTCATATCGTAAACGTAGTACCAAGTGTCATCGTCGAATGAGTCTTGAACAACAGGGTTACCTAGTACATAAATAACTTGTTCTTTTGTCATTCCAACGCGCAGCTTTTCCACATCTCTTTGATCAAGGAAGTTTCCTTGAGGAACGTCGATTCGATAAATCCAGTTCGAGCAAGCGGTTGATGTTAGTGTGATACCAAGAATTACTAATAGGTGTTGCAACTTCATGCGTTAATTTGTCCAGTATTGCCTTTGTTAGTGTCAATGAACTTCGCTAAAGCGAATTTCGAGACTGTTTTATTGCAAGCGCGAAGGCATGCTACATTGACAACTAGGACCAATCAACTGCATTTTAGTTCGATGCTGCGCTTTTAAGCAGTTCTTTTGCATTCGCTAGCGCCGATTTGGTTACTTTATCACCGGCTAATAGTCTTGCAAGCTCATCGATCCTGTCTTGCTTCGTCAACGCCAACATCTGGGTTTCAGTACTTTCCCCGTCGGTAAGCTTGGTAACAAACAATTGATTATGTGCCTGTGCCGCTACTTGAGGTAGATGGGTAACACACATTACTTGCGATTGTTTACCTAATTTACGTAAAAGCCCGCCAACGATTGATGCTGTTGGGCCGCTAATGCCCGTATCGACTTCATCGAAAATCATAGTAGGGGTAGCGTGATGGCCGCTCGCGATAACCTGAATAGCCAGTCCTATACGAGAAAGTTCACCACCTGATACGACTTTTTCTAATTTGTCTGCATCTTGACCAGGGTTGGTAGACACTTTAAATTCTACGGTATCTAGACCTGTGCTCACCGGCTTCTTAAGTTCGTCGTATTGAATCTGAATATCCACTTTTGCGTGGGGCATATTCATTTGGCGAATTTGCACTTCAATATCTTCGCTTAGCTTACCAGCAGCACGTTGCCTGCTCTCAGAAAGCGCTTTGGTCGCGGTTAAATACGTTGCACGTGCTTCTTCTACTTCGCCTTCAAGCGTACCTAACAGTGTTTCCTGTTCCGATAAAGCATTGAATTCGGCGGCTAGCTCTTGGTGATGCTGATAAAGTCCTTCTGGCATCACAGTATGTTTACGGGCAAGTTCCATCGCCTTCGCATAGCGCGCCTCAACTTGCTGTAAGCGAAGTGGATCGATCTCTAAGTGATCGCAGTAGCTACGTAGCTCTCCTGCCGCTTCTTCTACTTGAATTGCTGCATCATTAAGCATTGCAATGATTGGCGTTAAACTAGCGTCGTGCGCCTCTAATTCGCCTAAACGTTCAATACTGCTTTGTATAACTGACAGTGCGTTGCCTTCATCGCTTTCATATAAATTGTATACGCTGGTCTGTGCTTGCTCTAAAAGGCTTTGCCCGTTACTCAGGCGTTTGTGCTCTATTTCTAACTCTTCAAATTCACCCTCTTCAATGGCGAATTCATCAAGTTCTTGAACCTGATAAGTTAACAGCTGAATTCTGTCTTCGCGCTGCTGTGCTTGTTCTTGAAGCGCCTTTAACGTTCGTTGCTTATCACGCCAAAGAGAGTAGGTTTCTTTAACTTGCGCTAACATGTCGTCGTGCTTAGCGTAACCATCAACTAATTCCCTTTGATGGTCTTCTTTCAGCAACTGTAGGTGAGTATTTTGACCGTGAATGGCCAACAAAAACTGGCCTAAGCCTTTTAACTGCTGAAGTGAGGCGGGAATACCGTTGATAAAAGCTTTTGAACGGCCTTCCTTTGAAATAACTCTGCGAATAAAGCAGCTATTCTCATCTTCATCTGAGGTGAGCTCATGTTCATCGAGGAAGGCTTTAGCTAATACATTGCCGTTCAAAGAAAAGTGAGCAATGATCTCCGCTTTTGCACTACCTTTTCGCACCGCATTTGCGTCGGCACGCTCGCCTAAGCACAAGCTTAAGGCATCAATAGCAATTGATTTACCTGCACCGGTTTCGCCGGTTATAGCAGTCAACCCGTTTTCCAGTTGAACTGATAATTGTTTTACAACAGCAAAATTAGAAATAGAAAGATGCGCTAACATAACCACACTCGAAAAAAGTTGAACATGATGATATATACAGTAACTGATAATATATACAGTATTTTTTCTGTGTAAAGTTAAGTCGTAAATATTTTACTTAAAAATTAAAGTGGATTGTGAAAAGTTTAAAGAAATCAATATTGTATAGAGCGTTTTAAAAAGGAGTGGTTATGAGTAACCCATTAATAATAGGCTGCGCTAGATGCGTTCGTTACAGTGGTTATACAGTAGTAAATTAGCTCAATGCTAAGTAGCTGAATAACTCAAAAGCAAGCGGTAAACAATTCCACAACGCAGTAGAGAACCTGATAGCAAAAAGGAGAGCGTAAGCTCTCCTTAAAATTCAATTTCAATTAAATAGCAGGTAGTCCGAATGACTATGTGGTTTACCAGCAATTATACATTATTGCTGTAGCTCGCCGCTGCCAGACTCTATGTGCGCGCGCACAAACCACTGGAACTGTTCTAAATCTGCAAGTTGGCCGGTGATCATATCTTCCGATACTGGGTCAATTTCACCTAAAAGCTCTAACGCTTTTCTATGGTCACCATTTACACCGTCATATACAGCATCCAGCGCCTTAAGGTGGTCAAGTACTAAACCTTTACCCAACTCATAATCATTCCAGCTGCGGCCTTCAACAATGGCTTTTGGTGTACCTTTCGGTACGCCACCTAATGTAGCAATTCGCTCTGCAATTGTGTCGGTCATTTCGCGTACCGCATCTACCTGCGGGTCCAACATTTCATGCACACCGATAAAATTTGGTCCTACTACATTCCAATGAATGTGCTTCAACGTTAACTGTAAATCTAATAGTGCAACCAATCGCTGATCCAATACCTTGATTGTTTTGGCAGCTGCATCGTTATCCATTCCAGGGGCTGTAAATTTGATATTGGTGTTACTCATGATATCTCCTATTGAATGCAAATAAGTCAGCGGGATGCGAAACATCATTTAGGCCAAAAAACAAAGACCTTGTGCTGACGACTTGTTGTAATAGGTGCAACAGGTATGCCGAAAACTTATATTTCTATAAGTCTTGGTTTTCGTTAAGGAAATTAGAGAAGATTAAAAAATCTTTATTTTTCAAGCCTGTAGCAATCAAGAAAATGCTACAGGCTTATGTAATAAATGCACATGGAATCAACTAAATGGAGCAGAGAGGTTAGTAAAGCTTACTACCCCAACCTAACTTTTTACGAAGTACATTGAAGTAGCTGTAGCCCTTAGGGTGAACAAGATGGAGTTTGTCTACGCTTTTGTTTATTCGAATTTCATCGCCAGGTAGCACCGGCAGAACAATATGGCTATCGCAACTCACTTGTAGCGAGTCACTATTAACCTTTGATACTTTCATCGATACCTGACTGTCAGCATCAACAACGATTGGACGGCTGCTAAGTGTGTGAGGAAACATGGGTACCAACGTAAGTGCATCTAGCTTGGGCATAATAATAGGGCCGCCCGCTGATAAAGAGTAAGCCGTTGAACCTGTAGGTGTGGCTACTATTAATCCGTCGCTGCGCTGACTGAATACAAATTGCTCATCGATGTAAATTTCAAATTCCATCATATGGGCAACTTTTCCGTGGTGAAGTACCACTTCGTTTACAGCAGAGTTGTTACTTTTAAGCTTTTCGTGTCGATAAACTTCTACTTCAAGTAAGAAGCGCTCTTCTACTACGCATTCACCGTTAAAGATAAGGTCAAGTTGTTGAACAATATCATCGGGGTGGATATCAGTTAAAAAGCCGAGATTTCCGCGGTTTACACCGACAACGTGAATGTCAAAGCGAGCGAGCACACGTGCTGCACCAAGCATGCTGCCGTCACCGCCTACCACAACGGCAAGGTCAGCCTCTTTGCCAATAGTGACAAGGTTACAGCTTTTGAAGTTTTCGGTTTCAAGTTCTTCAGCAATACTTTCCTCAACCAATAATTTACAGCCTTTTGCCAATAAATATTCGGCAAGAATGTTCAGGCTGTCGTGGGTTGCAGCGTGCTGAGGTTTTCCAATTAAAGCAACGGTTTGATAGGGCATGGAATGCTAATGTCCTTTCATTTCCAATGGTTGGACATTAGCACAGGTTTTTTGCAAAAGAAAAGCGTAAAACGGCACACAGCGCAAGGTTTAGCGATCTTCTAACCGATTATAGTCGAGAAGACCGCCTTCAATAGGATAGCGCTCGCTAGACCATCGCATTAACTTATCACTAAACGCCCAAAAGTTAGGGTTGGTTCGGCGCATGCCAACATCGTCGAGCAAGGCCTTGTAATCGGCTTCGCTTTTAATGGATTTAAGCTTCTCAATCGAAGACGTTATTTCTGAGGCATTGATATACCAGAAAGCGTCAGGGTAACTGCCCAACAAACCATGAACTAGCGTGATTGAATCTTTAGAAGGCTCCCGGTTTTCCTCTTCTTCAAATAGGCTATTTACATTGTAATGCGCGCTATTTCTAAGGGCAGTGAATACATCAATGTTGTCTGGGTTTTTGTCGTCTTGAATCACAATCATGGTAGTTTCAGGCATCAACGTCGCTTGTTGAGCAGGAAGCGAATCTAAGCGCTCTAATGCTTCGAACTGTTCAGCTGATAGCAAACGTTTGTTGTAGGTTGAGGCGTTCGGTTGAACCTTGGCCAAGTATTGCGATAACAATTGATAAAGTTCTTGTTGAGGATTATCTGTTTCGAACGCTATGCCAGAAAGTTGTTCGAAACTGTTGATATCACCTTCCAAATAATCGGTAAGTTCAGGGCTTGCGTTTTGATACCAATCGTCAAGAAGGTCATGGCGGGTAGTTGGAGGAAGTAGATTAAGGAAGTTCGATTCACCTTCCATGCGCAAGAAATCCATGTACAAACGGGTCAATAACTGATGGCCATAATTACCGTAAACATCAAAGCCAGCCACAAGCAAGTAGTGAATGCGCTCTAACAAGGCATAGTCAATCACCCATGCTGTTTTAGTGGGCTGGCCAACCATCCCCTTAACAACTGTGGCATTATCGAAATGACGAAATACGGTTAAGCTGGCATTGGTATTATCGCCGTCGCCATCCCATATACTCGACATGCTTAAATGCTCTTCATTTTTGAATTCATTGTTCAAAAAGGTGGTTCTTGCACGCATATATTCGCCTTGGCGCTTTGCGTATTTAACCCAGTTTACCGCAAGGGCTGAGCTATCTTTTTCAGCGGGAAGGTGGAGGTTTTCTTTTTGAGAAGCGTAAAAAGCATTTACTTTTTCAGATGCTGCAATGTCTGGGTCGACAAAGAACACCCAGAATCGATCGTTAATGACGTTAAGCGCGACTTGTCCTCTGCACACGGGACCTTTGATATAACCCATAATGGTGTTTTGCGCGCGCTCAAGCATAAATCGATAACGACTTTCTACTGGCAATAAGGTAAAGGCCGTTAATGGGTTGGCCGCCACTTGGGGTTTGTATGATGGCAATGTTTCTACAGAAAATTCTGCGTCGACAAACCACGATTGCCATTTGTCCATCAGTGTTTTATTAATGGCGTAAGCTTGATGTGTTTTACTCACGATAGTTGAATGCACTGGCTGTAGACGATAGTAAACGCGCTCGACCTCTGGATCGTCGAAGGGTCTGCGAGTAGCAATAATATCTAACGCTTGTCCGGGTGGTGTGCGCGAGCGCACTAGATTAAAAAACTGCGGCGTTTTACCTTTTTCTGAAATATCTTCGAAATAGAGGTGAGACGTAAACAAGTGTTCGTAAATATAACGTGCAGAAAGCTGCATCTTGTTGCTATCCCCATTTAGCCAAGCTTCTAAGTCAGATGCTTTCTCGTTCAGTTCTTGTGAGAGTGCCTTGGGTGACGGTAACGGTGCACCATGGTTTAACCATTGAATAAGCGTAGTATGTTCAGAATCCGATAGCGCCGGCAAGGCGTAGGGCATGCCTCCCAAGGGCTGGTCTGCTATGTATTCGCCCATTTTATCTATTGTTGGGCATTGGTTTTGTCGATTTAAACTTATATCGAAACCGTCACCTAAATGAGCGGTGTTGGGCAAAGGGTGCTGTTTTTTTAGTAAAAGCATTTGCGCTAGCACCGAAGATTGGGTCGGTGAAGCGTTAGGTTTTTCTTTCGATTCGAGCACGTCGAAAAAGCCACGCTCTCGCCATGCGTCTACGTTGTGAGCGTCGAGAAACATTCTATTGGGTTGGGCAGCGGTGAGTCGTGTGCCTTCATAGACTTTCTCTTTGTTAGCACCTCTGGCTATACCTTCTGGAGATGACATCTTCAGTTGGCATGGCGCATCATAACAGGCGTGGCAGACAACACAGCGCTGTGTTAGTACTGGGTTTACTTGTGTATCAAAGAAATTGTCGGGCAAATTCTCCATGGCGGGCATGACGTTGTTTGATGAAAGTAAAGGTGCTTCAGGCTTCGGCCATTGCCATATCGCTATAGCGATAATTGCTATAAGCAACGAAATCATACCGAGTTTTTTCATAATCGTAGTCCACAGAAAAGTTCTTACCAGTCTATCACTCATTTCACGTACGGTGATGTTAATAATTCACCATTAACTCTTGGCAATAGAAACAACCATGCACTTGTAAGTATCTGGAGGAAAGCTGAAGAGAAAGTGGGGTGGTAACATTATTTTTACATTGTCATTGCTTTGGGCGTTGTACTAGGTATGCTGATGAAAAGAATTCGCAGCGAGGGAATCATGTCTCATCAAATTATTCTGCCAAGAGTGATGCACATAGGGAAAGGGGCGAGTCAGCGGGTTGCTGAAACGCTAAAAGGACTCAACTGCCATAAACCTTTATTAGTTACCGATAAGGTTATGGTTGAGTTGGGATATAGTGCTGCCATAGTGAAAGTGCTGGAAGAGGCAGGAATACACGCCGATGTATTTTCAGATACGGTGCCAGAACCCACGGTGAGGTCTATTTATCGCGGTGTGGATGCGTTCAAAACCCACGCTTATGACAGTATCATTGCTTTAGGTGGTGGAAGCCCCATTGATAGCGCAAAAGCCATCGCTATTTTGGGTAAGTACGGCGGCGAAATGCGCGACTACAAATTCCCGCGGGTTGTAGATGAAGCGGGGCTGCCGATCATTGCTATTCCCACAACAGCGGGAACGGGCTCAGAAGCAACGCGATTTACCATTATCACCGACGAAGATACCACAGAAAAAATGCTGTGCGTTGGTTTAGGGTTTATGCCAACGGCAGCCCTGGTCGATTATTCATTAACGCAAAGTTTGCCTGCCCGCGTAACAGCCGATACAGGCATTGATGCGCTTACTCACGCTATTGAAGCGTTTGTTAGCCGCAAAGCCAATCTTTACAGTGATGCACAGGCGTTATCAGCCATGGCGTTAATTGCGCCTAATCTACGCACTGTATTTGCAGACCCAACAAATGAAACGGCGAGAGAATCAATGATGCTGGGCTCAACGCTCGCGGGCATTGCTTTTTCAAATGCTTCAGTGGCTCTTGTTCACGGAATGAGCCGGCCTATCGGTGCAGCGTTCCATGTGCCTCACGGATTGTCGAATGCCATGTTGTTGCCCGCGGTTACCGCCTTTTCTATTCCAAGTGCATCAGTGCGTTATGCACAATGTGCTCGCGCCATGGGTGTTGCTACGCAAAGTGACTCTGATGAGGTGGCGAATCAAAAACTCATCAATGAACTAAAAGCACTGAATGCAGATTTACAGGTACCTACGCCTGCCGACTTCGGTATTGATAAAGAGGCATTTTTTGCAGCGACGTCAAAAATGGCAGAACAAGCTTTGGCATCAGGTTCTCCCGGCAACAATCCACGCATCCCTACCATTGAAGAAATGGTTGCCATTTATGTATCTCTTTGGGAATAACGTTTTTGCGAAAACATTAGACGAAAAAAGACTGCTTATTGCAGTC
>NZ_JBHNZD010000037.1:0-31402 GCF_054960375.1 Alteromonas sp. G4i35 | reverse complement strand
AAGGCCCTGAAGGGCCTTTTTTCACAAAACCAGCATCTATTCAGAGGCGGCTTTCTTTTCATTGCTGTCGTAAATCAAGATAGGTTTTGATTCACCGCGAATAACGGTTTCATCAATAACAACTTTGCTCACGTCTTCCATTGAAGGAAGGTCGTACATAGTATCAAGCAAAACCGCTTCAACGATTGAGCGAAGACCACGTGCGCCTGTTTTGCGATCCATTGCCTTTTTAGCAATCGCGTTAAGTGCATCGTCACGGAACTCAAGTTCTACATCTTCCATTGAGAACAATGCACCATATTGCTTGGTAATTGCATTCTTTGGCTCGCGTAGAATTTGAATTAGTGCTTCTTCATTCAACTCTTCAAGGCTTGTTACTACCGGTAGACGTCCAATGAACTCTGGAATCAACCCATATTTCACTAAGTCTTCAGGCTCAACTTGCTTAAACAGTTCGCTGATTTGTTTGCTGTTGTCTTTCGACTTAACCGTCGCACCAAATCCAATACCCGTGTCTTTTTGTGCGCGTTGCTCAATAACTTTATCAAGACCAGCAAACGCACCACCACAGATGAACAATATCTTAGAGGTATCAACCTGCAGGAATTCCTGCTGTGGGTGCTTACGTCCACCTTGCGGAGGAACAGACGCAACCGTACCCTCAATCAGCTTTAGAAGCGCCTGCTGTACACCTTCACCCGAAACGTCACGAGTGATAGATGGGTTGTCTGACTTACGAGAAATCTTATCGATTTCATCGATGTAAACAATTCCGCGCTGCGCTTTCTCTACGTCGTAGTCGCACTTCTGCAGTAACTTCTGGATGATGTTCTCAACGTCTTCGCCCACGTAGCCAGCTTCAGTTAGCGTGGTTGCGTCAGCCATGGTGAATGGAACATCAAGCAGGCGCGCTAGGGTTTCCGCTAGCAGCGTTTTACCACTACCGGTAGGTCCTATTAGCAAAATATTACTTTTGCCAAGTTCTACGCCTTCGTGAACGTCGCCATTGCGCAAGCGCTTGTAGTGGTTATATACCGCTACTGATAATACCTTCTTTGCATGTTCTTGCCCGATAACGTAATCGTCTAGGTGAGCATGAATTTCACTTGGTTTAGGTAAAGCGTCCTGCTTTTGCTTAGGCGCGATTTCCTTAATTTCTTCGCGAATGATATCGTTACATAACTCAACACACTCGTCGCAAATGAATACCGACGGGCCTGCTATTAACTTTCTTACTTCGTGTTGGCTTTTGCCACAAAACGAACAGTACAGTAGCTTATTATCACCGTCACCGCTTTGCTTATCACTCATTACTTTTGCCTCTGCCTTGCCTGAGCCGAAAACCAAAACGTGCTATGCACTGGCTCAGGTCTACTATAACTATACTACTTAGTTGCGGCTACGTCAGATCGATTTGCTAAAACTTGGTCAACAAGGCCATATTCTTTTGCCTCAGTTGCACTCAAAAAGTTATCACGGTCTGTGTCACGCGCGACTTTTTCATAGTCTTGACCAGTATGGTCCGCCATAAGGCGATTCAATTTCTCTTTAATAGACAGAATTTCTTTCGCGTGTATTTCAAAATCAGATGCCTGACCTTGGAAGCCACCAAGCGGTTGGTGAATCATTACGCGCGAGTTAGGTAGACAGTAGCGCTTACCTTTTGCTCCTGCAGATAGTAGAAATGCGCCCATGCTTGCAGCTTGGCCCATACATACTGTACTCACGTCTGGCTTGATAAACTTCATCGTATCGTAAATTGCCATGCCAGCAGTTACCGAACCGCCTGGTGAGTTAATGTATAAGAAAATATCTTTCTCTGGGTTTTCAGCTTCTAAGAACAACATTTGAGCAACGATGAGGTTGGCCATGTGATCTTCAACTTGTCCTACCAAGAAAATTACGTTTTCTTTCAATAGGCGAGAATAAATGTCGTATGAGCGCTCACCTTTAGAGGTTTGCTCAACAACCATAGGAACAAGTGCATTCATTGGGTCAAACGGGGTATTAGTCATAGCTACCTTGATTATCTAGCGTTAAAAACAAAAATGCTCGGAAGGCTCCGAGCATTTAAGCAGTTGCTGACAAGTAATGTCAATCAGACAGTAAAAAATTACGCCTGTTTGTTCATAACCTCGTCAAAAGCTTTAGTTACTTCGGTAACTTTTGCTTGCTCAAGAACCCACTCAATAGCTTGTTCTTCTAGTGCAACGTTCTGCATTTGTTGCATAAGCTCTTGGTTGTTGTTGTAGTAATCAACAACTTCTTGCGGATCTTCATACGCTGAAGCAGCAGTTTCGATCATCTCGTTAACTTTAGCTTCGTCTGCTTTAAGTTCGTTCTGCTTGATCACTTCACCTAGAAGAAGACCAATAGATACGCGACGTTTAGCGTTGTCAGTAAACAATTCAGCTGGTAGGTCTGGAAGGTTCTGACCACCGCCTTGCTGGCTGAAACGTTGCTTAGCTTGCTCGCGAAGTGCATTCACTTCTTGATCGATAAGCGCTTGAGGAATATCAATCTCGTTAGCTTCAACTAGCTTAGCAATAACGTCTTCTTTAACTTGCGCTTTTAGCGTCTGGTTTAGTTCACGCTGCATGTTCTTACGAACTTCTGCTTTAAGTGCGTCAACACCGCCTTCTTCAACACCGAATAGTTTAGCAAACTCTTCGTCAACTTTTGGAAGATTTAGGCCTTCTACTTTCTTAACGGTAGTTTGGAAAACTGCATCTTTACCTTTTAGGTTTTCTGCGTGGTAGTCTTCAGGGAAAGTTACTTCGATAGTCACTTCTTCACCCGCTTTCGCGCCAACAAGTGGCTTTTCGAAACCAGGGATCATGCGATCTTTACCTAGCTCAAGAGCGAAGTCTTCTGCTTTACCACCTTCAAACTCTTCACCGTCGATAGAACCAACGAAGTCGATGATAACTTTGTCGTCTTTCTTCGCTTTACGCTTAACTTCTTTCCAAGTTGCGTGCTGCTTCTGAAGTGTTTCCATCATGTTATCTAGATCTTCGTCAGTAATTTCTACTACTGGTTTTTCGATTTCGATATCGCTAACACCTTTCACTTCTACTTCTGGGTAAACTTCGAAAGATGCTGTGAATTCTAGGTCCTGACCGTCTTCGTCTTTAGTCAGTTCAAACTTCGGCATACCAGCAGGCTGAATTTTTTCTTGAATCACTGCTTGGTAGAAGTTTTGCTGCATAACATCGCCAGCAACTTCTTGGCGAACAGCTTGGCCGAAACGCTTTTTGATTACGTTTACAGGAACTTTACCTGGACGGAAGCCGTTGATGCGTTGTGTTTTCGCCAATTGCTGTAGACGTGACTTAACTGCTGAATCAACCGTGTCAGCTGGAACGGTGATAGTAAGACGGCGTTCTAAACCCTGGGTCGTCTCGACTGAAACTTGCATTATGTTACCTCAACTATACGCCTTTACAGGCGTTTTGTTCTCAATCCCCTCTCCCGTCATGCAAGAGTTGCATATCACTCCGGGGTAGAGGTCGTTATTCGACGTTTATAAAATCAAAGTTAGGACACGAAATTGTGTCAAAAAGCCAACCTGAAACAAACGTACTGGTTAAAAAAAGACGCGGTAGTATACAGCCGCATACCACAAGAGTCGAGAGGCAAACACAAGTTTGTAACAACCATTTGAACGCATTTTGACCAAATAGCGAAACTAATAGCCTAAATAGCGAAAAAGACGGAATTTATGCGAGTTTATTGAGCAATGTATAAAGAGGAGAGAAAGATAATGGTCGGTGAGACAGGATTTGAACCTGCGACCCCTTGTACCCAAAACAAGTGCGCTACCAAGCTGCGCCACTCACCGACAGATATATCTTTTTGAATAGCCCTGCGAGAGCTTTAAATATGGTGCGGAAGGAGAGACTTGAACTCTCACGCCGTGAAGCACTGGAACCTAAATCCAGCGTGTCTACCAATTCCACCACTTCCGCGAAAAAGTGGGGTGGACGATGGGACTTGAACCCACGACAACCGGAATCACAATCCGGGGCTCTACCAACTGAGCTACGCCCACCACAGTAATCCTGTTCAGTCTTATGTGTGAATTGATAAACACATAAGCGCCTACCGAGCTGTCAGGATCTTACATAGCTACTCGATAGTTAAAGTCGACTCATACCCTAGCCCACAGATGATTTATCACTCTTAGCTAGAAGTATTTACTGAATCGAAGAAAGCATAAATGGTCGGTGAGACAGGATTTGAACCTGCGACCCCTTGTACCCAAAACAAGTGCGCTACCAAGCTGCGCCACTCACCGACTGAAATGCTTACATTAAGCTTTTGATAAAGCTTGAAAATATGGTGCGGAAGGAGAGACTTGAACTCTCACGCCGTGAAGCACTGGAACCTAAATCCAGCGTGTCTACCAATTCCACCACTTCCGCAAAAAAGTGGGGTGGACGATGGGACTTGAACCCACGACAACCGGAATCACAATCCGGGGCTCTACCAACTGAGCTACGCCCACCATAGGGTGTGTTTGCGATTTACACGCTTTATTTTAGCAGTGTAAATACGAAAATTCAGCCTTGCTATCAGGACCTACCTGACTCGCATGGCGCGCCCGGCAGGATTCGAACCTGCGACCCACGGCTTAGAAGGCCGTTGCTCTATCCAGCTGAGCTACGGGCGCTTGGCGAATCTTCGCTGCAAAAAGTGGTCGGTGAGACAGGATTTGAACCTGCGACCCCTTGTACCCAAAACAAGTGCGCTACCAAGCTGCGCCACTCACCGACTGTCGTACCGACCTTGAAGCGTTAGCCTCTGTGCCGTTACGGGGTGCGAATATTACTGACATCCCCCCACCTCGTCAAACACTTTTTTAAATAAAATCATCAACCGCTCACAAAGCATCCATTCTCACGTTTTTTTGAACAATTACCCTTGTATTTACCTATTTTTAGCCTAGGTTTGCGCTTCTTTTAAGGGTAAGCATCAGGCTTTCCATTAACGGTTGTTTACGTTGAACATTTGTGGCGAATAATTGCAGAGCAATAACTACTAGAGTATTAGTCCTATTTTATGAAACAATATAGGGCACTTGTTGACCACCCAACCATATAAGAATCGTACAAGACTATGACCGCCCATCTTATTGACGGCAAACTAATTGCCAAACAAGTTCGCCAACACGTAACCTCCTATGTTGAATCGCTTACGCAAGCAGGTAAAAGACAACCAGGCCTAGCCGTTGTCCTTGTTGGCAGTGATGCAGCTTCTCAAGTTTATGTTTCCAATAAACGTAAAGCGTGCGAAGAAGTGGGGTTCGTTTCTCGCTCTTTCGACCTTCCTTCTGATACCACAGAAGAGACCTTGCTAAATTTAGTGGACGAGCTAAACGAAGATAAAGAGATAGACGGAATTCTGGTACAGCTTCCTTTACCTGCAGGGTTAAATGCAGAAAAGGTACTTGAACGTATTCACCCTCATAAAGATGTCGACGGATTTCATCCATACAATATTGGCCGCCTTGCACAGCGTATTCCTGCACTACGTCCCTGCACGCCAAAAGGCATCATGACCATGATAGAGTCAACCAAGCGCCCTGTAAAAGGTTTAGACGCGGTCATTGTAGGTGCGTCGAACATTGTGGGGCGCCCTATGAGCCTGGAACTGCTTTTAGCAGGCTGCACCGTTACTACCTGTCACAAGTTCACTCAGGACCTTAAAAGTCACGTTCAACGTGCAGACCTACTGGTAGTCGCAGTAGGTAAACCGAACTTTATTCCTGGTGACTGGGTAAAGCAGGGCGCGATTGTCATTGATGTAGGTATTAATCGCGTTAATGATGGTTCACTTGTTGGCGATGTTGATTTCGAAAAAGCGAAAGAGCGCGCAGGCTGGATAACCCCCGTTCCAGGCGGAGTTGGGCCGATGACAGTAGCCAGTTTGATAGAGAATACGCTGGAAGCTTACGTAAAATATCATTCTTAAAGCACAAATAGTTCAACCAAAATGTTAGGCAGAAATTAAATTTCTGCCTTTTTGTTTTATACTCCCCCTCAAGTTGAACACAGACTCAAACTGACCTACACCTTTTATGGCAGAACCAACATCTCCTTTATGGGAACAGCACGTAATTGATGCAACGCTTAAATGGGTTGACGACATTGTGATAAAGCATAACTTTTGTCCCTTTGCGCGCTATGTAAGAACACCTCACCAAATTCGGTGTGTGGTAATTGAGGGCAATGCGGGAAATGTCGTTCAATCGCTATACGATGAGTTGCGGCATTTAGAAGAGAATGACACCACCGCTACAACACTAATTGCACTCACGCATTCAACCCTTGCTGATTTCAACGAATATCTCGATGTATTGGCTATCAGCGATAATATGCTGCACGACTGGGGATACAGCGGCACTTATCAACTTGCCAGCTTCCACCCCAATTATGTATTCGACGGTAGCGACGTAGACGATGCTGAAAACTATACCAATCGTTCACCCTACCCGCTTTTGCATTTGATTCGTGAAGCTGATATCACACGCTACATGAAGAAAGAAGAAGATGCCGAAAAGATATTCAGCCATAACATTGAAAAAGCACGGACGCTTGGGTGCCCTTATTTTGAGGGCGTATTAGACACGCTTAAAAAAGATAAGCCCGCTCGATAAAACACGGGAAGCTTACTTTTTTGTGCAATGTAAAAAACACGCACTAAAAAGAGAATAAGCTCGTGTTGCGAGCAGGCCCAAAGTATTGGATTACTCCAGGGAACCCAAATAAGCAGCGCCTTATAACAAGCAGGATGTTTATTTGGCTCAAGCTTTCACTTGAAACGTCACTTTACCTGCAAATTATGTGAGTAATATGACAACGTTACACATTTTGACTTCGTTAAGGCTAAAACGTGAATACCCACAATTCATTTTCTCTCGAGGCGATAGCGACCGTCGCTACGCCTTTCAAGCAAAAGTTTGCTATTCCAAGACAGCCCAACTTGGCTAACGCCCAAGGCATCATCACCTTCGAAGAAGGCTTTAACGATATCAATTTGCTTAAAGGGATAGAGAATTACAGTCACCTGTGGCTGCTTTTTATCTTTCACCAGAACATTGAACGCGGTTGGAAAAATACGGTAAAAGCCCCTCGTCTAGGTGGTAATGCAACTATGGGCGTATTGGCAAGTCGCAGTACCCACCGACCTAATGGGATTGGCATGTCTGTGGTGAAAAACAAAGGTGTGGTTAGCAGTAATGGACAGACACAGTTAGTGGTTGAAGGGGTAGATTTAGTCGACGGCACACCACTTGTCGATATCAAACCCTATATCGCGTACGCTGATAGTGTTCCTAGCGCCAGCGATAATCTTGATGACATTAACCCCATACCCAATCGCGACGTATCATTCGCCGATACAATCCAGCCCACACTTGCTGAAATAGAGAAAAAGCACCGTGGTTTTTCTGCCTTGGTGACTGCGGTACTGTCCCAAGACCCTCGCCCAGCCTATAAACAGCATATTGAAAATGATGAGAAAACCTACCGCGTGACGCTATACGATATTGATGTAGGGTTTGAAATAAGAGATGCCGCCGTTAAGGTGACCGAACTGGTTCATTTAGGATAATTACACTATTAGTGTTAACAGTCTGTGGCGAAATAGCTCACAGTTAATTAGAATACGCCCAAACGTGTGACACCTTATCTCGGTTCAAGAGTTTCGCAATGTTTTGTTTTGCGAATTGCCGTTTGCGAAAGAGCATCACACTAACCGTAATAAATACATTTATAACAGGATACCTGCTTTACATGCGCACTAGTCAATATTTGCTTGCCACGCAGAAAGAAACACCTGCAGATGCAGAGGTTATCAGCCACCAGCTAATGCTAAGAGCTGGTATGATCAGAAAGCTAGCCTCGGGTCTATACACGTGGTTGCCATCTGGTCTTCGTGTACTCAACAAAGTAGCCAATATTGTTCGTGAAGAAATGAACAAAGCAGGCGCAATAGAAGTGCTAATGCCCGTTGTTCAGCCTGCAGACCTGTGGGAAGAATCTGGACGTTGGGAAGAATACGGCCCAGAGTTACTTCGCATTAAAGACCGCCACCAGCGTGATTTCGTATTAGGCCCAACGCACGAAGAAGTTATTACTGCACTTGTGCGTAATGAAATTAGCAGCTACAAGCAGCTTCCACTGAACCTATACCAAATTCAGACCAAATTCCGCGACGAAGTACGCCCTCGTTTCGGCATTATGCGCGGTCGTGAATTTACCATGAAAGATGCGTACAGCTTCCACTTGGAAGATAGCTGCTTAGAAGAAACGTATCAAAAAATGTACGACGCTTACTGCAACATATTCTCGCGTATGGGCTTAGACTTCAGGGCGGTAATTGCCGACTCTGGCTCTATTGGTGGTAATCACTCTCACGAATTCCACGTACTTGCCGCATCAGGTGAAGACGATATCGCTTTCTCAAGCGACAGTGATTACGCAGCCAATGTTGAAATGGCTGAAGCTGTTGCGCCTGAAAAAGCTGTCGCATCGGGCGCTGCAGTTGAGACTAAAGATGCCAAAGGCAAAGATTTCAATGCCATCTTAAAAAGCGTAGAAGCCGAAGTGACAAACGCGGTCAAAGTCGTAGTAGTGAAAGCCGCTAATGAAGTAGACAGTAAAGGCGAAGAAGTAGTTTCTGACAAATGGGTAGCCCTTGTACTTCGTGCTGATCATGAGCTTAATGATGTAAA
Organism: Alteromonas sp. G4i35; assembly: GCF_054960375.1. Taxonomy (NCBI): domain Bacteria; kingdom Pseudomonadati; phylum Pseudomonadota; class Gammaproteobacteria; order Alteromonadales; family Alteromonadaceae; genus Alteromonas; species Alteromonas sp. G4i35. The sequence goes on along the minus strand of NZ_JBHNZD010000037.1, from coordinate 22,665 downwards.
AGCAGAGAAGTTAGACGGCGTTGCAAGCCCGCTTGTTGAAGCATCATTTGAACAAGCAAAAGATATTCTTGGCGTTTCACCATTGTTTGCTGATGCAACCAACCTGCCTGTACCCGCTTTTATTGACGCCAGTGCAGCTGCCCTTGCTGACTTCACTACAGGCGCAGGCGCAGGCGGTAAGATAAATATTAACGTAAACTGGTCTGAAGATATTACTGGCGTTGATATTCGCAACGTTGTAGCAGGCGATGCATCTCCTGACGGGAAAGGCACGCTAGATATTAAACGCGGCATCGAAGTGGGCCATATCTTCCAGCTTGGCAGCAAGTATTCAGAGGCCATGAACTGCGGCGTACTAAGCGAATCAGGTAAGCACCAAACCTTAACTATGGGTTGTTACGGTATAGGCGTATCTCGAATTGTTGCGGCAGCTATCGAGCAAAACCACGATAAATTTGGCATAAAGTGGCCAGATCCTATTGCACCGTTTAAAATTGCATTAATACCAATGAATATGCATAAGTCTCATCGCATTAAAAAAGCAGCGGAAGCGCTTTATGAAGAGCTTGTTGCCCTTGGCGTAGAAGTGTTGTTTGACGACAGAAAAGAGCGTCCGGGTGTCATGTTCAATGATATGGAATTAATTGGCATACCTCACAGCATTGTTATTGGTGAAAGAAACCTAGATAATCAACAGGTTGAGTATAAGAATAGACGTACTGGTGAAAAGCAGTTGTTAGATATTAGCGCAGCAAAGGACTTTGTAGCCGCACTCTAGCGCCTGATCTCGCCGATTAGATTAGAAAAGAGGGCGTATGCGGTTAACATTTTATGGCGTAAGAGGGTCAATCCCTACCCCGGGAGCAGCTTACGTCCGCTATGGTGGTAATACTGCATGCGTTCACATTGAGCTTGAGGATGGTACCGATATCATCCTCGACTCAGGCACAGGGATTCGCGTGCTCGGCGAGCGCCTTATTCAAAAAAATACACCCATTAATCTGCTGTTGAGCCACAACCATTGGGATCATATTCAAGGCTTCCCTTTTTTTGCGCCTATCTATCAGGCTTCACGCGAAATCAACATATACCCGGGTCAAACCCTCCTTGATGAACCTGATCAAATTTTAAAGCAAATGGAAGGGTCGTTATTTCCAGTCCCCCGAAGTGCGCTGAAAGCTAACATTTCTATTGTCGATATTCCCAAGTCTACAAGCCGATTTTCAGTAGGAAGCGCAACCATAACTCGCTTAGCCATGAACCACCCCGGTCGTGGCAGTGCTTATTGTATTGAAGCCGATGACGCAAAGGTGGCTTACATAACAGATAATGAGCTTTACCCCCCCTACAAAAAAGAAACAGACTTTATCGATTTCGCAAAATTTGCACAAAATGCCGATCTGCTAATACACGATGCACAGTATATGTTGTCTGACATGCCAGCTAAGAACGGATGGGGTCATTCGGTCGCGGAAGAAGCGGTGAAACTAGCAATGGCATGTAACGCAAAAAAATTAGCTTTATATAGTCATGATCCAGAACGGACTGATGACGATATAGATGATGTTGTAAACCATTGTAATGTATACGTCACAGTGGCAGAGTCTAATCTACAAGTATTTGCATCTTCAGAAGGCCAAGCACTGGACTTCAGTTAAGCATAACAACAACCCCACGTTACGGAGAATTAAAGGTGTCTGTGTTAAAGCCTTTTGTATTTTTGGCAGCATTTGCTGCTTGCACGCCTGTGTGCGCTCAACAATCACAAGAAGTGGTAAGCGAACAAGTATCATCTTCAGAAAATAGTGAACAAGAGCGCACTGTTGAAAATGAAGAAAATCAATCGTCTCAGGAAGAAAGCGGTATTGAAGTTATCGATATCATCAAACGTGACACCATCACGGAAAGTGCACTGGATAACCGATTAGAAGGCGATAAAGAAGCACTGGATAATGTGTTTGCTATCACTCAGCATAGACAAAACTATCTACTTCCAATTACTTACGTTTCCAACCCAAGCTCTGTAGCCAGTGAAGAACTCACAAACGAGAACATAGACAAGAAAGAAGCAAAATTTCAGGTAAGCGCAAAGCTGCCGCTTTATTTGGAAGATACAGGATTCGACGGCGTTTACTTTGGCTTTACGCTAACCTCTTTCTGGCAGCTTTATAACAGTGAAGCGTCGAAGCCGTTTCGCGAGACCAATTACGAACCAGAAGTCTTTTGGCAAGAAACAGCCGATTATTCCGTACTTGGCTACAAATTTAATACCTTTCAAGTTGGTTTCAATCATATGTCTAACGGTCAAAGCGGGCTGCGCTCTCGAAGCTGGAACCGTATATTTGCCTCTATTGTCTTTAGCGACGATGACGATATCTACTACCTAAAGACGTGGTACCGTATTCCTGAAGACGAGAAAACAGACCCGCTTGATCCAACCGGCGACGATAACCCTGATATACAAGACTATTACGGTAGAATGGAACTTGGTTATGGAAGGAAAATTGGCGCGTTTAAAGTACTGGCGCTTTTACGAAATAACCTCGACGTAGATGAGAACCGAGGCAGCATCCAGCTAGACTTCACCTACCCTATCTCTGACCGCTATGAAGTCTTGCTTCAATACTTCAATGGCTATGGCGATTCGCTTATCGACTATAACCGCTCACAAGAACGTATTGGTATCGGTTTTCAGCTGCACTTTTTGTAATAAATAACCACGTAGACACAGGATGGGCACGCCAAACCGCTTTTGCATGGCGTGCTCTTCTCATTTCGACATCACTGTTTGCTAATCAATCACGCCTGCCGCGCGATAAAGCTGAATATGCACCTCTACCAGCGCTGCAATATCTCTTTGGTAGCCTCCACCAATTACCGCAGCAATCGGAACGCCTAAACGCTCGGCTAACGCAAAGACTTGCGTATCTCTCTCGTACACGCCTTGCGTAGAAATATGTAAATGACCAAGGTCGTCGTTTACATGCACATCAACGCCTGCGTCATAGATGATGGCATCGGGCTGAAATTGTCTCATTACCATCGTTAGCGCTTGTTCTAGCGTAGTTAGATACTCATCGTCTTCGGTGCCCTTATCGAGCCCTATATCAATATCGGAACGCTGCTTTCTGTGAGGGAAGTTCTTTTCACCATGAATAGATAAGGTAAAAATATCACGGTCGTTTTCGGCAAGTTTTGCTGTGCCATCGCCTTGATGCACATCCAAATCGACAATAAGCACATTTTCAACGGACGGGGTTTGCTGCATAGTTTTCGCTGCCAAATATAAATCGTTGAACAAGCAAAAACCTGAACCAAAATCAGCAAACGCGTGATGATACCCGCCCGTTAAATTCAATGCTTTTCCATGCTCTAGCGCTAGCTTGGCTGTTAAACAGGTTCCAGCGACGGCAGTACGGGTACGCTCAATCAGCTGCTGCGACCAGGGAAAGCCTATGCGGCGCATGGCTTTCCTATCTAATGCGCCAGTACTTAGTGCATCAACATAGTCCGGATCGTAATAGGCTGTGAGAAAAGAAAGATCAACCGGTGATGGAGTAACAAAACGCGATGCTTCCACACCACGATTTAACAATTCATCGCGAATACCTACGTACTTCTCGATGGGAAATCGGTGTCGCTCAGGAAGATCTAACTGGCTATAAATAGGATGAAATACGAGTGGTGTTGTCATTATTATCAATACTGGTTTAGGACGTGCGCATCTATAACAGATAAAAGAAAAGGAGCGTGAACATTGTTCAAACACTCCCTTTTAACGTGTTTATACTGACAAAGCACAGTTAGCGGGTCAAACTGTTCACCACCTTTTCAACATTTTCTGACATACTTTTCATTGAGCGTGACATGTCATCACGCTGAGCAAGTTGATGATATTTTTCAGATGATGTGACCACATTACTGATAATTGTTTCCACCTGCTGAAGTACAGCCTCTTGCTCATCTGCGGCTTCGTTAAGCGCCACAACTACGCTGGCGGTTTCTTGAATATCCCTCACCACGTTATTGAGTGTTTCAAGCGCTGTCGCTGCTTCTGCTGCGTTTGTGTCTGACAGCTGCTTGCCTGACGACATCGCCGCAACGGCCCCTTTTGCTTCAGCTTCAAAGCTACTTAAAATGTCGTTAATTTCCTTGGTCGACTGCTGTGTTTTAGCTGCAAGTGCTCGAACCTCGTCGGCTACCACAGCAAAACCACGGCCATGCTCACCTGCCCTAGCAGCTTCAATTGCTGCGTTTAGAGCCAGCAGGTTAGTCTGATCGGCAATTTCGTTAATAACATTTACCACTTTTAGAATATTGGTACTGCGGCTTTGCAGTTCTGACACGATATTACTAGATTCGGTTACCGTTTTTGCTAGTTGCTTAAAGCCTGCATTGGCGCTTTCAAACGTGGCATAACAACTTGCCACGTTCTTTTCTGAGTTATTTGTCGCCACAGCAACTTGGTCGGTGATTGCCACTAAATTTTGCACAATCTCTTTAAGTTTATCCGTACTGCTATCAAGCGAGCGCGACGCATCCCGTTGTCCATTGGCGCCTTCCATAATGGATTGACTGACGTTACCGAGGGTGCCAAACGCCTTCTCCATTTCGGTCTCCGCTTGTTGAAGCTGCGCAACCGAATCTTTTAATTTGTTTTGTAATGCCCTGGCAGATTCTGCCAGCATGCCCAATTCATGGTCGCTGGAATACGTTAACGCGTAGTCGTAACGGCTATGAGCCAAGTTAGATATACACGCCGCAACCTGCTTCGTTGGTTTAATAACCTGAGAGCGCAAACGAGCAATCACATAAGCAACAGAAAGCACAGAAAGCGCAATTGCTGCCAGTAGAATTATCCAGAGCATAGTGCGCGTATTGGCTTTAAGTTCAGCAATCGCATTCGCTGAATCGGCTGCAATTTCCGCCGCGATACCTGAGAGGAGCTTAGCAGGCTCTCTATCAATACCTCGAACAAAGCTATCTCCAACCTTTGGATCAAACCCTGAGTTAATAAATGCGTCGTATCCTTCACGGTATTTCTCGGCCATGACTGCATGGGCTTTTTGAAATTGCCTGATATCTGACTTCACGCTTTCACTTATCACACTACTTGATAGCATCAGGTCAAACTGGCGAGTGATGTCGGCCTCTCTCTGCTTGAATCGCTCCCAGTATTTTTCTCGGTCGTCTTTTTTGTGGCCACGCAACAATACGTTCTTCCACTCTTGCACTTGAGTTTTGAAAGTACTTAGCGTGGTATTGACGTCTCGTTCTGACTGAACAAGGGTGTTTTCTAACTCATCGAATGAATTAAGTAACGAGAAAGACTTTAGAATTGAGGCACCGTTTAATAGTACAAGAATTAAAAAGCTGGCGAGAACAGGCGTCATCACCAAACGGCTGATGCTTGTGTAATTGAACACGGCTTAACCTTTAGTATAAATTTAAAGAAGGACGTCGCCATTAAATGATATTTTTATGACGGTATGGTTACAAATTTGGTATGAATCAACATACCAATATATGCGAAAATATACACTCTTATAGTAACAGGCTTATTAACTTGCTCTTTTTTAAGTAGATACAAAAAAAGAGCCCGAAGGCTCTCTTTTCATTTCGGTAAATTTACACCCGTTTACTCCCACTCAATCGTAGCAGGTGGCTTACCAGAAATGTCGTAGACCACACGACTAATGCCGTCAATTTCATTGATAATGCGATTAGACACTTTACCTAGGAAGTCGTAGGGTAAATGTGCCCAGTGAGCTGTCATGAAATCGATGGTTTCTACTGCACGAAGGCTTACTACCCAGTCGTATTTACGCGCATCACCCATTACGCCAACTGAGCGCACTGGAAGGAATACGGTAAAAGCTTGGCTTACTTTTTGGTATAGGTCAGCTGCATATAGCTCTTCAATGAAGATAGCGTCAGCACGACGTAGTAAGTCGCAATATTCTTTCTTAATTTCACCAAGTACACGAACACCTAGACCCGGACCAGGGAACGGGTGACGGTAAAGCATGTCGTACGGTAAACCTAGCTCAAGGCCGATTTTGCGTACTTCGTCTTTAAAGAGTTCACGCAGTGGCTCAACAAGACCTAGCTCCATATCTTCTGGAAGACCACCCACATTGTGGTGCGACTTAATTACGTGCGCTTTACCCGTTGCAGAACCCGCTGATTCAATAACGTCTGGGTAAATAGTACCTTGCGCTAACCACTTCGCGTTTTCACGCTTACCCGCTTCTTCGTCAAATACACGAACGAACTCATTACCAATAGCTTTACGTTTAAGCTCAGGATCTTCAATGCCTTTTAGGCGATCAAGGAAACGCTCTTCAGCGTCTACACGGATAATGTTTAAACCGAAATGGTCACCAAACATTTCCATTACCTGATCAGCTTCATTTAAGCGAAGCAGGCCATTATCTACAAACACACAAGTAAGTTTGTCACCTATCGCGCGGTGAAGCAGCATGGCTGTTACTGAAGAATCTACGCCGCCTGAAAGGCCAAGAATAACTTCTTCATCGCCCACCTTTTCTTTTATGCGCTCTATGGCATCGTCAATAATTGCGCCAGCTGTCCAGAGCTTTTCACACTTACAGATGTCCATCACAAAGTGAGTTAATAGACGCATGCCTTGGCGAGTGTGAGTCACTTCAGGGTGGAACTGCACGCCATAGAATTGCTTCTCTGCGTTATACATTGCAGCATGTGGGCATGAAGCGGTTTGCGCGATGGTTTCAAAACCTTCGGGAATAGCTGCCACTTTATCGCCGTGGCTCATCCATACATCAAGCAGCGCCGCGCCGTTATCACCTATCGCATCTTCAATTTTATCCAGCAGCGGGCTTGGTTTAATCACTTCTACTTGCGCATAACCAAATTCACGCTTGTCTGAACCCAGTACGCCACCACCTAGCTGTTGTGCCATGGTTTGCATGCCATAGCACACGCCTAGCACTGGCACGCCGGCTTCAAATACGTAGTCGGGCGCGCGTGGTGAGCCTTCTTCGGTTACTGACTCTGGGCCACCTGACAGAATAATCCCTTGAGGATTAAATTCGCGGATTTGCTCTTCGGTCACATCCCAAGCCCAAAGCTCACAGTAAACGCCTATTTCGCGAACACGACGTGCTATCAACTGCGTGTATTGCGAGCCAAAATCCAAAATAAGTATGCGTTGGTCGTGGATATTTGTGGTCATGTTTTATTTTTACCCGTTAAATAAAAGAACAAAGGCTGGTGTAGTACCAGCCTCGCAGTCGTCGGTCGCCTTAACCTAAACGGTAATTTGGCGCTTCTTTGGTAATGCTTACATCGTGCACGTGGCTCTCGCCCATTCCGGCTGAAGTTACGCGCACAAATTGTGCCTTGGTATTGAGCTCTTCAATCGTTGCGCAGCCCGTTAAGCCCATGGCTGAGCGCAAGCCGCCCATTTGCTGATGGATAATATTAGCAATTGGACCTTTGTACGCTACGCGGCCTTCAATACCTTCTGGTACTAATTTCTCAGCGTTATCAGAATCTTGGAAGTAACGGTCTGACGAACCGTGGCTTTGATCCATAGCGCCTAGTGAACCCATACCGCGATATGACTTGTAATAACGGCCTTGGAAAAGTTCTACTTCGCCTGGCGCTTCTTCAGTACCTGCTAGCATGCTGCCAACCATTACGCAGCTTGCGCCAGCAGCCAACGCCTTAGCAATGTCACCCGAAAAACGAATACCGCCGTCAGCGATTACTGGAATGTCAGTATCTTTAAGCGCTTCTACTGCATCTGATACCGCAGTAATTTGAGGCACACCGCAACCGGTTACGATACGGGTAGTACAAATTGAACCAGGGCCAATTCCCACTTTAACAGCATCTACGCCGGCATCGGCAAGTGCTTTCGCGCCATCGCCCGTCGCAACGTTTCCCGCAATAATTTGTACATCTGGATAGTCTGCACGTACCTTTTTCACGCGGTCAATAACACCTTGCGAGTGACCGTGAGAGGTATCGATAAGTAGAACGTCAACGCCTGCATCTACAAGTAGTGCAATACGTTCGTCAGTACCTGGTCCAACGCTTACCGCAGCACCAACACGTAGGCGACCAAGCGAGTCTTTACATGCGTTAGGCTTGTTTTCTGCTTTTTGGAAGTCTTTAACAGTGATCAGGCCTGTAAGCTTAAACGCGTCGTCGACGACAAGAATTTTCTCAATGCGGTGTTCGTGCATAAGATCTAACACCACATCAGAGCTTGCACCTTCTTTAACGGTAACCAGATCATCCTTACCGGTCATTACGTTTCTAATAGGCAAATTCAAACGCTTTTCAAAGCGAAGATCGCGGCCTGTCACAATACCAATTAGGTTATTATCTTTGTCAGTCACCGGGAAGCCAGAGTAACCAAGACGCTTAGAAAGCGCGATAACTTCACCAATGGTCGCATTCTCTTCAACCGTTACCGGGTCAGATACCACACCACTTTCGTATTTCTTAACTTCACGTACGTGTTTGGCTTGCTCTTCGGGCTTCATGTTTTTATGAATGAAACCAATACCACCCTCTTGGGCTAGCGCAATAGCTAGACGGGCTTCAGAAACCGTGTCCATGGCAGCAGACACCATTGGAATATTTAACGTTACGCCACGCGTAAGGCGTGTTTGTAAGTTGGCTGTGTGAGGGAGGACGGTCGAGTGGCCGGGAACCAGCAACACATCGTCGAACGTCAGGGCTTCTTGGATGATACGTAGCATGCAACAACACCTATTCAGTTGAGGGTTAATTGCGGCGCAATTGTAGTGTTTTTTAGTTTTCAGGTAAACTCTAAATGTATTAAACCCAGTGATTTTTTTTATGTTTACAAATTCGCCATCTACGTCTCGACAAATTTTAACAGTTACCAAGCTAAATCGCTTAGCCAGAACCGTACTGGAAGGCGAAATTGGCCTTATTTGGCTATCTGCCGAAATATCCAACTTTGTGGCAGCCGCATCAGGGCATTGGTATTTCACGCTGAAAGACAACAAAGCCCAAGTTCGCGCAGCCATGTTCAAGGGATCAAACCGCAATGTTCGCATTCGCCCTAAAGAAGGCGACAAAATTTTAGTGCGAGCGTCGGTTGGCCTTTACGAAGCACGCGGCGACTATCAACTGGTTGTCGAACACATGGAAAGCGATGGCGAAGGTGCACTTAAGCAAGCGTTCGAAGCCCTAAAGTTCAAACTCAACAATGAAGGCTTGTTCGATACTGCTAACAAGCGAGCGCTACCTGAACGTATTAATCGCATCGGCGTAATAACTTCATCAAGCGGTGCAGCGCTTCACGATGTATTAAGTGTATTAAAACGACGCAGCCCACAAACCGAAATCATTGTTTATCCGTCGATGGTTCAGGGTGAAACCGCACCTTTACAGTTAATTAATGCGTTGAGAACGGCTAACCACCGCGCAGAAGTGGATGTGCTGTTACTTACGCGAGGCGGCGGTTCATTAGAAGACTTGTGGTGTTTTAATGATGAAAGCTTAGCAAGAGCAGTCGCTGCAAGTGCCCTTCCCATAGTTAGCGCCGTGGGTCATGAAGTAGATTTCACAATAAGCGACTTCGTCGCTGATGTTCGCGCCCCTACCCCATCTGCAGCCGCAGAAATCTTAAGTCAGGACTCTACAGCTCTGTATCAAACGTTGCATCAGCAAAAACAACGCTTAGCAAGGGCAATACATCAATACCTTCAAGCTAGTAAACAGCAGCTTGTCTTAAAGAAACAACGGCTAAATGCATTGCATCCACAAAGTCGCATTCAGTCGCAGTGGCAAACGTTAGACAGACTACAACTTCGTTTAGCGCATAAGATGCAAAACGACTTGGCAAAAGCAGAGAAGCGATTACAAGGTCTTGATTACAGGCTAAACAAACAATCGCCATCAGCAAACGTGGCGCGTGCAAAAGACAAACTGAATTACGCTAGCACCAAGCTCTTATCAAGCATGAATACACTCATTAGAAGCAAAAAAAATGAACTTGGTGGTAAAGTTAGCCTCTTACAATCCGTAAGTCCTCTTTCAACGCTCGCCCGTGGTTACAGCATTACTTTGTCCGACAAAGCAGCCATTAATAGCGTGAATAAAGTAAATGTAGGTGATGAGATAAAATCTCGGGTGACTGACGGAGAAATAACCAGTACAGTGACACACATTCAACGGCAATAGGTAGCCTTAAGTATTATGCCCGTTCATGTAAACGCGTTTTCCTTTTCCAGTATTTACCAGCGGGCCTGTGCATTTTGGAGCCTAAAGTCACAGCGGTTCGCTGTACCAAAAATTTTGACACCTTTGTGCGTTTTTGTTCTGTTACTAGTGCCTGACTTCACCTTTGCTTCTATGGTCAATCAACCTGTCTCTGTTTTTTCTACCTACCCGAGCGAGACGTTACTCAGGGCTTGTGGAGCCCAGCGAGCATTAAGCGAAGCTAATGCTTCTCAATCCACTAATTTGTGTTTTGAAGATGCTATTTCGCCCGACAGCTTTATTAAACTCCTAAGCGAATCAGGAGAGTTCAGTCATTTGTTTCCTTATGGCGAAGGAAACGACTACGAACTATTGATTGCTAATGTTGGCGCAGCGCCTGGCATGCATCGACAGCACGCAAAACAATTTGCAGAATTCACTTTACAATGGCGAGGGATAGAAATTGACTCATCTTCATTTGATGCGAGTGCTCTAGAAAACACAGATGTGAAAACGGAAACCGCTTTAGCCGAAGAAGAAGCTCAATCGTTGATTGCCCGCTGGATTCAACATGCCAAACATTCTGGATTATTTACCAGCCAGTTTTTGTTCGATGCGCTAGAAGCTAGCGACTATAAGGGTGGATTACAGGTACCAAACGCCATTGGCGACTTCACTAAATTAGATACTCAGTTATATCCAGACCCGTTTAACGGTGCAATTACTCGCTATATACACCCTGAATTTGAAGATGCGCTCGTTGATGTCACCGTATATCCCTTTTTAGATCAGCTTTCTTCAGATGAAAACGAGCTACTTCCTAAGCAACTAGAAAGTGATCTGCAAAGAGCTAGTGCTACAGCCGATTTACAACAGTTAACATTGTCTCAAATCAGTCCAGCCTCACGCTACGAGGTTAACAGCGCATTAAGAGGATGGAGATTGGGGCTGAGCGCGGCATCTGAAACATCACCAACAATTTACGCGACAACCTATGTCTTTAAGCTACAAGATAAAATCGTAAAAGTGTCTACGACTTTTCCTCCTGACTTTTCAGACAATATTGTTAATCAATTGATTGTTAACGTAGAAGTTCCGCAAGAGTCTGAAATGATGAAAAAGGTTCGCTCTCTGCTTTTAGAAAGCGCCAATTGATACCATAGAAAAGATTAGTTGTATCACTAGTTGCTAAACTTTGGCCAATGGGTAAGAGCGAACCGTTGCTGTTTTTATTTTTCAATAAACCGCATTACAGGATTAATTGACTTACGTTTCACGTCACTGCTTAAAATGTGAACTTTCGCCTGTTCTCTCGGTTTATACCTATCAAACCAATTGTAAACTTGGTCTTTTTGAAGCGGCTGCTTCGCTGAGTGTAATTTTTCCACTGACATCATTCTTCCTTTGTCTGGATTATAAACGGTCGAAATTGTAATAATCGATAGACGTTACACTCATTTTTTGATTACTTTTCTTCTGTTTGATAATAAGAACAAAAGCCCCGCGCCAAATAAGCTAAATGCCGCTGGCTCAGAAACACTAGTGGCTGTCGGGGCGTAATCGAACTCTACGAACACTTTACCCCAAGAACCCGTTGAGAATTCATTTGTAAAGCTACCCGTTCCCCCGTCTACTTGATTAAATACGTTCGTTCTCGCATCCGTTGAAAACAAAAATTCGATTGGAGTTCCGGCTAGAAAGGCCGACAAGTCTACGTTTGCTAGCATCCCCGACCGTTCGCCTGTTGTCACATCAAACTCAAATTCGGCAGAATCTTCACCTGGAATCATTGTGAATGTCCCCTCTGGTGAGCTTTGTGCAGAGACAAGCGGATTAACGAAATTTGCTTGTTCAAATACAAACGTATCAGCTACGCTACTGGATACTTGCCAGTTCGACGCTAGAAAGATATCTACGTCAGTGCGACCTGCTTCAGAGCTTCCATTAACGGATCTTCCTTCGCTGTCTATCTGTCCATAGACCGTTATATTTACAGCGTTCAATGTACCCAGTGTTTGATCAAATGCGTCAATAAACACACTTTCCGATAGCGGCGATACTTCTGCCACGTCGAAAGGACTTCCTTGTTCACCAAAGGATACTTCTTGCGTAATAATTGCTGCTTTTATTGGCATTGTAGTCGCTGCGATGATGGCAGCGGCAATAATTCGCTTATTCATAAATTCATCCTGCTCATATAGTTAGAATTACCCCGACGGTCGAAGGGGCTCCCTGTGACTGCAAGAAAGAAACCATAGATTAATTTATGTGCAATACCGCATGTAGCATGGGTTAACAAAATTTAAGGTTATATTATGAAAGCTAAAAATTATTCACTGATAGAAAATATTACACTTTAGTTGTAATTATGACCGACAGAATATAGTTTGGCACGGCTGATGCTTTAGTAAAATCAGCAAAGGAGGGTTGAAACTTAGGTAGGCTGATGCAATGCATGCAGTACACTGATAACGCTATAGATACTTGGGTATGTTAACGCGGCAAAAACTAGCGTGGTAAGAAAGAGACATTAATACTTTTTTTAATAGCGGACTTGTACATCACTACGCTAATAAGCGCAGCGATGTACTTAACAAGGCTACTTTTTATCTTTGTAATAAGACATCATACGACGGCGCTTGCGCTGCTGCGCCAAGGTCAAATTAGCCTTTTTACCTTCAAACGGGTTGTTGCCTTCTCTGAATTCTATCTTGATAGGCGTGCCCATAATTTCTAGCGCTTTTCTGAAATAGTTCATCAAGAAACGCTTATAAGAGCTTGGTAAGTCATCCACTTGATTACCGTGAATAACAATAACCGGTGGGTTGTAACCACCTGCGTGAGCATACTTCATTTTAACTCGGCGACCACGCACCAGCGGAGGCTGATGGTCATCCTGAGCCATTTCCATAATTTGTGTAAGCAGCGCGGTATTAATACGCTTGGTCGCGCTCATATACGCTTCTTGTACAGACTCAAATAAATTACCAACACCCGAACCATGAAGCGCAGAAATAAAATGAATTCGAGCGAAGTCGATAAAGCCTAAACGACGGTCCATCTCGCGCTTTATGTCGTCTTTCACGTCAGTACTTAATCCGTCCCATTTGTTCACGGCAACTACTAATGAACGACCTGAATTAAGCACAAAGCCTAATAGGCTAAGATCTTGGTCGGTAATACCTTCTCTGGCATCAATAACCAATAGCACTACGTTAGCTTCTTCAATTGCCTGAAGAGTTTTAACAATAGAGAACTTCTCTACGACTTCACTAATTTTCTTACGCTTTCTCACGCCCGCGGTATCGATTAGGATATATTCACGCTCATCCCTTTCCATTGGAATGTACACGCTGTCACGGGTGGTGCCTGGCATGTCGAATACCACCACGCGCTCTTCACCTAAAATGCGGTTTGTCAGTGTCGACTTACCCACGTTGGGCTTACCTACGATAGCAAGTTTGATAGGTAACTCTTGAAGGCGTTGACGCTGCGTTTCAGCATCCTCTTCTTCTTCAGGCTCCTCATCGACAATTTCCATGTCCGGGAAATCAGATTCAAGTGGCTTTAAGGCGTCCTGCAGCAATTGGCTAACACCGCGACCGTGCGCCGCAGCAATTTGCTTAATATCACCTAAGCCTAAGGAGTAAAATTCCGCACTTTCGCTATCGCCGTCAATTCCATCAACCTTGTTCGCCACAACAAACACTTTTTTGTTTATGCGTCGAAGATGATCAGCAATACCTTGGTCGGCTGGCAGCATACCTGCTCTGGCGTCAACCAAAAACAATACGACATCAGCCTCTTCTATAGCTAACAAAGACTGTTGTGCCATTTCAGCATCAATGCCCTCTTCATCGCCCGTAATACCGCCGGTATCCACTACTATGAACTGGCGCTTTTCAAATTTCGCTTGGCCGTATTTACGGTCGCGAGTTAGCCCCGGATAGTCAGCAACTAGTGCATCACGGGTATTTGTAAGGCGATTAAACAAGGTTGACTTACCAACATTAGGGCGGCCAACCAAAGCAACAACGGGTAACATTTATCAGATCCTAGGGGTCATGAAAGCTAAAAAAGCACAAGCCGCATACACCATCTATTACAACTAACGTTCGGGAGCTGTATTCTCTAACGAGAGGTGAATTACTATGAGGCTTTTGAGAATGGGCGCATTATACCTTGTTCACTACCTAATACCAATGGCGTTCAATAACACGAAGAGAAACCGTCTACCCATTGATAATGGCCAAGTTTAGGCCCGAAAAAACCGCGGGGTATAAAAAAAGGCGCTTCAAGCACCTTTTCTGTTTAAATATTAGCGAAACGTTCCTGTTACTTTGGAACTTGCACCGACGCTATTACGCCATTACGTGTTACCGCTATAATCTTATCATCAACCTTCAACGGCGCAGCATAGATTGAATCATCTTCGTCATCGCCCCCCACATCTAGGCGTGCAACAACTTCACCTGTTTCTTGTTCAATCCAGTGTAGAAAGCCCCAGTTGTCACCAACAACCACATGGTCGCCTACTGGAGTAGCAGCCGTTAATGAGCGATGCTTAAGTGAACCTTGAGACCAAAGCTCTACGCCGTTTCGTCTATCAAGGGCATAAACGTTAGAGTTGTTGTCTACAACAAAAATTTTATTGCCGTCGATATTCAAATTGCGAAACGATGCATATTCACGTTTCCAAATTACACGACCTGAACGTAACTCTACAGCAGCTAATGTTCCGTTGTAAGAAACCGTGTAAACCGTGCCGCCAAATAAAACAGGTGTTGTGTCGATATCAACAATACGCTCTAACTCTGTTGCACCAGAAGGCGTTGCAATTACCGTTTCCCACGCAAGTACGCCTGTTTCGATAAGATTAACCTGAATTTTACCTGTAGGTGTGCCGATGATAGCACCACCGTTAGATGCGATTGGGCCAGAAATACCACGTAATGTTAGCGGAGGAGTATCACCTTCGTGTCTCCACAACTGTTCACCAGTGCGGGTATTGAAACCAAATAAGCTACCAGCACCCGTGTTAACCACTAAGATACCTTCATCAGCTGCCGGAGCCGCTAAAACCTCACCGGGAACAGACGCATCCCAAACCAACTCTCCGGTTTCTGCATCCATTGCAGCTACATAGCCGTTTTCTGTACCAATGAATACGTGTCTGTCTGCTACGGCGATACCACCAATACGTGCAGTCTCACCGCTACGCCACAAATTAGTGACTGAGCTTAGCATGCCCTCAGAGCGAAACTGTGCGAAATCTTTCTCCCACAACACCTTACCCGACTCAGGGTCCATCGCGACAACGGCGCCATGGCGATCGGCAGCATAAAGCTTGTCATAGGCATAAACAGGGCGAAGACGAGAGAAGTAATGATTAACGCCATCACCAATATCGCGATCCCACACTAATTTAGGTGTAAATTTAGCCTCAATAGGCTTTAAACGACGAATCTCTAATTCTTCGTCATCTGCAAACCAGTCTGAAATAGTTGAGCAGCCAGACATTGTGATAGACACCGCGAGTGCCATACCTATCGTGCGAGCAAATCGACCATTACGGCCACACGTATTGTGAAACAAATTGCGTACCTCTTTATTATTTATACCAGCCCTAAAGCTTTCGCTTATTGCGCAGCAGATACCGATAGGTTATCTAACTTCATTTGTAAAAGCGGATTGTTGGCATTTTTTTCTAACGCATTTGAATAAGCTAAGCGAGCATCATCAAACTTGCCTTGTTTTTGATACACATCGCCTTTTAATTCAGAAACTTCTGCTGAAAATGCGTCATTTGTTACATTGCTAAGCGTAGACAACGCCGCGTCCAGCTGGTTCATTTCAATTTGCACACGCGACAAACGAAGTGAGGCAAGCACTTTCAATTCATCATTTTCGGCAAAGGTTACTACGCTATTTAGGTGAGAAGCTGCAGCGTCTAAATCACCGGCATCTACCGCTTGCTTAGCAGCAAGAAGGCTGGCAATGCTCGCATAACCACTGTCTTTGTTCTCTTCGATAAAAGCTTTAACTTTTGCGTCGCTGCCTTCTGTACCGAATGTTTCTACGGCATTTTGATAGGCAACCGATGCCGCTTCTTTAGTTTCAATTTGCGCTTCTGAATACGCTCTCCAGCCCCAAAGGCCACCTAGACCAAGCGCTGCACCGACAATAATTGCAGTACCGTGCTCTTTCCAAAAACGTTTAATCGCTTCTACTTGTTGTTCTTCTGTTGCGAACTGTTCCATGATGTCCTCTTTTTATTTTGCGCTCAGCATCTCTGCAACCTTATCAGATAAGGTGTCGAAGCTGACTGTAACTTGTTCTTGACCATCGCGTAGTGGTTTAACACCTACTTCGCGAGACTGCATTTCGTCATTGCCTAAAAGCAGCGCTAAACGTGCACCTGTTTTATCTGCACGCTTTAGTTGTTTTTTAAAGTTGCCGCCGCCACAGTGCATCATTATGCGTGTATTAGGAAGCGTATTTCGAAGATGTTCTGCTACCTCAATAGCGTATGACTGTGCCTCTTCGCCCATCGCCGTTACGTAAACATCTGCGAAGCTCGAGTCCTGACCTTCTTCGGTTAACGTGGTTAGCAACAGTACCAAACGTTCAATGCCCATAGCAAAACCAACTGCAGGCGTTGCTTTGCCCCCGAGTTGCTCTACCAAGCCATCGTAACGGCCTCCAGCACACACTGTACCTTGGGCTCCCAGGCTGTCTGTCACCCACTCAAACACGGTACGGTTGTAGTAATCTAATCCGCGCACTAGTCGAGGATTTATTTCAAACTCAATGCCTGCTTGCGTTAAGCGCGAACACAAGGTTTCAAAATGCACTTTAGATTCTTCATCAAGATGATCGATTAGCGCTGGCGCATCGGCAATAGCAGCTTGAACATCAGGGTTCTTTGAATCGAGTACGCGAAGTGGATTCGTTTCAAGTCGACGCAGAGAATCTTCGTCGAGCTGGTCTGCACGCTGTTTTAAGAAATCAACCAGCGTATCGCGATATGCAGCACGCGCTTCATTTGAACCTAACGTATTTATTTGAAGTTTTACGTGCTGCTCAATACCAAAAGCTTTCCAAAAGCGTGCACTAAGAAGAATCACTTCTAAGTCGATGTCAGGGCCGTCCATACCGTAGGTCTCTACACCGAACTGATGGAACTGGCGATAACGCCCTTTTTGTGGACGTTCATGACGGAACATTGGCCCCATGTACCACAGGCGTTGCTGCTGGTTGTACAATAAGCCGTGCTCGTTTCCTGCGCGCACGCAACTTGCCGTACCTTCTGGACGTAGCGTTAAGCTGTCGCCATTTCTATCTTCGAAGGTATACATTTCTTTTTCAACGATATCGGTAACTTCACCGATAGAGCGCTTGAACAAGTCGGTGCTTTCAACGATGGGAGTACGTATTTCCTGGTAACCATAACTCGCCACAACCTGACGAAGTACAGATTCTACCTTCTGCCATGTACCGGAAATCTCCGGTAGGCAGTCATTCATGCCTCGAATTGCCTGAATAGTCTTAGCCACGTGAAATTCTCATACTGCTAAATAGTGAAAAGCCCCGCATTATAGGGGCTTTGGGAATAAACAACAATGAACAAAAAATGTCTCAGTCTTTAACCGAGACCTGAATTTTATTTTGTTCACTCATACGCGATGCTTTGGCGCGAATCTTAGCTTCAAGCTTATCCACTAGATCGTCGTTAGGAAGACGTTCTTTAACGCGCTTACCGTCTTCATATAGGCCGCTCATGTTACGTGCGCCAGTGAGGCCCAAATCAGATACTTCTGCTTCGCCTGGGCCGTTAACCACGCAACCGATGATAGAGACATCCATTGGCGTAAGAATATCTTCCAATCGCTGCTCAAGAGCATTCACTGTGCCGATTACATCGAATTCTTGTCGTGAACAACTCGGGCAAGCAATAAAGTTTATACCGCGCGAGCGAATACGCAGTGACTTCAGAATATCAAAGCCTACCTTGATTTCTTCCACCGGATCAGCGGCTAACGATACGCGCAACGTATCACCAATACCTTCAGCCAATAGCATACCTAAGCCAACTGCACTCTTCACGGCGCCGGCGCGCTGACCACCGGCTTCGGTAATACCTAAGTGAAGCGGCTGGTCTATTTTTTGTGCCAATAAACGATAGGCGCCAACAGCTAAGAAAACATCTGACGCTTTAACGCTGACTTTGAATTGATCGAAGTTAAGTTTGTCGAGAATATCCACATGACGCATTGCCGATTCAACCAGCGCTTCTGGCGTTGGCTCACCGTACTTCTCTTGTAAGTCTTTTTCTAACGAGCCACCGTTCACACCAATGCGAATAGGAATATTTTTGTCTTTTGCACAATCGACCACAGAGCGCACACGCTCCATATTACCTATGTTACCTGGGTTAATACGCAGACAATCTACGCCGTATTCAGCAACCTTAAGTGCGATACGGTAGTCGAAATGAATGTCTGCAACGAGTGGCACACTCACCTGCTTTTTAATTTCTTTAAATGCTTCAGCCGCTTCCATCGTGGGCACAGATACTCGAACGATCTCGCCACCCACAGCAACAATACGGTTTATTTGATCGACGGTCGCTGCCACATCTGTGGTCCGCGTATTCGTCATAGATTGAACAGCAATGGGAGCGCCATCACCAATGGGGACGTTACCTACATTAATACGCGTAGACTTTCTGCGCTTAATAGGGCTTTCTGCAAACATCTAATTACCTATAAAGGAAGTGCGAAGCGAGCTGTTTTACCGTTTTGGTATGAAGAAATATCAACAGACTCGCCGTTAACTGATATGCGCACATTATCCGGTGCACCGAGCGTAACTTCAACAGGAGGAACGCCTTGAATTTCCATAACTCGTCCTTTTAGCTTTACCCCATAGGCAATAGCTTCTCCAGACGCGTCTTTTATATTAACCCAACAGTCATCGTCGAAAGTGAAAACCATAGCAATTGGCGCTGCATCAGACTGACTATTCACATTAAGGTTGGGTTGGGGTTCGTTACTATTCGCAGAATCAACCAGAGCGGTTAGGTTATTGCTATCATTCACCTCTGTATCGGGTGCTGAGATTGCACCATCATTCAAGCTACCGTCTTGATTAAAACCGCTATCTTGGTCGCTGAACGCACCGCTGGTTTCTGAGTCTGAACTATTGCTCACGCCCGTGTCTAGCTGATTGTTTCCAGCCGTATCACCCTGCGACGACGAGGCGTCAGTAGTTACATTGTCGGTATCTGTGCCCGCCGATGGGACAGGCGTATTAGCGGCTTCTCGCTTAACAGCCTCACTAAGTGGCAGTTCAGCTACCGTGTCGTCACTAGGCTGTTGATACCACCACACGACAACGGCGGCAATGATAAGAAGTAAAATAACATAAGTTACCATCATCCACCTGTCATCGTGTGTCTGTTTTGCGACACGCTTTGAAAAGCTCTGTAATTTCTCTGAAGACGGTACAGATGTTTGATTGTGGAAGCGTTCGAATGCCTCAATAACTTCTTGAGAATTCATACCTAATTGCTTGGCATAATTTCTCACGTATCCTTTTGTAAAAGTCACCGAAGACTTTTCATCAATGACATCATTTTCTAAATCATTGATTTGTTTAGCTTTCAAAAATAATTTATCAGCAATATCTTGTTGAGACAAACCTAGCGTTTCACGGCGCGCTTTTAGCATTGCCCCTGGACTTGGCGTGTTTTCTTGTTGTTGCGAAGTGACTTCTTGATTCGCTTTTTCTTCCGACACCATTAAACCTTATTCCTCCTGCATACTCGGTGGTACTAACCAAAGCGTCTGACCAGCAATAATAGCGCCAGTATTTTCAAGGTTATTCCACTCTTGCAGTGTTGCCATTTTGATATTGTGCAATAAAGAAATACGATATAAGTTTTCACCTTCTTTTACTACATGGAATTTATCACTTTGCACAGATAATTCAGTATTTTGTGCTTTTTCCGGTGTGTTAGCTGTGGCTGTAGGAGCGTTGTCGGTGTTATTGCTCTGAGATTGACGCAGAGCGTCGTTGTCTTGGGCGACGCTCTTTTCATTTTCTTTATCGTTTGATGATGTTTGTGCAAGCCCGTCGGTATTTGTTTGGTTTGCGCTTATTTCTGTTTCAGAATCGTTTAACTGTGTAGATTTGACGGTTTTAACCACTCTGTTTTGCATACTTTCACGTTGCATTATGTAACGTTTAGTAAGCTCACTTTCAGGGAACAATGACATCATCATTTCGCCATAACCCTTTGCAGTCTCTAGGTCCCCTTTCCCTTTGGCTATTTCATAAGCTAACCACAATGAATCTGGCGTAACTTTGGCAACACGTTCGTATTTTCGTAACGTAGATTCAGCCAGTTCCCATTGCTCTGAAACCGTGTAAAGTTCACTGAGTAAGAATAGGCTTTTGCCCCTGGCAGGCTGATGTTTTAATGCGTCTTGAAAATAGCCGATCGCTTCATCTAGCTTACCTTGACTTTGCGCGCACAATGCCAAGTTCTCGTAGGTTTGCGCTGCGTTAGCGTAAAGCCTGTTATTTATCGCATCAAAGAAATACGCTTTGGCTTTTTCGTATTCGCCGTTTTGGCACTTAAACGCGCCATAACTGTTGGCAATATCGCCATTGTTAGGCGCTAGGTCGATAGCAGTTTCATAGTACTCTTCCGCTCGAAGGTTATCGCCCACCAGTTGATAGTAATATGCCATAGCGAACTGAACGTCTGCAGAGCGTGGATTAAACTCAAGCGCTTTGTCGAGGTTCTTTTTTGCCTGCGTGTAGTTGTTATTTTGAAGGTAGGTAAGACCAAGGGACATGCGTGTTTTGGCGGCTTCTTCGTGATCGAAGTTACCGCCATACAACCCTGACTGGCTATTACTGACACAGCCAGAAGTGAAAATAATCGCGCTTAAAAAGCCAATTTTAAGTGACGTTCGCAATCCCGCAACCATAGTCTTACCCTAATATCTTAATGATTATTGGGCCATTTTTACTGAAATTGCTTCGCCCTTCACCTGTTTTTTTAACATTCTTTTCGTTCTGTCTACCACATCACCCACTAATTGACCGCATGCTGCGTCGATATCATCACCTCGTGTTTTACGCACAACGGTTGTAAACCCATATTCCATAAGCACTTTTGCGAATCTATCAATACGCGAATTGCTCGAACATGTATAAGGCGAACCCGGGTAAGGGTTAAATGGTATTAAGTTTATTTTACTAGGTGTGTCTTTCAATACCTTTGCCAACTGGTGCGCTTGTTCAGTGCTGTCATTGATGTTTGAAAGCATAACGTATTCTACCGTCACACGGCCTTGGTTCGCTTTAGATTTGGCCAGATAACGACGTACGCCTGCTAAGAAGGCTTCGATATTGTACTTCTTATTGATAGGCACGATCTCGTTGCGCAACTCATCGGTGGGTGCGTGTAATGAAATAGCTAACGCTACGTCTATTTGGTCACCCAACATATCTAGCGCAGGTACTACACCAGATGTACTTAGCGTAACGCGGCGTTTAGACAGGCCGAAACCGAAATCGTCCAGCATAATATCCATGGCTGGTACAACGTTTTTAAGGTTAAGCAGTGGCTCACCCATACCCATCATTACTACGTTAGTGATAGGGCGTTTGCTTGAGTCTTTTGAAAGACCAAGGAAAGTAGCTACACGCCATACCTGACCAATAATTTCACTTACACTTAGGTTACGGTTAAACCCCTGCTGCGCCGTTGAACAGAAAGTACACTCTAGCGCGCAACCTACCTGTGATGACACGCAAAGCGTTGCACGGTCAGTTTCTGGGATCCAAACAGATTCAACTTCCTGACCACCTTCAAGGGTAAGTGCAAACTTAATAGTGCCGTCGCTCGCTTCTTGAAAGTATGCAATTTCAGGCGCTTTAATTTCGCAATTTTCAATGAGCATCGCGCGAAGGTTTTTATTGAGGTTACTCATTTCCTCGAAATCGCTGATACCGTGCTGGTAAATCCATTTCATCACCTGATCGGCACGAAACGGTTTCTCGCCCATTTCTTTGAAGAAATTGCGCAAGCCTTCGCGATTTAAGTTTAATAAGTTAGTTTTTGCCATGAATAAGATGACCCTTTTACCTTCGAGGGATGCCCCTCTTACTACTGAATACGGTGTAAAAACCAGCGATTCGACTATGTCTTGAACGAGATTTAAGAAAAAGAAAAGCGCTGATTAAAATTTGCGCGGATTTTACCACAGATGAGATTTGAGAAAAAGCCGATTTAACGCAGAGAAACGTTAAGTTTGGCAATGCGCGAGAAGCGTGGTTTAGCTCGCCTAAATGAGCGCCGAGCAAAGCAGCATAAAGCGTGCTCAGACGCTCAGAAACAAAAAACGGGGCTTATAGCCCCGT
>NZ_JBHNZD010000036.1:0-33042 GCF_054960375.1 Alteromonas sp. G4i35 | reverse complement strand
TTGTAATAGAAAGTGCTCACTTTAAGAAGGAAAGGGGGAGTTAGTCTTTTCTTTACTTACTTTTACCGCTAAAAATCTTGCGCATCATCCGACTATTCGTCACGATAACCTAAGTATCGGGACTTTTAGCTTGTTGATTACAAGGCTTAAAAGCCCGTTTGAGACCAATGAATAATATTTACCTAACAAGGGAACAGGCATGAAATTTTCAAGTAAATTGCTACTGAGCGCTGCCACGGCAGGCGCAATCTTATCAGGCTCGGTATTAGCTGCTGACGTGACAGAAGCAACGTCAGAAAAACACGCTGGAGCTGCAACACAATATCGCCAGGCCGTTTTTCAGTTAGTACGCAGTAACATGGGACCGTTAGGTGGCATGGCAAAAGGTGCTCTACCATTTGACGAAAGCGTTATGGAAACAAATGCCGTACGTCTAGAACAACTTGCTGACATGATGGGCGATTATTTATCAGTTGATACCCGTAAGTTTGACGTTGAAACTGGCGCAAAAGATGAAATTTGGGAAAATTTCTCAGATGTAGAAAAGAAAGTGATGGCACTTAAAACGGCAGCGCAAGGGCTTCAAGCAGCTGTTAAAGCGGGTGATGAAAGCGCGTACAGAGGTGCAATCGGTAAAATTGGTGCAAGCTGTAAATCATGCCATGACGACTATAAGAAGGACTAGCCCAAGCTTGTTTTTCAACACGTGAAAGCGCTCTAATATCGGGTCAGTAAGAATGTGCCTATTGCATTTTACTGACCCAAAACCTCGATTAATACTTCGATGTGTTAATTAGTGTTTTATAATTAAATCATATAGATAAATTGAGAATGGCGCTGAAGCGCAGACTCGCAACCTTCCTCAAACGGTAGTGTACTTTTTCGTCCAGGGCTTTGTAGGTAATAAGCATCAGGCATCGCCCCACACTTAGCCAGCTCAGAAATTGACTTCATTATAGCCTTGTAGAACGTGTCTACGAGAGTACATCGTTAAGAACCATACGCTGTGGTATATTCGTAAGTGCTTAACAACAGATTTTTAATATGGAGATAAGATGCGACCCTCGCTAACGTATGTAGGTACACTGGACGATGTTGTAGAGCGTTTTCCTTGGCAATTCGACGCTGATATAAACTACTTTAATCAATTGCTAGTGAGGAAGGCTATATTAGGAGAGAAGATACTTATCAATGATGGGTATTTACTTAATAATAGTGCGGCAAGGCAAGCTATTCTAAACCCCAGTTGTTCTCCGCTCACGTCACTAATCGAGCAAGGTTTTGTAAGGATCTTATCGCGGAACGCCGATTTAGTCTCCTTACCAGAGAAAATGGCGGATCAAGGTGTTGCCAGTTTCAACGTTTTGAAAAATTCTGCCGAATGGCCAAGTTTGAAGCGAGAATTACGTAAGTGGCAGCCACTGTTAGAAGAAACGGATAATTTTATACCTTGGCCAGAAAAACACATCAGTCATGGCTTTGATCAAATGATCATGCGGTTGGCTGAACGCACACCAGAAGACTTATCAATTGGCAGTGTCAGTCATGACCAGTGGCGACGAGTGTTTGATTTGTATGAACAATCAAATCGATACGACAAAGAGGCTACCCGAACCCGTTGGGAGTCTGCGGTCACTGAGTGCTTAGCTGATAACCATCAAGGGCGTCTAGCTATGATGCACCTGGCCTGTGAGGCGTATCACTACAATTTCGGTGTTTGCTTGGGCAGCCAGACGTCTTTGTCGAAACAGCAAATTTTGGTCGAAACACGGTTTAGCTCAGCGTTTGCTGATTTATCCAAAGTAGATCAAGAGTTACAAATGCAGCACGTTTCAATACCCGGATTGCGTGTACCGCAAAATGTATCAATGAATAGCGGGCCAAAATGGGCGGAACTAGTATCTCCGTTTAGCGATGTCGGCAAACAGTTGAGAGCATACCGTCAAGCTCAAGATGACTATTTTTCTGGGCAAGGTACAGAAGAGTGTTTAACTGCTGAGGCTCGTGCCTATTCGAAGCAGTTGTCATCGTTGTTTGGTGAAAAGCAATCGGAATCTGCAGTTGCGAGGGTCGCTATTGGCGTAGGCTTTTTCGCTGCGGGTCTTATGGCGGCGGGTCCAGAAGTAGCGGCAGTCCTTTGGCTGACAGAAAATTACTTGTATCCGACAATAACGCGTAAATTCAAGTTGCGTGACCGTGAATTTTTTAGCAAGAATACAGCCCTTCCCACGCAAACTGTTTCTAGCGCGCTAAGCTCAGTAGTGTTAGATCCTGTTCAGATAAAAGAGCTCGCAAGTACTATCCCGGATTTCAAATAGTTAATTCGTAATAATAAGAACTTTCCACGGGTTCGAAACGTTTCAATGGGTTTTTGCTGGAAATTTGTACAATTCTTGGCTATGTTAAACACTCAGGCTTGGCGATAATTTTCTTCGACTGAAGGTACGCGTTTAGGTACCCAATCTTCGCAGGTCCTGCTTTTAAAAAATATAAAACAGCTCGTAGACAACTGAAACAGCAAAACTTGTAAAGCGCTTAAAACCACGACACAACTTTTCATCCTTTTATTGTCGTGCTGCTATCGTTTGTGCTGAATTCGAAGAGATATCAAAAGGTTTGCTTAGATGGATTTACGCAGTGAACGCATGTTGTCAACCATGCGCACAACACAGCAAAACATTTCTGTGTTGCTCAATGAAAGTCGAACGAAAACAGAGGCTCTGTGTATATTACTTGCCTCGGTAAACCCTAGCAATGGAAGAGCAACGGTATTATCTTGCGACGTAAACCACCTATCATTAGAAGCCGAGAGTGTTGTTTTTCCTTCACATGTATTGCTCATGCTCCCGCTTACACCTTTGAGCGCTCCAATACCTTGCAAAGATTTTATCTTTCCCCCTTCACTCGAACATTATGCTGATAGCTATGTAGTAGTTGCTACCGTGCGAGATATGCAAAATGAAGTAATGGGTGTTGTTCTCACTTTTGTACGCCACAGTGTATTGAGCCCTCTACAACATACATTGATAGATATTACGCGCCAAAAAGTAGAGCTTAGTTACCAATATGAGCTGGCGCGTCATCCCTATTCAGACAAGTTATCCGAACAGCTTGCCTTGTTAGAAGAGGTGAGTTCAATTTCTAAAGTGGGCGCGTGGGAGATTGACAGATTCACAGGCGTACTTTCTCTGACTGAGGTGATGAAAGCCTTATTAGGCTTACCTCGTGTAAAAAGCGTCGGCATTAATGAAGTGCTCGATATGCTTACCTCGAGTGATAGAAGGGACTTAAAGCAGCGCGTTTTTAAAGCGCTTAAAGAAGATAGAGAGTTCGTAAAGCACTTTGAATTTCACGACAAGCAAGGTCGCAGAAAAAGTATAAAACTAACCGTGTTCTTACAGGTTCAGCGAGGAAATGCTAGCGGAATTAAATTAACCCGGCTTTATGGCGCAGTGCAGGATGAAACGGAAATACAGCGTCTATCGGATTCACAACATAACTACACAGATTATCTGACCAGTTTATTGAATAATGTGGATAGCGTGGTGTTAAGCATAGATGAACATGGCACTATTCTAACAGCAAATGAACGCGTTTATTCTGTATTAGGCTTTGAGCCCGAAGAGCTGATTGGGCAAGATATAAAATTAATATCAACCAAGGTGCAAAATACCGATGCGCCTTCTTGTTTCATAAACATACCAGCGGGTTTAGCATGGTGTAGCGAAAA
Organism: Alteromonas sp. G4i35; assembly: GCF_054960375.1. Classification (NCBI taxonomy): domain Bacteria; kingdom Pseudomonadati; phylum Pseudomonadota; class Gammaproteobacteria; order Alteromonadales; family Alteromonadaceae; genus Alteromonas; species Alteromonas sp. G4i35. The sequence goes on along the minus strand of NZ_JBHNZD010000036.1, from coordinate 29,312 downwards.
TGGCTCGGTAAACGAATGTCTTCGCCATAAAAATGGTAAACGTATTGCCTGTGAAGTTAATTTGTCGAAATGCTCTGTACATAATCAACAATTAATTATCGCCTCAGTGCGCGATATCACTAATCAAAACCACGAAATTGAGCATTACAAACAACTCGCTTTAATCGATACGGTGACAGGTCTTCCGAACTTACACCAATTTGAGCGATACCTTGGCGATAAAGCTCATGACGACAAGTCATCTAAACCATTTGCCACGTTTATGCGCGTTGCTATCTGTAACATAAAAGAGTACGAAAATGCGTTTGGGGAGCCAACGATAGACTATATTCTGAGAATTTTGGCCAGTCGCTTCATTCGCATATTCGAGATTAACAAGCGCAATTCAGCCAGTATATTCAAATGTGAGAGAGGTGCTTTTTATATTCATCTTCATCAATATTTTAGTGAAGAAGCACAGTCTCTAAATGCTGCACACGATTGCGCTATTCTTATCCACGATCACGTGCTAGCGCCAATAACCCTGCACAACAGCCTCTTAAATATTGAAACGCAAACCATAAGTTGCACGGTTCCAACGAAGCATTTTTCGTTTAAAAAGATAAAAGAACTATTGTCGAGAAAACCTTTAAGAGAGGTAAAAAATACTTCTACTTTTAAGTCGGAGCACGAGTATTTTCATGTTAATGCAATTGATATCGAGCGGTACAATTACATTAAACACTCTCTGAGCAGGGCTATTTCTAACAACGAGTTATATATTGAGCTTCAACCTCAATACGATGCAACGCAGAACGTTATAAGTTCAGAGGTGTTGTTAAGGTGGAAGCATCCTCATATGGGTACAGTAAGCCCTTCTGAATTCATTCCTATTGCCGAAGAGAATGATTTTATTGCTGAACTCGGGCTGTGGGTGTGTAACGAAGCATGCGGGTTACTTAGTGAATTCCAGTCAAAGAAAATTAACACTAAGTTGTCTGTTAATATCAGTGCAAAGCACTTAGCGCGAGCTGATTTTGTGAGTAAATTCGTCGCAATAGTAAATAAGTGGCGCGTGTCACACAAAAATTTAACTCTAGAGCTCACTGAAGGTGCATTGATAAGAGGGGTGAGCGTTATTCAACGTCGCGTTAGAGAATTAGCGGAACAAGGGTTTAGTTTGTCTATCGACGATTTTGGTCTTGGTGACTCAAATTTAAATTATCTTCAAGATTTGCCAATTACCGAACTGAAAGTAGACAGGGTATTTGTCGAAGCGATGGAAGGCTCGCAGCAAAAAACATTATTGGTTACAAGTATTTGCAACATGGCCAAAGCGTTACACATAAATACCGTAGCTGAGGGAATAGAGACAACGGGTCAATTAGATCAAGCTAAGGCATGTGGTTGCGGAGCATTTCAGGGATATTACTTAGATAAACCCATGAGTGTAGATGATTGGAAAAGTAAAATTAGTGAGAAGCAATATAAAGAGGGTAGTTAACCTTACGCAGTCGAGGGCTTATTCAAGTATGCGTTGAAACAACCGCTTCGATACCTCTTGTTATCAAATAGGGAAGTAAAGTTTAAATTTATGTAAATCAATTTGTTAGTCGATCTACGCCTGAAGTCTTATTAGTAGATGTCATGTAACTATCGTAGGGTGAAGATAAACCCTACTCAGGACATGGTTATGACTTATAAAGATGAATATATTGCCTCGACCCAGCACCCGGATGAGTTTTGGTTAGAACAAGCACAAAAGCTAGCGTGGTTTCAACCTCCTCAAAAAGGATGCCAACCTACAGATAATGGTTACTTCGACTGGTTTAGGGGAGGGCAGCTTAACACTAGCTATTTAGCGCTTGATCATCACGTAAAAAATGGTCGTGGCGATAAAACCGCGCTTATTTATGACTCACCTGTTACACAAACCACTCAGCACTTTACTTACAAAGAGCTATTAAACCGTGTTGCCGAGTTCGCAGGCGGCTTATCTCGCTTGGGTGTGACGAAAGGCGACCGCGTGATTATCTACATGCCCATGATCCCGCAAGCAGTGATCGCGATGCTTGCTTGCGCTCGTTTGGGAGCTGTGCACTCTGTGGTGTTTGGTGGCTTTGCCGCAAATGAGCTTGCAGTACGAATAGATGACGCAAAACCGGTAGTTATTGTTACTGCGTCATGTGGCATTGAAGGCAATAAAGTTCTACCGTACAAACCTCTTGTTGATGAAGCAATATCATTGGCAGAGCACAAACCACAGGCATGCGTGTTGTATCAACGCCCTCAGCTAATTGCTGAGTTAAATGAAGCAACTGACCACGATTGGCTTTCTCTGGTTGAAGCTAGCGTGTCAGCTTCTCCTGTTGCCGTCGATGCAACTGACCCGCTTTATGTTCTTTATACTTCAGGTACAACCGGTAAACCCAAGGGGGTCGTTCGAGATAATGGCGGGCACGCGGTTGCTCTTCATTATTCAATGGGCGCGATTTACGGTATTAGTGAGGACGATATTTTCTGGGCTGCATCGGATGTTGGTTGGGTGGTCGGTCATTCATATATTGTCTATGGCCCGCTCATAAAAGGCGCAACGACGGTACTGTACGAAGGAAAGCCTATTGGCACTCCTGATGCCGGTGCATTTTGGCGTATGATAGAGTCTCACAAAGTGAATGTGCTTTTTGCAGCTCCAACAGCATTTAGAGCGATACGAAAAGCGGACCCTGATGCTGAGTTTTTATCTAAATACAATACGTCGAGCTTGCGTACCTTATTTATGGCGGGTGAACGTCTAGATCCGCCAACATATTTCTGGGCGAGCGAGAAGGTTGGTGTTCCCGTTATCGACCATTGGTGGCAAACCGAAACTGGCTGGCCAATTTGTTCAAACCCGATGGGGCTTGAACCATTGGCCACGAAACCCGGTTCATCAAGCGTGCCTACGCCTGGATTTAACGTAAAGGTATTGCAAGGAGCTGATGAACAGCAAATAACCGGTGAAAAAGGCGCTATTGCTATCAAGTTACCGCTTCCCCCAGGTTGTTTGACAACGATTTGGCAAGACCATCAACGGTTTGTTGATGGCTATTTACGAGAATTTGAAGGGTATTACAGCACCGGAGATAACGGGTACGTAGATGAAGATGGCTACGTATTTATTATGGGTCGCACCGACGATGTCATAAACGTTGCCGGGCACCGGTTATCTACCGGTGAAATGGAAGAAGTGCTTGCAGGACATCCTGCCATTGCTGAATGTAGTGTAATAGGCATCCATGATGCACTGAAAGGGCAATTGCCAGTTGGATTGGTACTGCTAAAAGACGGCGTTACCGTTGATGAACAGGCACTTGAGCAAGATTTGGTTCAACGGGTTCGAGATAAAATCGGGCCAGTGGCGTGCTTTAAGCGAGCCATCGTCGTCAATCGTTTACCCAAAACCCGGTCAGGTAAAATACTCCGCAAACTGCTGCGTCAAATTGCAGCCAATGAATCTGTTGCCGTACCCTCAACCATCGATGATCCGTCAAGCGTAAGTGAGATTGAGACGCTCATGCGAGAGAAGGGCTTGGTCAACAAGCCCACGGCTGTTTAGCTAGTAGTAATATTCATCTGCCTGTGGAGCTGGCGGGTATACTTCAATAGCCACATATACAGCTGCTGCGGCGATGAGCGCCACAACAAAAGCACGAAGAATTCGCGAGTCAGTAATACCTGCTGTTGCTGACTCCTTATTGCCATGCACCATGGCAGGAACCAATTTTTGCTTCTTATACACGCTGTAAAATATTACCGCGCCTATATGAAGTGCGATAACGTAAAGTAACACATCAAAGGCAAGGTGATGCAGAGTGTTCATTAGCGCTAGTGTTTCTTCTCCGGCTAACTGGCGATAGGGACCGTCTAAGAAAATATCATCGGTCATGAACAATCCCGATACCGCTTGTATGGTAAGCAACACTAGCATAACGACGACAAACCATCCGCCTAAAGGGTTGTGGCCAATAGCGGGTTCGGACTGCCTATTAAATAAGGTTTTTATATAATTGAAAACCTTTCTGGGACCAGTAATAAAGCTACTGAACTTCGCGTGTTGCGTACCAACAAATCCCCAGATTATGCGGAAAACGATAAGGAATAAGGTGAAGTATCCAATGTAAAAGTGCCATTGCACTTTGTTTTCAAGCCATTCAACTGTTGCATATTGCGCTAAAAGGCTCGCTACAATAAGCCAGTGAAAAAGCCGGGTGGGAATATCCCATATAAGAGTTTTTTGCATAGTAAATTTAGTTGGGTTGTATTCTGACTTATCCACACTTGCCGTTCAGCGGTGACGAATAAGTGCTCGGTCATCTGTTAATTGCCATAGCGTCGCTTAACTTACTCTATAAAACAAGTAGGCCCAACGGCAGAAAACCTCTGTTTGTCTTAGTGTTGCAATTAGGACATGTTGATCTTTGCATCAAAAATGCGCAGTAACGCTCAACATGTCCTAAGCATCGTGTACTGAATTTTTTTACATCCGAGCTTGAAGTTTTGGCAAAGAACTATGCAGATTGGTAGTAGTTAAATCTTACCGATTCCTTGTTATGCCTATTTAATATGAATCTCACATTGCAATAGTGACGGCATTTGGCAAAATGCCTCACAGTTGAAGGTTTATAAAAGTGTAAAACGAAAAAATGAAAGTAGGATTATTTGGCGCCAACGGGCGTATGGGACGGGTTTTAGTTGAAGCGCTAGATTTAAGTGACGATGCACAACTTAGCGTGGCAACGGTACGCGATGATTCACCTTGGGTTGGACTAAATGTGGGCGAACTTGCGGGCATTGGCAAAAAAGACGTTGATTGTACTGCGCTATCAGATTTAAGTGGTAATGATGCAGATGTAATGATCGATTTCACCCTGCCTTCGGTTATTGAAAGTAATCTTACGTGGTGCGTTAAAAATAAAATGCCTGTTGTTATTGGAACTACTGGATTAAACGATTCACAGTTAGCGGCACTCGACGAAGCAGCAAAGCATATACCTATCGTATTTGCGGCTAATTACAGTGTGGGCGTAAATTTAATGCTTTCCCTAGTTCGACAAGCTGCAAGTGTGCTGGGTGAAACGGCTGACATCGAAATAACAGAAGCACATCACAGATTTAAACAAGACGCGCCTTCTGGTACAGCCATGGCCATTGGTGAAGCCATTGCTGACGAATTGGGCCGTGATTTAAAAACCTGCGCTGTATACGGCAGAGAAGGAAAAGAGCCTGAACGCGACCAAGGTACTATTGGCTTCGCAACAATTCGAGCCGGAGACATTGTCGGTGAACACACAGCCTTATTTGCAGATATTGGTGAGCGCCTGGAGATTACGCACAAGGCATCAAGTCGACTTACTTTTGCGAAAGGTGCAGTGCATGCAGCAAAGTGGTTGTATGGAAAAGAACCTGGTCTATACTCCATGGTTGATGTACTGGATTTAAAGCTATAGGCGTTTTTATGCCAGCATGCTGTAGCTAAATTAGCAGGCGAGCTTGAGGGCGTTATCAAAGTGTTAAACTAAAGTTGCACTTTAAATGAGCAATAAGCCGTACTTTCGGTGGTTCTGCGCAAAAATGGTGGTATAAGCGGTATTTTAGTAAATTATTACAAATAAATTTGCCATTTTCGGTCAGTGATGTATACTCGCCGGAATTTGCCAGAATTTCGTATTCTGAGGCCGCCAAAATGGCTGAAGAGTGCGGTTTTATTAGCTGCAAAGATCGTAAAACGGGATGTATTGTTATCAATAACTCCCGTTTTTTGTGGGGTTTGTGCAGAAAACTGCACAAACACATAGTTATCCTTAATCTGGAGGTTGACTTGGCTAATTCTGCCCTTTTGGTGTTAGAGGATGGTTCTGTTTTTAAAGGTACGGCGATAGGCGCTACAGGCTCCGCCGTTGGGGAAGTCGTTTTTAATACTTCCATGACCGGCTATCAAGAAATTCTCACCGACCCATCCTACGCTGAACAACTCATCACCCTTACTTATCCACACATTGGCAACACCGGCACTAACGAAGAAGACGTCGAAGCAGATAAAATCTGGTCGAAAGGTCTAATCATCCGTGACCTACCTCTTGTTGCTAGTAACTTTCGTCAACAGCAAACTTTGTCTGAATACCTTAAAGCGAAAGGCGTTGTGGGTATTGCCGACATTGATACACGTCGCTTAACGCGTATCTTGCGAGACAAAGGTGCACAAAACGGCTGCATTATTTGCTCTGATGAATTAGACGAGTCTAGCGCACTAGCGCAAGCAAAAGCTTTCCCTGGCCTTAAAGGCATGGATTTGGCAAAAGTAGTAAGTATTACTGAGCCAAAAACATGGACAGAAGGCAGTTGGGAACTTGGTAAAGGTTATGTAACACCAAGCGAGTTCAAATATCACGTTGTTGCTTTTGACTACGGTGTTAAAAATAATATTCTTCGCATGCTAGCTGACCGCGGTTGTAAAGTTACGTTAGTACCAGCGCAAACGCCTGCTGAAGACGTACTAGCCATGAATCCTGATGGTGTATTTTTGTCAAATGGCCCGGGCGACCCAGAGCCGTGTGACTACGCAGTAACCGCAATCAAAACTATCGTCGAAACCGGTACGCCTGTATTTGGTATTTGTCTTGGTCACCAGCTACTTGCTATAGCAAGTGGTGCGAAGACAGTGAAGATGAAGTTTGGTCACCACGGTGCAAACCACCCGGTTAAAGACCTTAAGCGCAATGTAGTTATGATCACTAGCCAAAACCACGGTTTTGCAGTTGATGAGTCTAGCTTGCCAGATAACCTAGAAGTAACTCACATTTCGTTGTTCGACAAGTCGCTGCAGGGTATTCACCGCACCGACAAGCCTGCGTTCAGCTTCCAGGGTCACCCTGAAGCCAGCCCAGGTCCTCATGAAGCGGCACCGTTATTCGACCACTTCATCGAACTTATTGAACAACACAAGCAGTAGGAATTAGCCCGCTATGCCAAAACGTACCGACATACAAAGTATTCTTATCATTGGTGCTGGCCCTATTGTTATCGGCCAGGCTTGTGAATTCGATTATTCAGGCGCGCAAGCGTGTAAAGCCCTTCGGGAAGAAGGCTACCGTGTTATTTTGGTTAACTCTAACCCAGCAACCATTATGACCGACCCAGAAATGGCAGATGCGACTTATATCGAGCCTATTCACTGGGAAGTAGTTCGCAAGATCATTGAAAAAGAACGTCCAGATGCCATCTTACCTACAATGGGTGGACAAACTGCGCTTAACTGTGCGCTAGAGCTAGACAAGCACGGCGTACTTGAAGAGTTCGGTTGTGAGCTCATCGGTGCAACGGCAGATGCAATCGATAAAGCAGAAAACCGCGAGCGCTTTGACAAAGCAATGAAAAACATCGGCCTTGAATGTCCACGTGCGGAAATCGCGCACAGCATGGATGAAGCGCACGATGTACTAAGCCGCATCGGCTTCCCTTGTATCATTCGTCCGTCTTTCACCATGGGTGGAACCGGCGGCGGTATCGCGTACAACATTGATGAATTTAATGAAATTTGTCACCGTGGCTTAGACCTTTCTCCTACCAACGAGCTTCTTATCGATGAATCGTTGCTAGGTTGGAAAGAGTACGAAATGGAAGTAGTACGCGATAAAGCAGATAACTGCATTATTGTATGTACTATCGAAAACTTCGACCCTATGGGCGTGCATACCGGCGACTCAATCACAGTTGCTCCAGCACAAACCCTGACTGACAAAGAATTCCAGCTAATGCGTAATGCAGCGATGGCTGTACTGCGCGAGATTGGTGTTGAAACCGGTGGTTCAAACGTACAGTTCGGTGTAGATCCGAAAACTGGTCGTGTAGTAATCATCGAAATGAATCCTCGCGTATCGCGTTCATCTGCGCTTGCTTCTAAAGCAACGGGTTTCCCAATTGCAAAAGTAGCAGCGAAACTTGCGGTAGGTTATACGCTAGACGAACTGGCTAACGATATTACCGGCGGCCTAACGCCAGCGTCGTTCGAGCCGTCTATTGACTACGTAGTGACTAAGATCCCACGCTTTAACTTTGAGAAGTTTGCCGGTGCAAACGACCGACTGACTACCCAAATGAAGTCTGTAGGTGAAGTGATGGCCATTGGCCGTAACCAGCAAGAATCACTACAAAAAGCCCTACGCGGTCTTGAAGTTGGTGCGACAGGCCTTAATCCAATGGTTGACCTTGAAGACCCTGAATCACGCAATAAAGTGGTTTATGAACTTCGTCAACCTGGTGCAGAGCGTATTTGGTACATCGGTGATGCATTCCGTATGGGCATGACGGTTGAAGAAGTATTCAACCTTACCAATATCGACCGTTGGTACTTAGTGCAGCTTGAAGACCTTATCCTTCTTGAAGCTAAAGTGGCTGAGCTTGGCTTACCGGGTATTGATGCTGACTTTATGCGTGCACTTAAGCGAAAAGGTTTCTCTGATGCGCGTCTTGCTGAGCTAACCAAAGTGGCAGAAAGCGATATTCGTGAGACCCGTCGCGGTTTTGGTATTTCTCCTGTCTACAAACGTGTAGACACTTGTGCAGCAGAATTCTCTACCAGCACAGCTTACATGTATTCAACGTATGATGAAGAGTGTGAAGCAGCGCCGACTGACAAAGACAAGATTATGGTATTGGGCGGCGGCCCGAACCGAATTGGTCAAGGTATTGAGTTCGACTACTGCTGTGTTCACGCGGCGCTTTCAATGCGTGAAGACGGTTACGAGACCATTATGGTTAACTGTAACCCTGAGACAGTTTCTACCGATTACGACACATCAGATCGTCTTTACTTCGAGCCAGTAACGCTGGAAGATGTGCTTGAAATCGTTGCTAAAGAGCAGCCAAAAGGCGTTATCGTGCAGTATGGTGGTCAAACGCCACTTAAACTTGCTCGCGCCCTAGAAGCAGCCGGTGTACCGGTTATAGGTACGTCGCCAGAAGCAATTGACCGAGCTGAAGACCGTGAGCGCTTCCAGCAAATGGTGAACAAGCTTAATCTTAAGCAGCCTGCAAATGCCACGGTAACAAACGTTGAGCAAGCGCTAACTATGGCTGAAGAGATTGGCTTCCCGCTGGTTGTTCGCCCAAGCTACGTGCTAGGTGGTCGTGCGATGGAAATCGTTTATGACATCAAAGACCTTAAGCGCTACCTAAATGAAGCGGTTAAAGTGTCTAACGACGCGCCAGTATTGCTAGACAGGTTCCTAGACGATGCTATCGAAGTTGATATCGATGCTATCTGCGACGGGAAAGACGTAGTGATTGGCGGCATTATGGAACACATTGAACAAGCGGGTGTTCACTCGGGCGACTCTGCGTGTTCATTGCCACCACACTCGCTTTCAAAAGAGATTCAAGATGTTATGCGTGAACAAGTTAAAGCCATGGCGCTTGAACTTGGCGTAGTCGGCTTGATGAATACACAGTTTGCGATTAAAGATGGTGAAGTATACCTAATCGAGGTTAACCCTCGTGCAGCACGTACCGTTCCATTCGTGTCTAAAGCAACAGGTGTGCCTCTTGCAAAAGTTGCAGCGCGTGCCATGGCTGGTGTGAGCTTGGCCGAGCAGGGCGTAACAGAAGAAGTTATTCCTCCGTTCTACTCTGTGAAAGAAGTGGTGCTTCCTTTTGCTAAGTTCCAAGGTGTTGACCCACTGCTAGGCCCAGAAATGCGCTCTACGGGTGAAGTAATGGGCGTTGGTGATACCTTTGAAGAGGCGTATGCGAAGGCTAACCTAGGTGCGGGTGCGCCACTACCTAAGCAAGGTAAAGCGCTTATTTCAGTACGTGATACCGACAAGCCTCGTATGATTGCTTTAGCTAAAGCGTTGGTTGAAGCGGGCTTCAGCATTGAAGCTACCCGCGGTACGGCTACCGAGCTTTATGATGCAGGCATCATGAGTACTGTGGTTAATAAGATGTCTGAAGGCCGCCCTAATATTGTTGATGCAATCAAAAATGGCGAATACGCGTATTTGATTAATACAACAGAAGGTCGTCAAGCCATCACCGACTCAGTGTACATTCGTCGTGAAGCCTTGCTAAACAAGGTAACCTACACCACGACAATGAACGCAGCGTTCGCAACTATCCGTGCTAAGTCTGCTGATGACCGCAATAAAGTGGCGTCAGTTCAAGAACTACACGCTAGACTCAAACACTAATGACATACGCTAGGATACGAGGTATCCTAGCAATATTACATTTGTGTGAACGAATAAAAAGTGCGCCTTCGCGGCGCACTTTTCTGTTTAAATTACTAGCTAAGTGAGACGGTATTCATGAGTCAGTATCCAATGACAGCGCGCGGCGCTCAAATGCTGCGTGACGAATTAAATGAGCTAAAAACCAAAACACGCCCACGTATTATCGAGTCTATTGCCGAAGCACGTGAACATGGTGACTTAAAAGAAAATGCTGAGTATCACGCGGCCCGTGAGCAGCAAAGCTTCTGTGAAGGCCGCATTCAAGATATTGAAGGCAAGCTATCAAATGCACAGATTATCGACGTTACCAAAATGGAAAATACGGGTAAGGTTATTTTCGGTACTACCGTAACCATTCTAAACGTCGATACCGATGAAGAAACCACCTACCGTATTGTTGGTGATGACGAAGCTGATATTAAGAACAACTTGATTTCGGTTAATTCACCTATCGCTCGTGGTCTAATAGGCAAAGAGCTTGATGACATGGTAACGATTCAAACGCCAGCCGGCGCAGTTGAAGTTGAAATCATCGAAGTAGAATATATCTAACTACGCAAGCCAGCAGAGTCCTTCTGCTGGCTTTATTTTCCGTCACAAAACTTCTGAATCCGATCATGGATTTGTAATCTGTTAAGCCAAAGCGTTTTTTAACTTTCTTGCCTGTGTATTGTTGTTTAATAAGCATTGATTGAACTCAACGGTTAACCCTGTTCCTGCGCTCGTACTTTAAGAATAAAATTAAGTGATGACGCTGTCCCGTTAGCTCACTTTTGCGTTTTCCTATCCCAAAATACATGCGATTTAATGCAGCGCAACAACCAGTTACTGCAACGCACTATTGCGGGGTTTAACGTAGATTAAGAACGGTTAATAGCCCGAGCTTAAAAAATTGTAGTCTCTGACTGGCGGGGCGCTCTACTTAAAATCATTGCTCAATCTACTTACACTAAGTATGATTTTTCCTTTTGTTTTCGAAAGGATGCATCATGGCTTATGATTTTGGTTCTCAGACGCTAGGGATAAAGAACCCATTTAAGACAGAAGGAGCGCTTAGAACACTGGGTGGTGTCTTAACGCTATTGTTAGCGGTTTACGTTGTTTTCACAGTGCCGGCAATATTTGACGCCAACAAGGTGAAAGGCTATACCTTGCTAGCGGTTGGTTTTGTTTTAGTGGTATCGGGAATACGCCATACGGCGGTTGGTATCCTTCAACTTATGCGCTTTTTTGTAGGTAGAACGGTTCCCACTTCACTGGCCTACAACTTCTCAAAATCTGAACAAGATGCTGCTCAGGCAGAGCAAAAATCCCTGCTTTACTCAAAAGAGTCACTGCACTCTATGCTTATGGGAAGACGAAATACTACCTTTGAGGAGCCAAAAGGCTGGCTCGCTCGGCTAGTTCACAGCGTTTTTCCTAAGCTTGTTTTCTTACCTTACCCGCTACGCCATCTTGCCCAAGAAATTTTAGCCATGGGGGCGACACTTATCGTGGGCTTAGTTACCTACGCCATCGTCTATTTTTTAGTAAGTAATGGCTTTGCAGGTGAAGTCGCAAAAATTGTCGTTATGCCTGTTCTTTCTTTGGTATTGCTTATCTATTTTGTTGCCAACTGGACCTCTACGGCAAAGGGCATCCATAACGAAGGAAACTCGCAACTTGCTAAAGCGGGAGGGTTGTCAATTGGTGTAATCATTGGATTAGCACTAGTCGTTCCTCTTGGTGCGGGTGTGTTTCTCGATGGTGTGGTGGGAAGTAATATCAATGAACTTAAAACCTGGTCTGAAGAACACGCTTTTTTTAGCGCTTGGCTGAACTTTGTATACCTTTTCATCAGTATCGGCGTGGTGATAGGTCTTGTATTTCCATTACTTAAAAAGCGCATGGATTTAGTGACACCACAAACTGAAGTCAGCGAATTTCGAGCAAACATGCAAGAGTCTGTTCATCCCAATGAGATTTTTATCAATATAGAAAACATCGTGCTTGCCAACCGTCGTTACAAGGAAGTCCCAAACAGAATATACGCAGACTTTGTTCCTAAGCTTAAAGAGCAGGCTGAAGGGAAGGGTAGTTTCGAAGGGGAATTACTGATAGAAACTCAGCCAACCCTCAGTGAGGGGTTGGCATTACCCAGAGGGGCTAAAGTAACGCTGAGCGCCATTGCGCAAGTTGCCGTCGTTGTTGCCGCGGTATTGTTTTACTCATCTGGCGTACAGCTCGCTGAGCTACTACATCTGGTTATCAATATCGGTATAGATAACAGCGCACTGTTGAACAATGCTTTTTCTATGGTCAATAATTTGCTCATGCTGATATTCGCTTGGCTTACTTTCAGAGCGGCAGGAAGTATTTTAAATAACGCGTCTCACATGTTTTGGGGCGAGCTGAACTTTAACTCTTTGCTGATGTACATGAAAACCGAAGGCACGTATACCGAGTCTAGAGTTTCAACAGGTATGGCAATTCACGATTCTACACGGTCTGAAAATGTCGTAGTTAGAAGCAGTATCACACCGTGGATCATTACTAGCCGAATTAACACTTCTATATTCGCCACTAGCGGTATGAACAATCTGGAAGCCCCGCGCTTTGTAATGGGAATGAACAAAAACGACGGAGAATTGAAGGAAATCGTCGACGAAATTAAAGCATTCTTACGCGGTAGAGAGACCATCGCTTCAATCACTAATGAATCAGACTTAGCCAATGCAAGTACCATTCATCAAGTTAATCAACAAACCCGAGCGTTTAATAAAAACCCTGACGATCGCCTAACACTTAAAGAGACGGAAGAAAGTGCAGGTTTTCTTCGAAACGAAAAAGACAGTGAGTGAGGAGTGAGGCATGGCTGATATTAAAACACTAGATACAAAAGTTGTGTACGAAAACAAATGGCTTCGCGTAAGAGAAGACAAAATACAACGCAGCAGTGGAAACGAAGGCATTTACGGCGTGGTGGAAAAGCCTGACTTCGCTATTATTTTGCCGATAGAAGGCGATACGGTTTACATGGTTGAGCAATATCGCTATACCATAAAAGAGCGCCAGCTTGAGTTGCCTCAAGGTGCATGGGAAAGTAACCCTGATGTCGACCCTGTTGAATTGGCGAAAGGTGAACTTAAAGAAGAGACTGGCTTAACTGCAGATTCAATGGAATATGTGGGTTTTCAATATTTAGCATACGGTTTTTGTAATCAGGGTTATCACATTTATGTAGCTAAAGGCCTCACCCAAGGCGCACAAAAACTCGATGTTGAGGAAGAAGACTTGCGCGTTGTTTCACTCTCCTTAAATGAGTTAAAGGAGAAAATAAAACGTGGAGAAATCAAGGACGCAAGCACCTGTAACGCAGTGGGGTTAGCCATGCTTAAGGGGATTATCTAAACACCCTGTTACAATTTGCTGACTGTTTTTTTCTTTCTGAGAAGCTAGGGTTTACAGTTTATAACTAAAAACCATTTATAAAGAGATATTTATGGCGTTCAAAGGAAGTTTTTCCATTACTCAATGGGACGAAGACACACTTAGTGAAAGATCAGAGGGAATTAAGGTATCTCACGCTAGTATTAAGCAGGTGTATTCTGGTGAAATGAGTGGCGAATCTAATGTCGAGTTTTTGATGTCTTATCAATCTCAGATGTCTGCCAAATTTACCGGGTTTGAAACCTTCGTTGGCGTAGTAAACGGTATGCGCGGCACGGTTACTTTTCAGCATGCCGGTAAGTTTGAGAATGGAGTTGCAAGCAGCGAATTTATATCAATTGAAGGGTCTGCTACAGGTGAACTGACGGGAAAAAACCTTCGAGGTAACTTTAAGTCTGGTGAATCGGGTAAAGCTGATTACGCCATTGAAATCGACAACGCGTGAGTAACGGGTAAGCGGCAACGAAAAGCGATTTTTTTAAGCCCAAAAAAACGGCGCCGAAAGGCGCCGCTAAAAGTTGGGAAACAAACCAAGAAACTAACTATTAATTTTCAATTAAACGAGAACCAATCTCTATTTGACGAGGCTTCTTGGCTTCAGGAATGACTCGCTCCATATCGATGTGTAACAGACCGTTTTCCATATCTGCAGCTAGCACTTTTACATGGTCGCCAAGTTGGAATTTACGCTCAAAGTTACGCTCTGAAATGCCCTTGTGTAAGAACTTACGCTCTTTGCTTTCTTTATCGTCCGCTTCCGTTTTCTTCGTGCCCGTAATCGTCAACGTGTTTTCTTCAACCTGAATAGAAACGTCGTCTTTACTAAAGCCGGCAATAGCCATGGTTACACGATACTTGTCATCGCCAAGTAACTCTATGTTATACGGCGGGTAGGTACTTTGCTTCTCAGCACGAGATGCTGCGTCAATTAATGACGCTAGGTGATCAGAACCAATGAATGAACGGTAAAGTGGAGATAGATCGATAGTACGCATAGTCATATCCTCAAAATTAAGCAATATGTTAAAAGTTTAAATGCCCCGACTCTGCGGCGGCGGTTTTGTCGACCTGACCTTTCAGCGTCGACAAAACATATATAGGAATGGCCCAAATACTTTTCAAGAAAGAAAATGCATATTTTTTCCAAAAAACTTGGATTTAATTTTAAGTGTATGTATTTATTGGTTTTATTTGTTTCTTTTTTTACGGCATGAAATGAATCGCGTGCTTTTCAATAAATATTGAGAAAAAACCTCACATACAATAAGTGTATGCGATGTTTTTTATAAAACATTTAGCAATTGTTTAACCAATCCGGTTGTTTATAAATGCTACAATTTGGTTAAGCAAAATGTCTTACCACTTTTATTTGTAAATTTAAAAAATGAAGAAAGAAGTTATAGTTTTAAATTGCGGCAGTTCGTCCGTAAAGTTCGCGATAATTGACGCTGACACTGGAGAGGCTGGACTGTCTGGTATTGCTGAAGCACTAGGTAATAGTGATGCTAGTTTGTCTTACAAGTTAAACGGCAAAAAAGAAAAACGCGCACTACCTGAAAAAGCTGGCCATACCGAAGCGTTAAGCGCAATTTCAGAAGTTATCGCTAGTACGGGCGTTAAGCCTATCGCAATAGGGCATCGTGTTGTTCATGGTGGTGAAAAGTTTAAGCAGGCTGCACTTGTCGATGATAGCGTACTAAAAGCAATTGAAGATTATGCAAGCATGGCTCCGCTTCATAATATGGCGAACCTAAAGGGGATCGTCACGGCGCAAGAGGCTTACCCTGACCTGCCTCACGTAGTCGTATTTGATACTTCTTTCTTTCAAACCTTACCCCAAAAAGCCTTCATTTATGCTTTACCCATGTCGCTTTATCGCGAGCACGGCATAAGACGCTACGGATTCCATGGAACCAGTCACAAGTTCATACTTGATAGCATGGCAAAAACTCTTGAGAAGCCGGTTTCAGATACCAGCATTATCAGTGCCCACCTAGGCAATGGCTGCAGTGTGTCGGCTATAGAAAAAGGTGTGGCGGTAGACACAAGCCTTGGCTTTATTCCTCTTGAAGGTTTAGTTATGGGCACTCGCTGTGGCGACTTAGATCCGAGTCTACCGGGAACGTTGCAGAAGAAGCTTGGCAAAACCGCAGATGAGATAAGTGATTTACTGAACAAACAGTCTGGATTACTTGGTATCTCAGAGCTGAGTAACGACTGTCGAACCCTTGAAGATGCGGCGCTTGAAGGTCACGAAGGTGCATTATTGGCCATTGAAATTTTTTGCTATCGCTTAGCTAAATACATCGCGGGTTATATGGTAGCCGTACCCACGTTAGACGCTATTGTATTTACAGGCGGAATAGGGGAGAACTCATCGCTTATTCGTGAGACAACTATGGGGTATTTCGCTCACTTTGGAATTAGCTTAGATGAGCAAAGAAATACCGACGCGCGATTTGGTCAAGGTGGAAAGATTACCGCTGATATCGCATCAACGGCAGTTTATGTTGTGCCTACAAATGAAGAATGGGTGATAGCCGCAGAAGCTGCAACCTTCGCGTAAATTATATAAGCAACGCCAACGCGTTAGCAAAAGCAGGAGTAACTATGTCTCGCAGAATTATGTTGATCCCCGTAGGCACAAGTGTTGGCCTAACTACGGTCAGCATGGGCCTTGTTCGTGCTATCGAGGAACAAGGCATAAAGCTCAATTTCTTTAAGCCCGTTGCACAGCCACGTAAAGGCGATAACGGCGAAGAGCGCTCTACAGCAATTATTGCGCACCATGCCAGTGTGTCGCCCATCACGCCTTTCGAGCTTGAATACGTAGAGCGAATGATCAGTAACGACAGCACCGATGAGCTCTTAGAGGAGATCATCGAGCGGTTTGAAGAAAGCAGTGTTCAAGAGGCTGTTACTGTTATTGAAGGACTGGTGACAACTCGCCATCATCCTTATGCAGAGCGCCTGAATTTAGAAATTAGTCGGGCACTTGATGCCGACATCGTTTTCGTGGCTGTGCCGGGAAATGAGTCGACCACGGATATCAATCATCGCCTCGAAATCGTTGTAGACACCTATGGCGGTCACAAAAGTCAAAAAGTAGTGGGCTGTATCTTCAACAAGGTTAACGCGCCTTTTGATGAACATGGTCGCTTACGCGCTGATATTGGCGCAATAGAAGCCCCTGAGCACGACGAAGAGCGAACCCAAGCCTTACGTGATTTGCCTATTTTCAAAAAGGGCTTGAGTCTACTTGGCACAATTGACTGGAGCGCTGATTTAGTATCTCCTCGCGCCACCGACGTAGCGAAGCATCTTAACGCTAGCTTGTTAAACGAAGGCGAGTTGGCTGAGCGGCGTTTAAGTAGTGTCACGTTTTGCGCGCGAGAAATTCACAATATGACGCACACCTTAAAGCCGGGAGCGCTACTTGTAATGTCGGGTGATCGCGGCGATGTTTTTGTTTCGTGCTGTTTAGCTGCATTAAACGGCACAAAGCTAGGCGCGCTCTTGCTTACCGGCGGCTATCAGCCGGATGAAAACATTATGGCGTTGTGTAGCCAGGCCATGGAAACGGGTTTACCGGTTATGCTGGTAAATTCCAATACGTGGCAAACAGCACAAGCACTTCACGCTTTTAATCAGGAAGTACCTGTAGATGACAGTAAACGCATTGAAAAGGTGATGGTTCACACTGCGGAAAGTTTAGACGCAAGTTGGGTAAATTCACTTACCCAAAAAGTGTCGCGCCAGAAAAAACTCTCTCCATCAGCGTTTCGTTTTTACCTAACAAACCGTGCAAGGCAGGTAAATAAACGCATTGTGCTTCCTGAAGGAAACGAGCCAAGAACCGTGGTGGCGGCCTCTATTTGTGCCAAACGGGGTCTTGCTCGTCCTGTATTGCTAGGCGATGAAACTGAGATTAGACGGGTAGCAGAACAGCAAGGTGTTGTACTGAGCGAAGGCGTTGAGATTCTCTCGCCGTCGGCCATTAAAAAAGACTATGTTGAGAGCTTAGTGGCGCTACGCGGCCATAAAGGTGTGACGAAAGTGGTTGCCCAAGAGTTGTTAGAAGATAACGTAACTCTGGGCACGATGATGCTTCAGCAAGATGACGTGGATGGATTAGTGTCAGGTGCAGTAAATACAACTGCGAACACTATTCGCCCAGCGCTCCAGTTAATAAAGACCGCTGAAAACGCGTCTTTGGTGTCGTCAGTATTTTTTATGCTGTTGCCTGACCAAGTTTTGGTTTACGGCGACTGTGCAATTAACCCAGATCCCAACGCTCAACAGCTCGCTGATATTGCTATTCAATCTGCGGAATCTGCACAAATGTTTGGCATTGAACCGCGGGTTGCGATGATTAGCTACAGCACTGGTTCGTCAGGTGCAGGAAGCGATGTAGAAAAGGTGAGAGAAGCGACCAAAATTGCGCAAAGCCTTCGCCCTGATTTACTTATTGATGGTCCACTTCAATACGATGCAGCGGCTATCGAAAGTGTGGGCAAGAGCAAGGCACCAAATAGCCCTGTTGCTGGTAAGGCAAACGTGTTTGTTTTTCCTGACCTCAATACCGGAAATACCACTTACAAAGCGGTACAGCGTAGCTTCGATCTAGTGTGTATTGGCCCAATGCTGCAAGGCATGCGAAAGCCCGTTAACGATTTAAGTCGCGGTGCATTGGTTGACGATATTGTATTTACCATAGCACTTACTGCTATTCAGGCGGCAGGTAACGCTTAACAGGGTAGACTACCTATCTGTTGTAAGGTAGTTGCTGCTAACAAAAACGGCGCTACTTCAAATGAAGTTAGCGCCGTTTTTTATTTTTTAGTCTGATGCAGTGTGATGTATTGCTAAGCTATTAACCTTGCGTAGCGGCTATCCTCTGCTCTGTGCAGCAAGCTGCAATCTATGAACTACAAACTAAAATTTTTCCTTTAGCGGCCATTCATCACATCGCGTACTGCTTCACAATTTGTCCATCTTTCATAACAAAGCCCACTTTTTCCATAAGGCTCATATCATCTAGTGGGTTGCCGGGCACTGCGACGATATCTGCCAGCTTACCTTTTTCCAAACTTCCAAGGGTAGCTTCTTGTTTCAGTAAGCGGGCAGGGTTAATAGTAGCAGCTTGAATAGCCTGAATGGGGGTCATACCGAACTTCACCATCCGGGCAAACTGCTTAGGATTATCACCGTGAGGGTAAACCCCGGCATCGGAACCAAATACCATATTTACACCAGCTTTAACTGCCTTCTCAAAGTTTTCGCGCTGAGTTTTACCAACAATACGCTCTTTATTCAGGCTTTCTTCTAGAATACCAGCTTTCTCTCCTTCACCCAGAATATATTCAGTTACGTAAATATCCATAGAGAAGTAAGTACCGTTCTTTTTCGCTAAATCTATCGCTTCGTCATCAAGCAAACTTACGTGTTCTACTGAATCTACACCCGCTTTAATGGCTGCTTTAATGCCATTAGTGCCATGAGCATGAGTCGCTACTGTCAAACCACGCAAATGGGCCTCATCAATGAGGGCTTTCATTTCTTCGAATGTGTATTGCTGTGCACCTACCTTTGTGCCTTTAGACAAAACGCCACCTGTAGCGCAGAATTTGATCACGGTAGCGCCGTACTTAATATTTCGACGTACTTTTTTGCGTACTTCCCACGGGCCATCGGCTACACCTTCGCTATAATTGTCATACTCATAGGGCAAAAGATTGCTGTCACAATGGCCGCCAGTTACGCCCAGGCTTGGCCCAGCTACAAACATGCGCGGTCCCACTACGTCGCCCGCGTTGATGGCATCTCTTAACGCAACATCAGCAAAACCAGGTGCGCCCACATTACGCACAGTGGTAAAACCTGCATCTAACGTTGCTTTAGCGTGTTTAACGCCAGTAATAGCCGCGCGGGGCAGTGATACTTCTAAACGCTTGTACCCGTGTCGAGTTGCATCACTGGTTAAGTGTACGTGCATATCCATTAACCCAGGCATTAGCGTGGCATTGCCTAAATCAATACGTGTTGCTTCGTTTGGAACTGTCAGGTCTTTAAGGCGACCAGATGCAGTAATTATATTGTCCGTTACAATAACAGCCGCCTGTTTGACGACTTTCCCGTTAGCAACGTCTATCATGCGATCTGCAGTAATAACCGTTGTCTCTGCCAAAACAGCAGTAGAGCAAACAATGGCAGTGATTGAAAAGGTGAGTAGTTTTTTTGAAAAAAGAGAAACCCAGTTCACAAGTATTTCCTTAATTAGCACACATTGAACTTTGCAAAAAATAAGCTCAGCATGTCCTACATCGAGTTAGTATTATTATTGAATGACTATTGTGTCGGTACCTTTAACTTGTACAGATCATCTCTGTCTTCGTCTAAGAAGCAACGCACTAACAAATAGCAAAATAACTATAAACCAAACACCTAGCTCTTGAAGATGGTAATACGGTGTAAACCCTCTGGTTGCGACAACTGGCGCCGAAATATTACCTGCCATGAATTGAGGTAGCCGAGCAGTTATTTCGCCTCTGTGGTCTATAAAAGCCGTAATGCCATTATTTGTCGCTCTAACGACAGGGCGGCCTAACTCAAGGGCGCGCATTTGCGCTATCTGCAAATGCTGAGCAGGTCCATGTGAGTGACCAAACCACGCATCATTACTCACGGTTATGATCATGTCGGTATTTTCATATACATTTGCCATCACTTGATGAGGAAACGCAATTTCAAAACAGATAGCGGGGGCTAGGTGAATGCCGTTAGCTTCAAGGTTTGCCTGTTGATAGTCACCTCGAGAGAATGATGACATAGGTAAATCGAATAGGGGAGCGAGCGGGCGAAGCCAGTCTTCAAAAGGTACGAATTCGCCTACGGGCAATAGATGATGTTTCGAAAATCGGTTGTTGTGGAAATATTGATAGTCGGGATAAGCGGCATCTGGCGTACGTTTACCTAGCACAATTAGGTTGTTCCACGCTTCATCAGTTTCCCAGTTGTAATTAACAATACCCGTAATAAGTGCCGTGTTCTCTTGAAAGGCTCTTTCGTTAACTTTAGCAAGATAAGGTTGGGCTAATGGTTCTAACTTAGGAACCGCGGCTTCAGGCCAAATGATGAGGTCGTTATCCCATAAGCTTTCAGTTAATTTCCAATAGGTGTCCATGGTTGGACCATCTTGCTCTGGCACCCATCGCAGACTTTGCGCGATGTTGCCTTGAGCCATGCCTACTGAGTAGTTTTTTTGGGGGGCAACCCAAGTATGTTGTTTAAGAAGGTAGCCACTGGTAAATAAGCACAGTGCCACTAGCACTGCGTTGGCGAAAGTTCGCTTATTGTGTATCAACGCAAATAGCGTAGCGCTGATAACGATAAGCGCGCTTATTCCCGTTTCTCCGATGATTGGCGCAAAGCCTGAAAGAGGGCTCTCTAGTTGACTATACCCTAAAGATAACCATGGAAAGCCGGTTAGCATCCAGCTTCGTAACCACTCAGCCGCAACCCAGAAAAGAGGTAACGTCATTGGCCACAATTGAGGAGAGAAGAACTTGGCGGTTAACTTGGTGGCAAGCGCAGGATAAAGCGATAAGTAGCCACATAGTAACGCCATAATGCCAATAGATGCCGCAATAGGAAGCCCGCCAAAGTCGGCAATGCTCACATGAACCCAGCTTATACCCGCTCCAAACCATCCCGCACCGAACAGCCATCCGGCTAAAAATGGGCGATGTTTGAGCTTTATCACCTGACGTATAGCAAGTGCAAGCGCAGGAATAGTTAAAAGCCACATGTTAAAGGGAGCGAAAGCAAGGGTTAAGCTTGCACCACTTAGTAAAAGAAGAAGGTGGGGAGTAAACCGTTTCAGCATAGGAGTCATCTGATCGTGGTTAATAGAGTTGTTATGTCAGCATAAGGTGAGCACGCATAAAATCATGCTGCCCTATGCTGAAACAGGCGTAGTTTGCGTTACTTCACTATTCGAGCGAAGGCACTGAAACCTTAAGTTGGATAAGTCGGCGCTTATCAGAGTTAGTCACTTTAAACTGAATGTCGCCAATGGTGATTTCATCATTGGTTTCAGGCATATGACCAAATGCTTTTAGCACGATGCCGCCAATAGTGTCGGCTTCTTCTTCGCTAAACTTGGTTTCAAAAAACTCGTTAAAATCGTCAACCGGCGTTAAGGCTTTAACAGAGTATGTTGATTTATTTAACGGGCGAATATCATCGGTACCATCTTCTTCCGTATCGTATTCGTCTTCAATTTCACCCACGATAATTTCAAGGATATCTTCAATCGTGACTAGACCAGACACACCGCCATATTCATCTACAACAATGGCCATGTGGTAGCGTTGCTGACGGAACTCTTTAAGCAGAACGTCCACGCGTTTGCTTTCTGGGACAATAACCGCAGGGCGCAGAATATCGCGAAGGTTGAATTCTTTTTCCGCGTTAAATGCAAAAGCTAAAAGATCTTTTGCTAACAGAATACCTTCGATGTGGTCTTTATCTTCGCTGATAACGGGAAAACGGGAGTGAGCAGATTCAAGCATTACAGGTAAAAACTCTTCTACCTTTTGCTCTACATCGATGGTGGTCATTTGAGCGCGAGGGATCATGATATCCCTTACTCGCATTTCATTTACCCCAATAACCCCTTCAATCATTTCGCGGGTTTGTGGGTCTATGATTTCGTTCTGTTCAGCATCAGTAATAACCGATACTAACTCTTCTTTACTTCTCGGCTCGCCAGAAATTGAATTTTTTAGTTTATCTAACCAACTCTTGCCTGATGAGCCGTTGGTAGAGTGAGGATTATCGTCGCTCATAATGTCCGTTTAATTGTTAGTTCAACGCCAACGTTAAAATGGTTCTCGCTGGTCGTCAATGTTTTATTGTTATTAAGTGTTAAAGTACTTAACTAACAATGGTTTATATTGAATTGTTAATCAATAGATTCGTAAGGATTAGCAATGCCAAGGTGCGCAAGAATATCAATTTCCTTGCTTTCCATTTCCTCAGCTTCCGCATCATCAATATGGTCGTAACCCATTAAATGCAATAGCCCGTGAACAGTCATGTGCGCGTAGTGGTTGCTTACGTCTTTATGCTGTTCTTCGGCTTCTCGACTAATAACGGGGGCACAAATAACCAGGTCGCCTAAAAGGTTTATTTCTATACCTGGAGGCGCTTCAAACGGAAAAGATAAAACATTTGTAGGTTTATCTTTTCCTCGGTATTCATGGTTAAGGCTTTGACTTTCGGCTTCGTCAGTAAAGCGAATGGTCACTTCTTGCTCAGCTAACCCTTCGTACTTGAGCACGGCGTTAGCCCAAAGCTCAAGTTCCGAAGGTGAGGGAATGGCCGACAAAATGGCCTCGTCACCTTCAAACGCTTGCTGTACATCAATAATGGCACTCACGATGCGTTGTCGTCTTTCGTTTGCGTGGCGTTATCGTCTTGAGAAGCCTGTTCACGTTGAAGTCGCAACGCTTCTTCTTTACGTGCTTTGCGAAGACGCTCTTGTTCAGCATCGTGCACTTCATAGGCTCTTACGATGCGCGCAACCACAGGGTGGCGGACCACGTCTTCAGCATTAAAGAAGTTGAAAGAAATGTCATCCACTTCACTTAACACTTCAATAGCATGACGAAGACCTGATTTTGCACCGCGAGGTAAGTCTACCTGCGTGATGTCACCGGTGATCACCGCTTTTGAATTGAAGCCAATACGGGTTAAGAACATTTTCATTTGCTCTACCGTGGTGTTTTGACTTTCATCCAGGATAATAAAGGCATCGTTCAGCGTTCGACCGCGCATATAGGCCAGCGGTGCAACTTCAATGACGTTGCGTTCCATAAGCTTTTCTACTTTCTCGAAGCCCAACATTTCAAATAGGGCGTCGTAAAGCGGACGAAGGTACGGGTCAACTTTTTGTGAAAGGTCGCCGGGCAAGAAACCGAGCTTTTCACCCGCTTCTACCGCCGGGCGGGTAAGCAAGATACGGCGAATTTCTTGTCGCTCAAGCGCGTCCACAGCAGCAGCGACCGCTAGGTAGGTTTTACCCGTACCGGCAGGTCCAATACCAAAAGTAATATCGTGGTTTACAATGTTCGCCACATATTGCGCTTGGTTAGGGTTACGCGGCTTAATCACACCGCGCTTGGTCTTAATATTGACTTCTTTGCCATAGCCGCCGGTTGCGTCTTTTTCAATAACGCGGGCTTCTTGAATGGCAAGATGAACTTGTTCTGCTTCTAGCTCGGGAATACGGCCCTTAATAGGCTGAGTTTCTATATAAAGAAGCTTAAGTAATTCGCTGGCACTTTTTATTTGCTGCGGTTCACCCAACACCTTGAATGCGTTATTTCGGTAGGTAATTTCTACCCCTAACCTGCGCTCAATTTGTTTAATGTTGTCATCAAAGGGGCCACATAAACTCGACAAACGTTTGCTATCTGCCGGTTCTAATTCAAATTCGTTACTAACCAATGTACTCAAGCTACTTTTTTCCTCGCTATAAAATGTATTTAGGCTGGGTTAAATTGACCCACGCCAAGCTCATCGGGCAGATCTGCCTGATGCTTTGCCATGATAGATTGGGGCGAAACGGCAACACGCAAGCCCATTTCGCTCTCTCTGCGCACAACTTCACCACGTAATGAGTTAGTGAATACGTCAGTGATGTTTACATCAACGAATTCGCCAATCATGTCTGGTGTGCCTTCGAAGTTCACTACACGGTTATTTTCAGTACGTCCCGAAAGCTCCATTGGGTTTTTCTTTGACGGACCTTCAACCAAAATTCGCTGCTCTGTGCCAACCATGTGACGAGCAATACGAAGAGCCTGTTGCGTAATACGCTGCTGTAGTAGGTGAAGACGCTGCTTCTTAGTTTCTTCACTTACGTCATCTACTGCGTCGGCAGCAGGCGTACCCGGGCGAGCACTGTAAATAAAGCTGAAGCTAAGGTCGTAATCGACTGCCTGAATCAAATCCATGGTGGCTTCAAAGTCGGCATCTGTTTCACCTGGGAAACCAATAATGAAGTCACTCGACAAACTAATGTTCGGGCGAATTTTCTTCAGCTTACGCATTTTAGACTTGTATTCGATTGCTGTATGGCCACGCTTCATCAAGTTCAATATACGGTCAGAGCCGCTTTGAACAGGCAAATGTAGGTGGTCTACTAACTCCGGAATAGACGCGTATGCTTCTATAATGTCATCAGTAAATTCAACCGGGTGTGAGGTGGTGTAACGAATTCTGTCGATACCGTCGATGGCCGCTACCAATTCAAGCAGCTCAGAGAAACGACAAATTGTACCGTCGTAATTTTCACCGCGGTACGCGTTAACGTTTTGACCTAGAAGGTTTACTTCACGTACGCCTTGACCTGCAAGCTGAGCAATTTCAAGCAATACGTCGTCAACCGGTCGGCTTACTTCTTCACCACGAGTGTAAGGCACTACGCAGAAAGTACAGTATTTTGAACAGCCTTCCATGATTGAAACAAACGCCGTTGGGCCTTCAGCACGTGGCTCAGGCAGGCGATCAAACTTTTCAATTTCCGGGAAGCTCACGTCAATCACTGATTTTGCGCCGCCCTGAAGCTGATTGATCATTTCAGGCAAGCGGTGCAGTGTTTGTGGACCGAATACTAAGTCTACGAATGGCGCGCGCTGACGAATGGTATCGCCTTCTTGAGAGGCTACACAGCCGCCCACACCGATAATAAGTTCAGGTTTATCTTGCTTAAGTGTTTTCCAACGTCCCAGCTGGTGGAACACCTTTTCCTGTGCTTTTTCACGAATAGAGCAGGTGTTAAGCAAAATAACATCGGCTTCTTCAGCACTTTCAGCAGCACTGTAGCCATGCGTTGAGTCTAGTAAGTCTGCCATTTTCTCCGAGTCGTACTCGTTCATTTGACAGCCCCAGGTTTTGATATACAGCTTTTTAGTCATAACAACTATTCGATAACCTGTTAGTGTTCCTGTAAGTGAGAGCAGTTTCACCGTTGTTTAGAAAAGGTGGCTGCCAGAATGTTGTTTTACGTGAGGCGCTTAAATCATCACGTAAAAAACACTGATAATGTCAGTTACAGGAAGATGTTCAAAATAGCCGCATATTTTACCTGTTATGCAAGCATATTCCCAGTATCTTGAGACGATTCGTTAAGAATTGATCTAGGGCAAGCCAGTTCTACGTTTTACTTCACAGCGCTTTGTGTTTTAAGACATAATGCAAGTGCGTGTTTTAAGGAGAGTAAATGGTCGATTTTTGTATAAATGGCGGCGGTATGGTAGGTGCTGCACTTGCGTTGGGACTTGCTCAGCAGCAGTTTAAGGTAGCAGTGATAGAGCCGTATCTACCAGCACCTTTTAACGCTGAGAAGGGGCCTGACTTAAGGGTTTCAGCCATCAGCGAAGCATCGGTAACGCTGTTAAAAGCCCTTGGCGCTTGGGAACACATAGCCGCCATGCGTGTTAAACCTTACACAGGCCTAAGCGTGTGGGACGACCCAGCCCATCGAACAGACTTTACCGCACAAAGTATCGACATGCCCCAGCTAGGCTTTTTTGTGGAAAACCGATTGTTGCAGCTGGGGTGCCACCACGCATTAAAGCAGTTTGACAATGTAGAGCTCATTACCGGACAAACGGTGCAAGATATTCAATTAACGAATACGGCTAAGGTCAGCCTTTCGAATGGCAGAACCATTGAAGCGAGCTGGCTTGTTGGCGCAGATGGTGCAAACTCTCAGGTAAGAAAGGCGGCGGGCATTGGCACCACAGGTTGGCAATATGCGCAGCAGGCGATGGGGATCACTATAAAGATGGAGAACGCCGTTGAACCTGTAACCTGGCAGCAGTTTACATCGAGTGGCCCTAAAGCCTTTTTACCTATGTTTGATAACTTCGCTTCGCTGGTTTGGTATGACTCGCCTGACGAACTCAAACGGATTAAAAGTTTAAAAGCGAGCCAACTTGAAAGTGAAATTCTTAAAACGTTTCCCGATGAATTGACCAGAAATGGCAATCGCTTTTCGGTTATTGATAAAGCGATTTTTCCGCTTACCCGTTCTCATGCCAATCACTATGTGAAAGGCTGTTGTGCGTTAGTTGGTGATGCAGCACACACTATTAATCCGCTTGCCGGACAGGGGGTTAATTTAGGTTTTAAAGATGTAGAAACCTTTCTTTCTGTGTGTACTGAATTCAAGCCATTCGGTAGCGACAACGCATTGTCGCTAACCGATAAAGTATTTTCTCAAAGGCTTATCAGCAATTATGAAAAGCCACGAAAGCGAGATAATTTGGTGATGATGACGGCAATGGATGGGTTTTATACCTTGTTTAGCAATGACGTTGCCCCCATAAAATGGATAAGAAACCAGCTTCTTTCTGTGGCGCAGCGCATAGAGCCTGCTAAACAAGAAGTGCTCAAATATGCGATAGGGTTACGATAATGGAAGTGTTAATTTTACTGGCGGTGTTATTTGGTGCGCTAGCATTGATTATACCGCTAATAGAACGCTCTAAAATGCGAATCAGTAATGAGGATGCTGCGAAATGGGCTAAGTGGATTTGGCCCTTAATGGGGATTTTGCTTATCGCCCAGTTGTTGCGGTTACTGTTCTCTTAGCTGCTGCTTAGGTTTAAAAAGTCACAAAATCTAGCCACTTGCCGAACTCAAATCAATTCACTTTTTCAAAGGTTCAAAGGAATGACCGTACAATTTTCGCAAGGGTTCTCCAATCAATGTCCGTGGGTTAATCTAAAAGGCTATAGCCTTTATTATATTTGGCAAGGGCATCCAGCAGACGAAGGCGAAAAACACTTTTATCAGTTGAAGAGTAAACCTGACCCTGAAAAGGTTGTGGTGATGTCTGCCTGCTGGGATGGCTATGCAGGCAGTTACCAGTTAAGTGCTGAAGGAAGTCTTATTCTCACTCGGTTTCATTACTTCCTCCCCAACGGGTTAGGGGAGTCCGATGCCTTACTTGAGGAGTTACACGGCGACTTTTACTTAGAATTTAGAACCCACTTTGAAGGCGATCAGCTATATGTACCGTTTGCTGATGGTAGAGTGACTGTTGACCAGGAACAGTGGGTTGAGGTAAAGCGAGCCTACGTTAATGTGAAAACGGACAAAAATGGTTTTTCCACTTGGATTAAACGGTTCATTCCGGACCGCTTGTTTAAGTAAACAAGGGCTCATCCAACTGGTTTCACGGCAATTTTCATGAAATGCACTGCGTCAGTTTTTGTAAGCCTTCATCTACATTAATGTGTTTGTTGTGGCCATTGTCCTCTCAAGTCGATAATGACTTTGTCTATCATCTTAATAGTTGTTTGATTATCGTCTTGCAGTAAGGCAAACGCTCGTAAGCCAACGAACTGATTTTGAAGCCACTCTGCGGCTGTTGACGTTGGCGTATGTTCAGGCAGCTCACCTTTTTCGATACAGGCTTCAATAATATTTCTAAAACCAGCCTTTAGGGTTTGCATGCTCTCAAGTACAGCTTTTTTCGCAATATCACCAATGAGTTCTAATTCTGCAATAGACTTAACCAGCAAGCACTGGCGCATGTAGCGTTGCTCGTCGGGGCCAGTTAATGCTGTTTCAAAAAAGTGATAAAGAGCATCTAAAGGTGATTGAGCTTCTGTGACTTGCTTTAAACGTTTTGCACTGTTGTCTGCATAATGCTCAACAACAAGTTTGAATAAACCTTCTTTGCTTTGAAAACGCGCATAAATACTACCGGGGCGCATATCCAATGCCTGCTGAATATCACGCATGCCAGCCGCCTGAAAGCCTCGTTGCCAAAAAAGCGTAGTGGCTTTTTCTATAATCTCATCGTGGTCATATTTCATCGCTGCATACCTTATACGTGAATATTTTGAACATATGTTCAATTATCGCTTGAACGATCGTTCAAGTAAACCTATTATTATTGGCATACGAGTAGTGAGTAGCGCAAAGCGTTGCTTGCAGTTTTTGATCACATCAATAGGAGAGTGACATGAGCGATTTTACTTTACACACGAAAGAGAGTGCGCCAGAAGCAGCGAAGCCTTTACTTGATAATTCGCAAGCAGCATTTGGAATGATTCCAAATCTACATGCAGTAATGGCAGAAGCGCCGACTTTGCTTGAAGGCTATCAAGTGCTGCATAAACTAGCGCAAGAAACATCGTTCAATGCAGAAGAGTTAACGGTGGTTTGGCAGGCAGTGAATGTAGAGCACGCGTGTCATTACTGCGTTCCAGCGCATACGGGTATTGCTAAGAGTATGAAAGTGCGCGATGACCTAATTGAAGAGTTGCGAAACGATGAAACACTGTCTGACAGCAAATTGAATACGCTTAAAGAAACTGTGCTGGCTGTAACTCGCGGGCGAGGTAATGTTGATAATGCGCAGCTTGACGCATTTTACAGCGCTGGATACAAGCATCAGCAATTGTTAGAAATCATACTTATATTGGCGCAAAAAGTGATGAGTAATTATACCAATCATTTGGCCGATACGCCTGTAGACGAACCTTTCAAAAAATTTGATTGGTCGCCTAAATAATCATTTGATAGCTCTTTTAAAACGGAAGCAAGGCTTCC